>VGVE01000138.1 GCA_016874135.1 Gammaproteobacteria bacterium | reverse complement strand
CAATGGACTTGATGACTCCCGCGATCGCCAGGCACGCTGCAACCCAAAAAAGTACAATCTTGGTCTGGGTAAGAATCGCCTTTGTTTCGAGCCAATCACGGTCGAGGCTGAGGAGCCAAGGTAAAGTGATGTACGCCTTAGGCGAAGGTGTTCCCAAGAACGATGCTGAAGCGGTGGCGTGGTTTCGGCGAGCCGCAGAGCAAGGGCTTGCGGAAGCACAGGGGGCCTTGGGAGTGATGTACGCCTTAGGCGAAGGTGTTTCCGGGAACGATGTAGATGCCTATTTCTGGTCCAATCTCGCCGCTGCGCAGGGACAAGAAAACGCAGGAAAAGTCAGAGATATTGTTGAAGAACGAATGACCCGCGAGCAAATCGCGGAAGCACAAAGAAGATTAGCTGCTTGGAAGCCTAAGACCGAGTAAAGGTTGGCAGTAGTCGGTAAAAACCTCCCCTGACGACTCAATCTCAATCTGCGGCACGTAAAAGAATAAAAAAGTATTGCGGAGCAGGGTCAGACGGAAAACTTTTTGGGTGAGCGAACAAGAACTGAAGTGTAGTAGTTCAGATTTGATCTGACAGTTACCCGTTTTGCGGTGGTGTCTGTCAGAGAAGTGGGAGATGCTGGATGCGCAAGCCACTACGGTGATCGTTCATGGGACGCGCCGTATTCATCGGACCCATATGGGTTCTTTTTCGGTCTGTGGCATGGACTTATATCGCTCTTCTCAATGATCGGGATGTTCGTGTCTTGGATCGCCGGCTTGTTCAATGTTTCACTGCTTAATCAGTCGAGATCATGGGACGACCAAATACCGGGAGTGGCTACGAAATTGGTTTCGTTTTAGGGTGTACGTATGGGTCGGCCTGTCAGCAACCACCTAGAGAGCCTATCCTGAACATTGGTTGAGAGTATCCGTCTGGCGAACACATCTACCCTGCCACAGGGGATCTAAGGATGCTGGTGTCCGCGTAATGAGGCGGACACATGGACACTTACGAGCTGACGGAAGGTGGTAAGCGTCCGGGCAACCCATCTTCTCTCTAATTCGTTGACGAATTGCGACGAGTCCGATGTTGTCTTCCATCGATGCGGCAACAGTTCCTCGATCCGACTCGCCGGATGCGTGGGTAGCCGATTGTTGAGCATCGATGGGGTGCCCGATCGTAAGCCATTCCTTTTAGGCAGCATCCAAGCCAGGCACCCACGGGCAGGCTCACGTTAGAACAGTGGAGCGCTGGCGTCTGTGTTTTATTCGTCCGGATAAACGAAAATTTGATCGCTGCTATACGGGCTTCCTGCCCCATATGGATTGTTGATGCTGTCAGTGGAGTACGGACTTCCATACCTTCCATAAGGGTTAGAAGTGGAGTCCGGGTCATACGGATTCGTACTTAACCTGCCCCGATAATTTCCATTTTGGTCATAGAGTTTGGGTGCTTGCGTGGCATAGGGGTTTCGCCATGACTTGTTGCTGTATGGGCTGCCGTATTGGCTATACGGATTCATCAGACCGTCAGCTTTGTAGGGACTTCCTGCCCCGTACGGATTGCTAAGGCAGTTTGGATCATACGGACAGGCCGCATTGGTTTGGGTAAATGCGAAGACTGTCATGATGAAAAGAATAGACCTAACCATCACGCTTCCTCCGATTCCTAGAATCGTTCTTTAACAAAAAACCTTATCTGAGCAGAAATCAAGGCGAAATTAGGCTATTTACGTGAATTAACGTAAACAGCAGCGGCGATCCGTCGGCGGATTGGGTCTTTGGCCGATGAGTTGGGGATCAGTGAGGGGGTCGGTCTGGCGGAAGACGCCGTTGAGTTCGCGAAGAATTCAGGAGGACGCTTCTGCAATTGGGGGGACTAATTGGGGGATCGAAGTAAGCTGAATTGCAATAAATACTTATAAAACAACGGACTATCTACTAGATGTGGCGGAAGAGGCAGGAGTCGAACCCACCAGGCACGTTAACGCACCCCAACGGCTTTGAAGGCCGCGCGCCCCACCGGAGACGATGCTCTTCCACAGCGGATAATCTCAGGTCTTCAATCACTTGTCAGGCACATCGGGTGGTTCTATGAATCCGGCACAATCAACCGCCGATGATGGTCTCGTGTTGTTTACGGCGGTGAAGCTCGTCCTGGTCTGACCACTTCCAGTATTCGTCGAGGGTCTCTTTCTTTTTCCCTTTCTGGTCCGGTTTGTCGGGCAGGTACTTATCCAGCCATCGAAGCCAAGTCGGCACCGGGGCATCGAAGCCTTCTTCGACTTTCATGTCCTCGTTTGAGGCGCGCGTCAACGCATCTATGAGTGTCTTGAGTGCGATCAGCACGTAAAGCAGGGCCATTTCGGGTTCGAGCCAGGCCATGGCGCCCATGCCGAAGATCAGTGTGAGGTGCATCACCAGCACCTGGGCGAGGCGTTTGCCAGTGTGGATCTCGAGCCAAAGGAAAGACTTCTGGCGCAGGGTTGGCAGGTCGATCAGGAGATCCGCCACGGCGAGGCCTCCGATCACCATGATGCCCATCAACAAATCGTCGAAGCGCACGTGAAAAGCCAGCAGATCCGGCCGGTTGATGGAGAGTATCAAGAGGATGATTCCGAGGAAGAAACCGTGCGCAAAGGTGAAGATCAGGGCGATGGTGCTGTAGTGGCTGAAGTAGCTGCCACCCGTCTTCATTTTTCGCCGGAGGGCTTGTAGTGGGTGTGGCCACGTTTTCTCGTGGCAGCGTGCAGCTTGATCTTGAGCATCGCGCCGAAGTGACCGAAAAGACTCTCGAACCAGTACAACGCCAACACCGCACCCGCCGACCAGCCGAAGTACAGCACGCCGGCGAGCGGTACGAGGTTGAAGGCGAGGGCGGTCAACAGGTGCAACATGACGTTCGGGGTTCTGCTGGATTGGTGTGAGACAGTAGACTCGGCTCACGTGAATTGCATCTGTGTGAGGGTGTATGGATCCGATGGAAGGGCGTGTCGCCTTTGTTACCGGCGCGGCGAGCGGCATCGGTCTCGGTATGACCCGCGCGTTTCTAGGTGCCGGCATGAAGGTCATGCTGGCCGACATCGAACAGAGAGCGCTGAACCGTACTGTGGCTGCACTTCGTGCCGAGCTACCCCCAACCCGAGCCGGAGATGTATCGGCGGTAACCGTCGACGTCGCGCAGCGTCGTTCGGTAATGGATGCGGCACAGGCTACACTCGCCGCATTCGGCAAGGTCCACATCGTCTGCAACAACGCCGGAGTGTCCAGTGGTGGCAACATCGAGGACTGCACGGAGGGTGACTGGAACTGGCTCATCGGGGTGAATTTTCTCGGTGTGATCCACGGCTGCCAGGCCTTCATTCCCTTGATCAAGTCTCAGGGTGAAGGCGGGCATATCGTCAACACGTCGTCGATGGCCGGTGTCCTGGGAGCGATGGCTTCCTGGTCGCCTTACAACTCCACTAAGTATGCGGTGGTTGGTCTGACGGAGGTGATCCGTCAGGAAGGCCGTGAAGGCGGCTACGGCGCATCCGTACTCTGTCCTGGTGGGGTGGCCACCAACATCTTCGAATCCCCTCGCAATCGGGGTACGCAGTATGGCCCGCAGGTGTCTACCGTCGCGCGCGACGTAACAGCCGAAGGAATTCGCCAAGGGCTCGATCCGAACATCGTCGGGCGCTTGGTGCTCGAAGCCATTCGCGCGAACCGGCTATTCATCTTTACGGATCCGCGCCTGCGCGGTCGCGTGGAGCGTCGCCATGAAAAGATGATGGCGGACTTCGAGTGGGCAGTGCACTCTCAGGCGCTGGTGGAGAGTGGTGCTCCGGGTGCCGCGAATTCCTGATGACATGCGACCTTGGTCGGTGATGTAGAAGTGACAGCACTCGCGACCTTTGGCCTGTGGATGAGTGGTCAGACGATATGGATCTTCGTGGTATGTTGAATGACCTAGAAGAGCTCTACTCCCTTGGCCGCGAGAACTAGAATTCTGGTCACTGGTCGCGCTGGAAAGAAGGGTCGTAGTTCAAGGCGATTCGCGACGGTTCAGCCGCCGAACGGAAACTCTGAGGGGCAGGGTCAGGCTGAACCTTTGTTCTTCCAGGCGCCGAATACCCGGCGTTCATCACCTTGCCGCCGGGTCAATCCGAGGTGATCAAAGTACTCCAGGATCTCGATGGCGGTATTGCGCCCGACGCCTGATGCGTCGCGGAAGTCCCGCGCATTGAACGCACCCTTTTTTTTGTCGAGATCTGTTGCCATTGCCGCCAGCTGATCGATCACCTGCGGCAGGAAATAACGGTGTTCGCTCACCCGCACCAGCGCGCCGAGCCGCGCAAGTGCATCGAGTTCACGTGATAGTTGTGCAAGCGGCCGTCCGAGTGATTTGCCGAGGTCGCCCACGCTGGCGGGTTGTTTTGAGTCGAGCATCGGCTTAAGCCGATTCAGAAGCGAGAGTTGCGCCGGGCTCAAACTCGCCGTATGACGCGGGGGATGGAACGCGCCGCTAGTCTGGGTGAGGCGTTTCGCCGCAACAAGGCCTCGCAGTAGCTCAGCCCTGAAACGGATTGGAATTTCTGCTGGCAACTGATTTTCACGCAGCCCGGTCACCTGGCTGTCAGCAGCAAGTGTTGCTTCGATGGTGGCGAGGATGCGGTCCTGCCAACCTTTCCAGGTGGACGCGAGCAGGGTTTCTTCACCGACAGTCACGAGCTGGGTGTCGAGAGAAGGTACTGGTGCCTGCGGTGGCAAGCCTACAAAGGCAGCAAACGACCGGAAGTGCACAGGTCCGAGATCGAGGAGGGAACGGAAAGCGTCCCCCGGTTCCGGAATGTCCAGCGCGGCGAGCCGTTGCAGGCGCTGTGCCTTGCGTCGACGTTCAGCGGGTGGCTGGTTATCGATCACTGTACCGCCGCCGAGCGTTCGATCCATACCGTGATCGCGCAGCAGGATTCGATCACCGGCACATACGAGCAGTGGGCTGTCACAGACCAGGTCCGCGAGCGTTGTCTCTCCTGGCGCAAGTGATGATTCCGTTAGCAAACCGAGTCGGGCGGTGACGTGCGTGGTCGCGTGGTACACGTGCACCGGCGTCCAGGCTTTGAGTTTGCGCGGATAGTCCTCAAGGAAACGGAGGCGAATCGTCAGATGCGTCGACGCCGGTGACAGATCCGCAGCGATCCAGCTGCCCCGAGGCACGTCTTCCACTTCAATGCCTGACACGTTGAGGGCAGTGCGGGCCCCTGGGCTGACGACAGAGTTCTTGCGGTTATCGGCACGAATGGACCGCACCCGAACCGGTTGACCGCCGGGAAAGACGTGCAGTGTCTGATCGACGTTGACGACACCCGACAATGTGGTTCCGGTGACGATGGTGCCGCTACCGCGGATGTTGAAACTGCGGTCGATCGGCAGACGAAAGGTGCGCGCATCCCGTGCGTTGGCCTGTGCGTGTCGCTGTGCCTGCGTCTGCAGATGCTGACGCAGAGTATCGATGTTGTCGCCGCGTTGACTCGAAACAGGCAGGATGGTCGCCTGTTCGAGAAAACTTCCAGCGACAAGCGAACGGATCTGCTCATTGGCCATGGCGACCTGCTCGGGCTCCACCCGATCGATTTTGGTCAGTGCGATCACGCCTTTGGAAACTCCCAGCAGGGAAAGAATCTGCAGGTGCTCTCGGGTTTGCGGCATCGGGCCATCATCGGCGGCAACCACCAGCAGGGCATATTGTTGAGAGGCGACACCAGCCACCATGTTGTGGATGAAGCGGTGGTGCCCCGGAACGTCCACGAACCCGAGTCCGGCATCGTTGATGTAGGCGAAACCGATATCGATGGTGAGACCACGTGCCTTTTCTTCCGCCGTGCTGTCGGTATCAACCCCGGTCAATGCCCGCACAAGGCTCGTCTTGCCGTGATCCACATGGCCAGCCAGCGTAACAATCATCGGTGATTCAGCGTGCCCAGAACCGTGAGCAGCTCATCCAGGGGATCGGCACCGCGCATATCGAGCCACAGCGCGTCTTTGTGAATGCGGCTGATCACGGGTACTGAGAGTTTGCGCAAGTTCGTCGCCAGCGCGTCGAGCGAAACGGTTTCTATCCGCACGCAGAGACTTGGCAGCGTTTGATCCGGCAATGAGCCACTGCCGATCTGGGCGGATGCGTTCTCAATGGATATGCAGGCGTCAGGAAGCACACGATTGAGCACGGCTACGACGGCTTCAGCACGTGTCGTGAGCGTCGGCATGGGTAAGGTCAGCGTGCGCAGCAGAGGCAGACGTTCCGGCAGTGAATCGGGCGCTTCGTAGGCGTGCAAGGTGGCATCCAACAGTGTCAGTGTGACCTTGTCACAACGCAGCGCCCGTTTGAGCGGGTTCTTGTCGAGCGCATCAATCAGATCGCGACTTCCGACGATGAGACCCGCCTGGATGCTGCCGAGCAGCTTGTCGCCGCTGAAACTCACAAGGTCTGCGCCTTCGTTCAAAACTTCGTAGGGGGTGGGTTCATGCGGCAGACCATAGCGGGTGAGATCAATCAACGCGCCGCTGCCGAGATCCACAACAAACGGAATGCTGTTTCTTTTCGCAAGCTCTGCCATGTCGCGGTTGGTTGCGGATTCCGTAAACCCCTCAATGTGGTAGTTGGAGGGATGCACCTTGAGCAAGAGCGCCGATTCGCCTACGACCTTCGCAAAATCAGCGATACGGGTGCGATTAGTCGTACCCACCTCGATCAGCGAGGCACCTGAACGCGCCATGATTTCCGGCAGACGGAAACTGCCGCCGATCTCGATGAGTTCGCCACGACTGACGGGTACCTTCCTGCTGAGTGCAAACGTATTGAGGATGAGCAGGAGCGCCGCGGCGCCGTTATTGACCACGGTCGCCGCCTCCGCACCACAGAGGCGCGAGAGTCGCTCGGCCACGTGCGAATCCCGATGGCCACGCTGCCCGGACTCGAGATCGAACTCCAGATTCATCGGCCGTGTTACGAGGGGTTCTACGTCCCGCCAGAGCCGTCGGTCTAGCAATGCGCGCCCGAGATTCGTATGGATGATCGTGCCGGTCAGGTTAAAGACGGGGCGGTAACCTTGGGACGCCCAACGGTTCCGTAAAAGAGCCGCGTAACCGGACGCGCTCACGGCCCATGCGGGTACGTCACTGCCGGCGCGCACCTCTGCCTGCAATTCTCGCAGTGCGGACTTCACCGTCTCCTGGCCATGCACTGAGACGAGCTGCGCCAGTTCCGGAGCAGCCAGCAGCCGTTCGATGGCGGGCAGATCGCGTTTGCTGAAAGGATTCATCGCGTCAGATATTGCTGAATCTTCGATCGATTGGTGGATTGTGCCGGTGGATTGTAGCGTGACAGACTTCAGTTGAAGTGACTCATTCGGAGTGGATCGTGCGCAAATCACTGCCTGACAAAGGAACGCCGTGGGCTTCACTTGAAACCGACCTGATCCGGTCCGGCTCCCGGGATGTGAAGTGGCGTGAAGGACGGGCTGCGGTTTATGTCTTCAACAGCGGTGAGGACGTGATGCAGGTGGCGCATGACGCCTATGGGCTCTTTATCGCCGAAAACGGCCTCGGTCCAGCCGCCTTTCCCAGTCTCAAGCGTATGGAGCAGGAGGTCGTCGACATCGCACTCTCCCTGCAAAATGCGCCTGAAGGTGCTGCTGGCAGCATGACGTCGGGTGGCACCGAGAGCATTTTGTTGGCACTGAAGTCCTGTCGGGACTGGAACCAGCGTCATCGACCGGTACTCGGTAAACCCAAGATCGTGGTGCCTTATTCGGCGCACCCCGCCTTTAACAAGGGCGCGCACCTGATGGGGCTTGAGATCGTTCGGGTGCCATTGAAGGCTGATTTCACGGCGGACGTGGAGGGCATGGCAGTAGTCATCGACAGCCGCACCATCATGGTGGTCGGGTCGGCCCCGTGTTTCCCTTACGGGGTGATTGATCCGATTCCTGAACTTTCACGGCTCGCTGCAGAGCGCAGCATCTGGTTGCACGTGGACGCCTGTGTGGGCGGCTACCTCTCACCGTTCATGCAGAAAGTGCGCGAAGAGC
>VGVE01000137.1 GCA_016874135.1 Gammaproteobacteria bacterium | reverse complement strand
GGAGTGACAGATGCCGGATGCAAACTGTTTGACGACGACCTGGGTCGGCCCGGGATCAGGCAAGGTGAGGTCTTCGATGCGAAGGTGTGACGTAGTTTGCGGAAGGACAACAATACGTGCCGGTGTACCCATGAACAGTCTCCCAGTATCCTCGTGGTCTAATGGGATTATTCAGGGCTTTCCACGCAGGTGGAAGGGTCTGTCGTATGGAATCGAAACGGCACGGGAAACAGCGTGACCGCGACACATCAGCTTATCTTCAAAGGCGAAGTCATCGAGGGCCAACATCCAGCGGTGGTTTGCAAGCGCCTCGCGCCGGCATTGAAGCTTGATGATGCCCGCATCCAGGCGTTGTTTGCCGGTACCGCCGTGGTGGTGCGAAAGTCCGCCGACGCGGAGACGACGGTGAAATTCCAGTCGGCGTTCAAGAAGGCTGGCGTACGATTGCGGGTTGTACCGATTTCCGCAACGGAACAACTTGGGGAAGAGCTGCAACCTGCGAAAGCAGCCGCTCAAACCTCACCCAATACCAGCCGCGCTGGAACAGCGGATGTGTGGGAAGTGTTGCCGGCCGGCACTGACCTGCTCGAGCCGGCGCAGCGCAAGGTATATCCCGAAAATACGATTGATACGTCGCATCTGGCGCTGGCGAAACAACTCGCGTTTCAGTCCGCCGGCGAACGCTACGACCCCGCCAGTATCGATGCGCCCGACCTTGAAATACTTCCCGTTGGCAGTCGCTTGGGTGAAGACCTCGAAGGCGTGATCGAGCCCCTTGTCGTAGACGCGGATTTTGATCTGGCCGAACCAGGGGCGACACTCGGTATGCCTCGGTCAGAAGATGACCCTGCGATGATTCTGGATACAGAATTCGACCTTGCCGCACCGGGTGAACGCATGTCGAAGCTATTACCTCCACCGCCACCAGCCCCGGACGTTTCCCACATCCGCCTGGAGTAATTTGCATGCGACTCTACGAAGCACCGTCACCCAATGCCCGGCGGGTGCACATCTTCATGGCCGAAAAAGGTATCGACTGCCAGCGCGTTCCGGTCGACATTCGTGGCGGTGAGAACCGCAAGGCTGACTACCTTGGCAAAAACCCTTCCGGGCGTGTACCCGTGCTGGAATTGGACGACGGGACGTTTCTGGCTGAATCAGTGGCGATCTGTCGCTACCTCGACTGGCTCAGTCCAGAGCCGCGACTTTTCGGTGAGCCAGGAATCGAAGCGGCGACAATTGAGATGTGGAGCCGGCGTTCTGAACTCAACTTCATGGCGAGCGTCGCCGCAGCGTTTCGCAACATCACCGGATTTTTCAAGGACCGGGAAACCTGCGTCAAAGAGTGGGGTGAAGTCTCCGCCCAGACCGCAGCAGACTTTGTGGGCATGTTTGATGAACAGCTCGCGAAGTCACCTTACCTTGCCGGTGACCGGTTCAGCATTGCGGACATCACTTTCGTGGTGGCGTGGGACTTTGCAAAGCGGGTGAAAGTGGTTCCGCTGCCAGACGCACCCAACATTGCACGTTGGCATGCGGTGATTGCTGCGCGACCAAGTTACACCGCTGAGTGAATCGTGACGGCGAAGGCGGAGAAGCCGGCCTCGCCGAGTGCATCCACAACCCGTGACTGATCTTCGACGAGTGCCACCATGGCACCACCACCTCCGCCGCCGGTGAGCTTTGCGCCCGTGGCACCGTTGCTGCGCGCGATGTGGATCATCGATTCGAGAGCCGGTGTCGAGAGTCCCAGTGCATTCAAGATCCCGTGGCAGACATTAAAGAGTTCACCAAGATGATGGGCGTCACCCGAATTCGCCGCTGCAATACCCTCATCGGTGAGTGAACCGATTTCGGCGAAGAGACGCTGATAACGGGCCGGATCCCGATCGTGCCTTGCACGCACGGCCGCAACCGACGCTGCTGTGCTGCCGGGCTCCCCGGATAAACCAATGACCAGTGACAGTGGCCGCGTGAATTCCACAAAAGACATCGGTGGTGTTGTGCCCCGCTGAAAGCGCAGTGCGCGGCCGAACGTCGCCACGGTGTTGTCGACACCGGACGGCGAGCCGTGTGCGGCGGTTTCGAGTTCGAATGCATAGGTGTTGATGGCGTCGTTGTTGAGGCCGAGATGCCACGCGTCGCTGATGGCGCGAAGCGCAGCGACCGCCATTGCCGCTGAACCGCCGAGCCCCATCCCCGGTGGCACGTGAGGGAAGAGCCGAATGGTTCCGGCGTCGCCCTGCGGAATCAGTGTTTGCATCACACGAAAGAGTGCGCCACCAAATCCCGGTGTACTCGTCTTGAGTTCCACATCGTGGTTCCAGTCGGCGATGATTAGTCGCGAGACTTGGCCACCCCGTCTTGCTTCTGCCTCGATGGCAATCGGCAGCGGTACTGCGAAGGCAGGCTGGCCATACACGACGGCATGTTCGCCAAGCAGAATCACCTTGCCATAGGCAGATACCCGAGAGGACTCTGCGGCGAGCTTAGCCTCGGATTTCGCCCCAATCTCGGCGACGAGCGCCTCTGCCTTCCACACCTTGATTTCGCCGCTGCCGACGAGGGCATCGACGACCTTGTCAAAAAGATGGTCCGGTACGCCTGCCGTGCTCGCCACGCTGCGGGCGTGCAGCTTCATGTGATTGGCCTGAATGCCGCGTGTGCTGAGTGATCGTAATGCCGCGAAGTTCTGGGCAAGACCCACCACACCCATGATCCCGGCGAGCTCCGGCGCTGAGGGTGAGCCGAGCAGGTGGTGGCTGATACGAACCATGGGATTGGTTTCGAGGGAGCCGCCGACAGTGCCCACCTTCATTGGAATTTTGATTTCGCCAGCGAGATCGCCGTCTGGGGTGCAGTACCAGCGGGTGAGACCCCGATAGCGTCCGTCACGTGCGGCGTAGGCGTGGGCCGCAGCTTCAATGGCGCGCCAGTCGTTGCCGGTGGCGATGGCGAGGGCATCGACGCCATTCATGATGCCTTTGTTGTGGGTGGCTGCGCGATAAGGATCAGCCAGTGCAAGGTCGTTGGCGAGAACGACGCCATCACGCACCTGCTCGCCACTGAACCCTTTTGTTTCCAGAGAGTCCAGCGGGAATCGGACCGATGCCATAACGATTGAACGATCGCTCAGGTTGGAGAGAATTCGCAGGTGGGTGCGACCACCGGTGATCGATGCGACCAACGGTGCGATGCCTTCACACATCGTGTTGAGGAGATTGGCACCCATCGCATCGCGGGTATCGACGTGCAGGTAAAGTACCACCATGTCCCCACCTGTCTCCTGTGCACTGAGCACATCCACTGAGACATCGAGCGCACCGCCGCCCCGTTTCACCATGTTGGGGTGCAGGCGGTTCGCTTCAGCGAGGATCTGGTCACGGGCCGCGAGTAGGCTGGCGGAGGCTTTTGCAGGATTTTCGATGCCGACGATCTGCACTTGACCAGAAAGAACGGGATCCGGTGCATTGCAAATAAAACCGCCACCGGCGCGGGCGAGGCGCGCAGCGCCAGATAAACCCGCGACGATGGAGGGCTCTTCGACCACTAGCGGCACGACGGTATCGCGGTTGTTGATCAGGAAGTTGAGAGCAACGCCAAAGGGCAGGCCGTGCACGCCGATGACGTTTTCGATCATGCGGTCGGCGGTGTTCACCTTGAGCGTGCTGCTGCCTGACAGCAGCTTGCGTGCATCTGCCGCTTCGATCAGCCCCCGAGCTTCCAGCGCTTGAATGCGCTCGAGTACCGAGAGTCTGAAAAAGTCGGGGATGCGTGAGCCGCTATTTCCGGCATTCGAGGCCATGAGTAGTTCCTGCAATGTCGAGCGGTGCGTAACCACGCTGACGGGCGGCTTCAGTGAACGCCGTGATGCGACCGCTGCTGCCGTCGTGTTCGAAACCGATCACCACGCCGGTATCGCCACCGCCTGCGCCGCTGGGTTTGTACAGCAGCCCGAAGTCGTCTGCCAGTTCGCAGAGGATGTTGTGGTGCCTACCGAAGATCCCGAGCCCTGCGGCTAGATCGAGATGCCGCAGCGCATCGATGTAACGATGCCAGGCGTCGGGGTCATCAGCGTGTTCGAACAGCGCATGACTCGCCAGCGCCAGCATGTCGAGGGGTACAGTATGGCCCCGCTCACGCCAGGCGCTGAAGCTGCCGAGCTTCTTGCCGGTGGAGGCGCTCTCGCCGGTGAAGATGAAGTCGAGCTGGAGTGCCTGAGGCAGCTCTATCGCTTCTGCTTCTCCTTTCTGGAACCGGATGGTTCCCCCCAGCATCGCTGCAGCCACGTCGAGACCGCTGCCGCTGCCTTGAAACCGTTGATGCGCTGCGATAGCCCGCGAGAGCTCTGCAGGTTCGTTCATCAGGCCAGCCAGCGCACCATAACAAGCCGCCAGTGCCGCCGCACTCGAGCCGATGCCGAGTTTTTGGCCGTTTCGCTGAAATTGCGAGGTGTCGATATGAATGTGGATGTTAGCGGGTGAACCACTTTGTAGCGCGGAGGCTGCAGCGAGAAACAAACCGGCTTCTTTGGGAACTTCTTCTATAGGAGCTTCTTTTATGGGAACTACGCCGGCGCGGAGGTGCCTGATCTCAACCGTTGGCATATCAAAGCCGGCTGCAGATAACAGCGTTCCTTCGTCACGAGCCTTGATTGTGCACGTCGCGAACCGGTTCACCGCCATTACGGCGGCAGGAACGCCGGCGAGTACGGCGTATTCACCCCAGAGGACCAGCTTTCCCGGCGCTGACGCTTCTACATACCCAGTAACCCAGTCAGTCATTCACCACCCGCGCTCCGCTGCCGAGCTTCGTTCTCACCAGTTGCCGCACTCCATCGACCTCACGGAGTGCGGATTCCACCACGTCCATTGCTTCAGGCAGGCAGACCGCCTTGATCTGTGGCCCGGCATCGATGGTGAAAAACACCGGGACGCCGGACTCGCGTAGCGCAGTGATTCGATGCATGAGCGCAACGCTGACGCCATTCCAGTAGAGGAGGGGGGGCTGACTGGAGAGCATCAGCGCGTGCATGTCGAGCGTGCTTCTTTCGGATAACCGGGTGAGCACGGAAAAATTCCGCAACCGGATCGCTTCCCTCGCTTCGTCGAACAGTACGCCGGTTTGGGTGATCCATGCGGGGTAGTAGGGGGACGTGGTGCGTGAACGTTCCATGCCAACGGAGGAGCTGATGGCTTTTCTGCCGGTATCGGTTACGGCGATGATCACACTGAGAGGCCAGTGTGCGGCATCGAACAACGGCGTTGCGCACCACTCCGGAGCGCGCAGCTCTACGAACCCGCCGAACAACGATCGTGCTGCGGAGCCTGAGCCTTGTCGCGCCAGGGAACTGCAGGCGGTGGCATCGAGACCGAGTTTGCAATGCGCGTTGATGGCCGTGATCAGCGCGGCAAACCCCGAAGCGGATGACGCGAGGCCAGCGCCTGTCGGGAAGTTGTTGGTGGTCTCAATCGAGAGGCCAGGGATGTCCAGGTGTGTGCGCAGGTTTGTCAGCCAGGCGGCGACCTTGGGATCATCAGCTTCCATCCCATTGAGAACGAAGCGGTCATGGCTCTGTGTGGTGACGCTGGTTGTAGTTGTCAGCTGATCCAGCGTGATTGAGAGCGACGGTGATGCGGGAATGTTGAGGGGCCCAGGTGCCTTGCCCCAGTACTTGATCAGCGCAATGTTCGGATGTGCGATTGCGGTGGTCACTGCATCGGTTCAGCGGTTTTCAGGCGATCAAGGCCGGCGGCGGCACAAAGCGGAAGCCATCCTGCTCGAGCGCATCGGCGACACCGATGGTGATCAGATCGCCGTACTCAGGCCCGATAATTTGCACGCCAATGGGCAAACCCTGTGAATTCAGCCCGGTCGGAATGACGGTTGATGGTAGATAGACAACACCTGAAATCCCGGCCCAGAACACTTGCTTGAAGTAGGGGATCTCGACGTTGTCGACTCGCAATGTCCGTTCAGAGAACTTGCGTTGGTCCTGCGGAAACGCGACGGTCGGCGTAACCGGCGCCAGCACCACGTCGTAGTTCTGAAAGAACTCGTGCCAGCGCCACCTCAATTGCTGCCGGTCTTCATTGGCACCGGCCCAGTCACGGAACCGCGCCGTTTGCTGACGGAAGACGTTCGCGGCTTCACTGTGATCATCAACGGCGTACTTGCCAGCCTGTTTCACGAGGCCATCGAACTGCTCATCGGGTGTGCGCGAGGCGAGTGTCGCCTGCAGCAGTCGTTGATAGGTTTCATGCGTGTCAGCGCTGGTCAGTGCCGGGCGAGTAGTGAAGTCCACCTGGGCACCTCGGTCGCGTAGTGCGTTGCCCACGGCTTCGACGCGGCTTCGGACCTCCCGGCTTACGGGGCAGAACTCATCATCAGCCCAGACTGCAACGCGCAGATCAGAGAGTTTTCTGGCACCGAGTATCGGCAGATTGAGGGAAAAGCCCCTGGCCGCAATGTCATCAGGTCCCGCCATGGCACGCAGTGCAATGTCCAGGTCTCGCGCCGTTCGTCCCAACGGGCCGATCACTGCGATGTCCGGAGAGGTGCGGTGATCGCCCGGTGCGCTGTGGCCGCGGGACCAGCAGAGGTTCCATGTGGGTTTGTGGCCGAATACGCCGCAGAAGTGGGCCGGGTTACGAATGGAGCCGCCGATGTCGGAGCCGGCTTCGATGCCGGTAAAGCCCGCGGCCAGCGCGACCGCAGAACCTCCGGACGATCCACCGGGCGTTCTTGTCCGGTCATAGGGATTGTGGGTGGTGCCGTAGACGTCGTTGTAGCTTTGGAAATCCGCGAGTGCGAGAGGCACGTTGGTCTTGCCATGCAGGTTCACGCCGATGGACTTGAGCTTTTTCACAGCTTCGGCATCTTCGTGCGTGATGTTGTTTTTCCAGTCGGGATTGCCCCACGTCGTTGGCGTGCCGGCAACGTTGTACGACTCCTTGATGGTCATCGGCACACCAAAGAGCTCACCCCGCGCGCTCCCTTTACGGCGTTGTTCATCCATGCGGCGGGCTTCGGCGAGTGCTTGATCACGCATATCGACGATGACGGCATTCAATCCGGGGTTGAACCGGTCGATCCGCTGGAGGAAGAGTTGCAGCAGCTCCTCACAGCCGATTTCCCCACGATGGATCATCGCTGCGAGTTGATGCGCACCTGCGAATACCGGGTTCATGGTGTTGCCTTGCAAAGGAGTTCGGTCATGTTAAAGAAGTTGGATTGCAGTGTTAACCTGCAATCCAACTTCAGGAGTAGTCATGAATACCAATCGTCAGTGGTTGCTGAAAAAACGGCCTTTCGGAATGGTCACTCGGGATAACTTTGAATACGGCGAGACCCCGATCCCTGTGCCGGGTGACGGCGAAGTGCTCGTACGCAATTTGTGGCTATCTTTCGATCCAACCCAGCGCGGCTGGATGGAGGATCGAGAAAGTTATGTGCCTCCCGTGAAAATCGGCGAGGTCATGCGCGCCGGCAGCATCGGCCAGGTGATGGAATCGAATAATCCCGGCTTCAACCGCGGCGACCTGGTACAGACGACGGGAGGATGGCAGGACTTTCTGGTCACACGCCCGGATCAGGGCCTGATGGGTTTGAGCAAGGTTCCGCCAGGCATTCCACCGGAAATGATGATGTCTGTTCTCGGCGTTACCGGGCTGACTGCATACTTCGGCTTGCTGGATCTGGGTGCACCCAAGGCCGGGGAAACCGTGGTGGTCTCCGGTGCAGCGGGCGCCACAGGCTCGATTGCGGGGCAGATCGCGCGCATCAAGGGATGTCGTGTCATCGGCATTGCCGGCGGACCGGACAAGTGCAAGTGGCTCAAAGACGTGGCGCGCTTTGACGGGGTCATCGACTACAAGGCGGAAAACGTCGACGCCCGTCTGGCGGAACTGTGCCCAAAGAGGATCGATGTGTTCTTCGACAACGTCGGCGGTGACATCCTCGAAGCCGCGCTCAACCACATCAACATGAAAGCCCGCGTGGTGTTGTGTGGCGGGATCTCTGCCTACAACAACACCGAGCCCGCACCCGGGCCGCGAAACCTGATGAATCTCGTCATCATGCGGGCACGCATGGAAGGCTTCATCGTTATTGATTACATG
>VGVE01000136.1 GCA_016874135.1 Gammaproteobacteria bacterium | reverse complement strand
GCTCTGATCGCCCGCTGTAATCATACTCGCCGGACATCACATGCACACCCACACGACGGGTGTCGATGGATCTGGTGAGACCTCGCAGATCGAACTCTTCGATGTAGTACTGCAAGTCACCGAGAAACGCCGGCGGCCAACCACTCGCATAGACGAAACTCGTTTCCCGTCGCAGCGCCAGTGGCGATGCTGGTGCCATGAGCCCATCCATCAGCCGCGCCTTGTACGCATTGCTGACCTGCGGGTGATAGAGCATCAAGAGCGCAGCGAAATCACCACCGATGCGCAGCGCGCCCTCGACGGCGATCACTGCGCGAAACTGATCAGCGTGTTTGTGGGCGAGATCGAGCGCCAGCAAGCCTCCGACGGAACAACCCATGAACACCGGCCGGTCAAGACCGAGAGCTCGCGAGAGGGCCAGAGGTACACTGCGAAGGAACTCTCCGCGGAGCGCATAAGGCTCACTCCACCACTCGCGTGTCACCGGCGGCAGCGACTTGCCATGCATCGGCAGGTCATAGGCGATGAGATGAAACCGTGAGGTGATGTCACGACACTCGAAGAGATGACGCCATTGGCTGCCATGGCAACCCGCAGTATGCTGCAGCAGGAGCGGGATGCCTTGCCCTGCCTCTTCGAAATAGACGCGGTGATCATGACCACCGAGTTGCAGGTGAACATAACGACCCTGCGGTGCATCAAACTCGCCTTCCGTTTCGGCCGCGCTTGCCTTTGATGCCGGCGATGACGCAACCACCGGCCGCAGCAGTTCAACGGCGCGCATGATGGCGCCGTAATACTGCGCATGCATGAGGGGATCGCCACTGACAGCGAGCCCTGACCCCGTGGAGAGGTTTGCCATCAGATCGTTGTGAAAGCGTGGTGGTTTGGCTGCCAGCACCTGCGCCCAGGTCGCTTCGCTGCCGGAGTACTCGATCATCCGCACATTTGGCGCGGGTTCTCCTTCACTGACCTCACCCGCATGGACCTGCAGCGAAACCGCCTGCGCTCCGATGCGCAACACAAGACCACCTGACCAGAATCGGGCCGCCTCACGAAACTCACCATCCGCCGCACACCGCTTACGCCAGTCCGCTGTACTGATCTGCATGCGATCTCCTTTCAGCTCCAGCCGAGTTCACGCAAAGCAAAACCGGAATTCCAGATCTTGGTCATGGCGGCCACCTTGCCACCTTTCACCTTCACCACATAGACATAGTGCGAGTGGGTGGTGCGGCCAGTGGCGGGCACAGGCCCACCTATCACGCGACACATACCGGTGCAGGTGTTTTTCATTGTTAGCCGATGACTCAAGAGCTGATTTCCTCGTACTGCTTACCAGTTGGTTTTGCGGATCAGTTCAGTCTTGCCATCCCAGGCATAGTGGGCCGCCTTCCATTCGTTGAAATTGCGTCTCGAGTTGGGGTTCTCCGTGTACAGCTCAACGAAACAGCCAAGCAGCGCGCGCGCGTCAACATAAGACACTACCAGGCGACCACCGACAGCAATTTCAGTGACCGGCGGATAACCTGCCGCCTCGAAGCGCGCTTTCTCTACACCTACATCCGGCAAACAGATCGCGATGTGATGCAATCCGGTCTGATTGCGGGTGTACATATCGCGGTAGATCGACGGTGTGTCGTCATGTTGTTCGATGAGCTGGATGTGATGGTCCGGGCCGCACTGGCCCCACGCATAGGTGAGGTCCGGGTGTGAAGGCGCACCACGATACGTTTCCACAAAACCTGGTCGTTCCTTGGAAAAGAAGTGGCGGTCCATGAAAAACGGACCCGCTCCGAACATCTGTGCCCACTTCGCGCAGGCGGCATCAATGTCAGGTACGTAGTAGGCGTACTGTTCGATGGGGTAACGCATGAAGGGGTGGTTCATCACTGCTTTTTCTCCGGTTTTTCTTCTGCTTTCTGTACTGATTTCTCGCCAACGATTTTATTTCGGATGCTGGTGATCAATCCCAGCGTAGCTGCAGGTTTTCGACCCCGCCAACGCTGCCGCCCTTGATGCGAATCCGGGCCGCGTCATCCAGCCGAAACTCCGGAATTCGCGCGAGCCACGCCTCGAGCGCCAGTGCAATCTCGGTCATGCCGAGTGCCTGCCCAGGGCATTTGTGAATGCCACGGCCGAAAGACACATGCGGAACGGATCTGCGTTCAAAATTCACATCCAATGGGGACGGATACAGCTGCTCATCAAAGTTGAACAGCACGAGCGGCAGATAGACCGCATCACCTTCGCGGATTTCCTGGCCGGCAAGTGTGCAGGCGCGGATTGCAGTGCGCGGGATCCCGACCAAGGAAAAACGCCGCATCAGTTCATTCACGCGGCTCTTGATACGATCCGGTCTTGACCTGAGTTCACGCTGCAGATCCGGGTTTTTCGCGAGATGCAGCGTGATCAATCCGAGCGATCCCGCCGTGGTGTGGAAGCCGCCGATAAAGAGCTGCTGGCAAATGTGCAGCGCTTCTTCATCCGTGATCGGCCTGCCTCCCGGCTCGCCTTTCAGGAGCGCACTGATCAGGTCCTCGCCCGGATGCTGCCGGCGTTCGACGATCAGTGGCGCCACAAAATCACCGATGGACTTGAGCATCGCTGCGACGGATCCAGCACTCGCGGCATTGGCGACGTAGGCCATCTTCCGCAGTCGCTCGCGTTCCTCTGCCGGGAAATCGACGAGCTGGTGGAAGATGGATATCGGCAGGATGTTCGCGAATTCCGCCACGTAGTCGCAGTGGCCCTGCTCGATCACCCCGTCGATAAGTGCATTTGCCAGCGCCTTGATATGCTCTTCCTTGTCATGAACCACTTTCGCTGACAGCAAGGGCACCAGCAGTGCGCGGAATAGGCCATGCTCTGGCGGGTCCAGTGACAGCGGAATGAAGCGGTACATCGCGCCCACTTCTTTGGGCAATGCGAGGATTCGGCTCGAGAACAGTTCCGGCTGATCAAGCACCTCGCCAATAAGCGGCGCGCGCATGGCAATCCAGTGGCCACCGTTGAGGGGAGTCCAGCGAAGATCAGGGCCGCCATCGTCCTGCAGCGCTTTCCAGGCGATCTGATGATCGCCTGCGAATTCCGGGTCGAGATCGCCGCCGAAGGTGTGGTAGTCGAGTTCGATGATGGCGTCTGCCTGGACATGATCGGGAACGGGAACCCGATACCGGGTTGCTTCGCTGTAAGAGTCCATCACCGCCCATGAACTGATCATGAAGGCAGGAGAATAACACGGTAAATCACAGTAACCGGTAGCACCGGCCGGCATCGCGTGATTTACTTGAACCAGAAAGGACTACTAACCTTCAGTCAACCGGGGACTGTCACGTGCAATCAGCCAAAGCCCTTGTTTCTATTCTGCTGGTCTTTCTTTTAATGGCCGCACCCACAGCAGGCGCGGATAAACCCGCAGTCGCCGGGCAATGGAAGCTTGCGGTGCAGACACCGAACGGCATTAACAATCCGGTGCTGACCATCCACGAGCAGGATGGTGCCTGGTCCGGTACCTACGCGGGGCCGCGCGGAACGTTCGAACTCAGGACGATCCTGGTCGAGGGGTCGACTTTTTCCTTTCCCCTGACAGTAGAGATGCCGATCGGGGCGATCGAACTCAGCTATAAGGGCACGGTAACGGGAGACCGGATAGAAGGAGTGGTTGGCAATCCACGCGGCGAAATCCCGTTCAGTGGAGAACGCATCATCGCGCCGTAGTGTGCGGGGAGATCATCAGCCTCGAGTTCAGGAGCGGCGCAACCAGATCATCGCCTCGCTCAGGCCCAGATCCTTAAGATCATCGGCACGCACTGCGCGTTCATTTGGCGAATCCAGAAAAAACTCGTCGAGCTGCGGCGGTTTGGTGTTCGTTCCTGACAACATTGCGTGGAACTGACCACGGTGGTGGATCTGATGCTCGAAGAGATGCAGCAACAACCGGTGACGAGCTCCATCGATGGTGCGTTTATCACGCAAGAGCCGCACCGGTCGTTCCAGACGTTCTGCAGAAAGCGCAGCGCAAACATTCATGAGTAGTTGATCAATCGACCGCTGCTCACGCTCCAGTTCTTCGAACTGCGGACAGGGAATCTCTGGTTCGAACGCCGCATAACCCATGCAGGCATCCTCGAGCGCACTGACGTAGAACCAGTCTACGGTGAGGATGTGGTTGAGGGTGTGAATGATCGACGGAAAAAAGCTGGTTCGCTTTGCACCGATCGCTTCTGACGTCAGCAACCGGCAAGCCTTGAGCAGCCGGTAATTGGCAAGGGCATTGTTGCAGGACTGTGCATACAGGCTGGTAACAGTATCGATCATTGCCTTGTCCCTGTTTCCCGCGGTTTTCCGCCATCTTGAATGGTATCGGTGGTGCGCAATTGCACCGATCAGTCTTGCTTGTTAGTTTGACTCGAATCTTGTCGGCGGCAGAACCGTGACCCGGAATAACCGCAAAACCTCGTGGCTAGGCCTGCTGCTGTTGGCAGCATGCAACTCCGCGCCACCCGCACCTGAAAGCTGGCTCAGTGCCACCGAAGCCGACGTTCTGGCTCGTTTCGGCAAACCTTCGGCAGAACTGATTAACGATGACCATAACCGGGTCATCGTATTCACTGGGGCATCAACGCTGATGTTTGGCGGCGGCGAACCCTGCGACGGGTTTTCCGAAGATGCGTGCCGGCTGAAGGGCAATCTTGTACTCAATCAGGAAGACACGGGTGTACGGGCCATTGTCGCGCGTTGCAGTGTGTTTTTCGAAGTGGTCGCAGGAGTCGTGTCCAAGTGGACCTGGGGCGGGCGGCTCTGTAACCGGGTGTTTGATTCCACCTTCCGCAGACGCCCCGCGGATACAATTACACCCACGTCGAGCGGATCCGCGGAACCTAACAATTAGATTCAGGCGCGCAGTGCCTCCTCGAGGCGTCGCTCCATGGATCGTCCAATGCCTTCGAACAGGCTTCTCATCGTTCGATTTTCCCTGACTTCCGGCCGGGCCACGAGCCACACCGGGATTTCCGCCGGCTTACCTTCCGACAGCGCGGGAAGCAGGCCTTCCGACGCATGGATGCCGGCTTCAGGAAACGCGTCGATACCCCATCCCGCCTTGGCCGCTGACTTCTGACACGCCAGTGAGTCACTGCGAAACACCACCTGGTTGTCCACAAGCGGAAAGCCCTGTCCTTTGAGCACTTCGAGAAAATCCCTGCCATCCAGACTTTCGATGATCCGATGGCCCGCCACAGCGCAGCGGGAGAGTTGTCCGCGCTCGCTCAGATAACCTTCCGCGGCGTAAGCACTCATGCGCACTATTCCCACCTTGCGGCAAATCAGTTCCTGCTGCGTCGGCCTTACATGGCGCAACGCGATATCGGCTTCGCGCTCGAGGAGATTAAGACGTGTCGGTGTAACCAGCACGTCTATTGATACGCCCGACGTGGGAAACAGTTCAGGCGCATGTTCGGTCAGTGACGGCAGAAGCTCCGCCAGCAAGTCTGAGACCGTGATGCGTACCCGCTCGGGCGGATGGTTGCCAAGGACATCGACCGTGTTGCGCAATTGGACCGCCGCATCCTGCATGGGCGCCGCCGCCGAGCATCGCCCAGGCATTGGGCACCGAGTTGTTCAGCACCACAAACTCATAAGGCAGGGGCGTGCCGTCCACCTGCGCTGCCAGTTTTTTCCCTACGCCGGAGACATAGGCGGTGAGATCGGGATCCACCGCGTACTGGCCGCCCTGCATCTACTGTGCCGGCGCGTAATTCGCCTTACCGATCTCGATCTGCTTTTCAGTGCTGATGAATCCGATCTCGTTCTTTCCGGTGACCGGAATAACGACACAGCCGGCAATCATGGGAATCAGAACCAGGACGTACAGGAGGGTGTGTGAGCACTGCGACATGGTGTTAAGGGTCCTTTCAGCGACTGCCCCTCGCCTATGCGCTCGTCACCGGCAGGGGCAACCTGGACAACCCGGCACACGGAAACTTGACAGAGGACTTACACTCCACGGTCACTTTCGGGGGCAAGGGACACCTAATCTGTTCCCCGCGATCAAGGAGCCATGAGCTGGGGTTGGTGCGTCGTTGCACGGCAAACAGGGACAATCGGACTACACACCGCGATCCTGTTTGATGTGAGTCTTGAGCATGAACCTGTTTGATGCGCATGGCTTTGCCGAACAATCACGGATGAAATCTGAAGGAGAGGGGTTGTTGCAGCCATGACCCATCAAAAGTACGAGGATCTGCTGGCGGAGGAGATCCGCAAACTGGAATCAGAATTCCAGTCGAGATGGGACAACGGAAGACGCATGACCAGAAGTGTCGCCGCGGCCTACCGCAAGAGCATCGAACGGCGCACCGAAGAACTGCGGAACATCGCAGACAAACTCTGAGGAAATTGCAGGTTGGCCGGAACAGGCAATCCGCTGATGGTCCTGCATTCCTGCTTACACGCCTGCCTACACGCGAAACATGAACGTACAGACCCAATCTGCTCCGAACCCATCACCGCATTCGACTGCGGCGGCCGGACCCGTCGCCGAAACGGCTGCGCCACCCGCACCACCGTCGCTGAAACGCGGTGACGATACGCTTACTCCCGCGGAATCGCTGCTCCTCATCAGCGCGCTGTGCACATTGATCGGCGTCGTGCTGATCACGATCCTTGGGTAGTTTTGATCAGTTCGCAGCCGCGAATTGATGAAGATGTCCAGCTGACACCCACCATGGCATCAGCACGGTCTCACAGGTACCCTGCCTCGAGTTTCCCAAGCAGCCCTCTAATGAAATACCTGCACACCATGGTTCGCGTCACCAACCTTGACGCTTCGATCGACTTCTACTGCAACAAACTCGGTCTCACTGAACTGCGCCGACATGAAAATCCCGGCGGCCGCTTCACACTGGTTTTTCTGGCCGCTGCCGGTGACACCGATGCCCAGGTAGAACTGACTTACAACTGGGACCCCGAGGCGTACTCAGGCGGCCGCAACTTCGGTCACCTCGCCTATGCGGTGGAAGACATCTATGCCACCTGCCAGCGCCTCATGGATGGTGGTGTGGTCATCAATCGTCCACCACGGGATGGACGGATGGCTTTCGTGCGTTCGCCAGACAACATTTCCATTGAGCTTCTGCAGCGCGGCCAGGCCTTGCCGCCCGCGGAACCCTGGGCCAGCATGCCGAACATCGGCGCGTGGTGATTCGCACCCCAGGCACTTCAACAACAAACTCCGGGAGATCCAATGAAACTCTATGACTCCGTAGGTCCGAACCCTCACGTGGTGCGCATGTTTGCGGCGGAAAAAGGCATCAAGCTGGATACCGTCAAGATCGATCTCATGGGCGGCGAAAACCGGCGAGCCGAGCATATGGCCCGCAACCCGGCCGGCCAGTCGCCGTGTCTCGAACTGAACAACGGCCAGTATCTCGCTGAAATCACGGCCATCTGCGAATACTTGGATGAAGTCGGCCCCGGACCATCACTCATGGGTGCAACCGCCGAAGAACGCGCACTCACCCGCATGTGGGTGCGCCGGATCGACCTCAACATCTGTGAGAACCTCGCCAACGGCTTCCGTTTCGCGGAAGGTCTGCCGGTGTTCAAGGATCGCATCACTACCATTCCCGAAGCGGCCGAAGGCCTGAAGAAGATCACCCGCGAAAAGCTCGTGTGGCTGAACGGACTGATTGCCGGCCGTACCTTTATTGCCGGAGAGAAGCTGACCCTGGCGGATGTGCTGTTGTTCTGTTTCCTCGCGTTCGGCAAGGCGGTAGGTCAGCCCTTCGATCCGAAGCTCGGCAATATCCAGTCATGGTTCGACCGCATGGCAGCCCGACCGAGCGCCAAAGCCTGAGGGTCGAACTCACGGCTTTTCGTTCCTGAAGCTGGACAAAGGGCCTCGCAGATCGGGTGCGAGGTCCGCCCTCCCCTGTTCCCGCTCCACCCTCCCACGTTCCATCTCAGCGCTCGACCCTCGCAACGGCCGGTTACAAAAAAAGTGAAGGCCGCACTGGTCAGACCAAGTGCCGATGTCTAAACTTCCGTGTTACTGAAAGTAGCAATCACTCTTTCCCCTGCCGTTCAAGGAATCCAACCCGATGCGGGCTAATTACCTCACCGCCGCCAGCATGGCCGTCCTCCTCGTCCTCTGGATGTTGTCCGGGCCCAATAAAGACGGTGACGCGGCGCCACCGGCATCCATCGAAGCGGCCAATGAACGCATGAGCGCAGTCG
>VGVE01000135.1 GCA_016874135.1 Gammaproteobacteria bacterium | reverse complement strand
CTGACCCGCGAACACACAAAGATCGGCGTGAACAGTTTGGTCGGGATACCCATGAAGTTATAGGCCGAGGCATGGAAGAAGTCGGCGTTGGCGAACAGCTCCTTTTCATCCCACATCACCTTCTCGATGGCGCAGGACACCGGGTAAAGCACCCTGTCGCCGACTTCATTGGCCAGTTTCTCGGCCCACTGTTTGATGATCACATTGCGCGGGTCCGAGGTGCGGTAGATCGCATGGCCAAAACCCATGATCTTGTCCTTGCGGACCAGCATCTCCTTCACCCCAGCCGTTGCCTGCTCCGCAGTCTGGAACTTCTCGATAAGCTCCATCGCCGCTTCGTTGGCGCCGCCGTGCAGAGGTCCACGCAGGGAACCGATGGCACCAGTCGCACACGAATGCATGTCCGAAAGTGTTGAAGCGCAGACGCGGGCGGTGAAGGTCGAGGCGTTGAATTCGTGTTCTGCATAAAGGATCAGGGAAACGTCCATGACCTGGCGATGCAACGGACTCGGCGTTTTGCCGGACAGTGTCTTGAGGAAATGGCCTGCAAGGCTGTCTTCATCGGTCTCGGTGTCGATGCGCTTGTTATGGTGCGAGAAGTTGTACCAGTAGTTGATGATGCCGGGTAGCGCACCGAGCAGGCGATTCGCAACCTTCTGCTGATTGGAGAAGTCACCTTCCGGTTCAAGGTTGCCGAGCATCGAACATCCGGTACGCATCACGTCCATCGGGTGGGCCGAGGCCGGGATTCGCTCCAGCACTTCAAGCAGCGTTCCCGGCAGCTTGCGCAGACCTTTCAGCTCTTTCTTGTAGGCCGCGAGCTGGGTTGCGTTGGGGAGTTCGCCAAAGAAGATGAGGTACGCCACTTCTTCAAATCCTGCACCACTCGCCAGGTCTGAAATGTCGTAACCGCGATAGGTGAGCCCCGTGCCGGTTTTGCCTACCGTACACAGCGCCGTGTCTCCGGCACTCTGGCCACGCAGACCCGCGCCGCCGAGTTTCTTTTCAACCATCTGTTTGCCTCCCGTTATTTCGATGACGCGTTACTAGCGAACAGCTCATCGAGTTTCTTTTCATAGTCGTGATAGCCAAGGTGATCGTACAGCTCCATGCGGGTTTGCATGAGGTTGACCACCGAAGCCTGGGTGCCTTCATTACGAATGGCGGCGTAGACGGCGAGCGCGGCCCTGCTCATGGCGCGAAACGCCGAGAGCGGATACAGCGCCATGCTGATGCCGACCTCCCGAAGCTGGTCAACAGTATACAAAGGCGTCTGGCCGAATTCCGTGAGGTTTGCGAGAACAGGTACCTTCGCCGCCTCGACGACCGGGCGGTACATGCCGATATCCGTCATTGCTTCGGCGAAGATTGCATCCGCACCCGCTTCCACAAACCGTGCTGCGCGTTCGATCACCGCATTGAATCCGTCCACCGCGAGGGCATCGGTCCGTGCCATAACCACAAAATCCGGATCGGTCTTCGCATCCACTGCTGCCTTGATCCGGTCACACATCTCGTTGATGGAAACGATTTCCTTGTTCGGCCGATGACCGCAGCGCTTCTGCGCCACCTGATCTTCGATATGCACTGCGGCCGCGCCGGCGCGAATGGTCTCCTTGATGGTTCGCGCGATGTTGAACGCACCACCCCAGCCGGTATCGATGTCAACCAACAGTGGCACCGACGTCGCGGATGTAACCCGCCGGACATCTTCGAGCACATCGTTCATGCTGGTCATGCCGAGATCCGGCAATCCGTAGGACGCATTGGCGATACCACCACCAGAGAGATAAACCGCTCTGAAGCCGCTGTGTTCAGCAAGCATCGCTGCGTAGGCGTTGATGGCCCCTGGAATCTGTAACGGTTTCTCTGCGGCAATGGCATCGCGGAACTTTTTGCCTGCACTCATATGCTCATGCTCCTCTTGGAAACGGGTTGAAACGGGTTTCTCATCAGGTCCTGTTCAATCACCCGGCCATTCAACTACTGACTGCGTTCTCACAACACCGCTTCGGCTTGTTCAAAACGCCGCCGTCCGCTGGCGACGTGCCGCCGCATCAACATTTCCGCAAGCTCTCCATCACGGTTGCAGATCGCCGCAAGGATCTGACGGTGTTCACTCAACGCCTGTTCTGCTCGCCCTTCGGCAACCGAGAGGCGAAAGCGGTACATGCGCAGCAACTGATAGAGGTCATCGAGCAGCAGCGCCTTGAGCCATGGGTTGGCCGCTCCGGTCGCTACGCAGTGATGGAAATCCACATCACCCTCATCCTGGTAATAGGCCCGGCCGCCATCCGCCGCGATCTTGGTCGCATGTCGGTCCAGAAGAAGATCGAGTTCAGCAATCGCGACATCCGTCATTCGCTGCGCCGCCAGCCGGGCTGCCTGCCCTTCCAATGCCTCCCGGGTTTCAAACAGGGCGATGAGCTCTGCAGTATCCAGCGCGATCACCCGTGCACCCACGTTCGCAGTCACCCGGATCAGCCGTCGGGCTTCGAGCCGGGAGATCGCTTCCCGCAATGGGCCGCGGGAAACGCCGAATTGCCGGGCGAGATCGGGTTCGTTCAACTTGGTACCCGGCGCAAGCTCACCTGTAACGATCGCTCGCTGTAACGCCGCAGTAACCTGCTCGGTGCGTGTAAGGCCAGATTCGATCAGTAGGGCTTCTGACACCTGTTTCCCGGACTATGTCTTCAAAATTCGGGTTTAGAGCAGAATATCGACCATAAATTGATCGTTCAACCTCATTTTGTCTACAATGTGGCGTTAGGCTTCAACGATTCCTGATGTGTGTCAGTAGCTCATCGTAGGTTCGAGTGACCGGATACTGCGGAAACTCCCGGATGACGTTTTCCGGCGCACAGAAGAAGAAGCCCCGATCCGCCTCTTCGAGCATGGCGACATCGTTGTACGAGTCCCCCGCCGCCGTGACGTTGTATTTAAGACCGTGGAACGCCTTGACTGACTGCCGCTTCGGATCGGGTTGGCGAATCGTATAGCCGGTGATGATGTCGTCGGTCACCACCAGCTTGTGGCAAAGCAGCATCGGAAAGCCGAGTTTGGCCATGAACGGCATACCAAACTCGTAGAAGGTGTCGGAGAGTATGGCGACCTGGTAGTCACGTCTCAGCGCCGCGAGGAAGTCTCCCGCACCAGGCAACAGATCCAGACCGTTGATCACCTCCCGGATAGTCGTGAGGGTCAGTCCGGTTTCACGGATGATCCCAAGCCGGTACTGCATGAGTTCATCGTAAACGGGAATGTCCCGTGTGGTTTTGAGCAGGCGGTCATCTCCCACCTCCCGCGCCACGGCCTGCCAGATTTCCGGAATGAGTACACCTTCCAGGTCCAGACACACGATATCCAAAGCACCCCCCTCTTACTGTGGACGCGGACGGGCATGAGATAGCCCGATTAAGCATATAGCCACTCAATATTTATAACCGTTCGCAGTGGTTGATAGGCTCACTACAATCGCAGAACATCGACGGACTCTGTGCAATGGACAACCTCAACGCTCAAGCCCGCGACGAATACCGCGAACCCACTGCAGAGGAGATCCTGCTCGACGCCGCATCGCGGTTCGCGGCAGGCAAGATTGCCATCTCGTTCAGTGGTGCGGAAGACGTGGTGCTGATCGACATGGCGCAGCGGCTTGGCCTGAACGTCGGTGTGTTCAGCCTCGACACCGGTCGGCTGCATGCGGAGACCTACCGGTTCATCGAAGACGTGCGCAGCCACTATGGCATCACGATTGAACTGCTCTACCCCGAAGCGCAAGGCGTTCAGAACCTGGTCCGGGAAAAGGGTCTTTTTTCGTTTTACAAGGATGGCCACAACGAGTGCTGTGGGGTACGCAAGATTGCACCACTGCGCCGCAAGCTCGATACGCTCGATGCCTGGATCACCGGCCAGCGTCGCGACCAGAGCGTGACCCGGACCGATGTGCCGTTCGAACAGCACGACAAAGCGTTTTCGACTGCAAGTCACAGCGTCACCAAGTTCAATCCGCTGGCAGGCTGGTCTTCGGCAGACGTCTGGGCCTACATCCGCAAAAACGAAGTGCCCTACAACCCGCTGCACGACGGGGGCTTCATCTCCATCGGCTGTGAGCCCTGCACCCGCGCCGTCGGCCCGCATGAGCATGAGCGCGCGGGCCGCTGGTGGTGGGAAGAAGCCACCCAGAAAGAATGTGGCCTGCACGCGCAGAACGTCATCACGATTATCAGCCGCTGATCTCGATGCGAATCACCTTCGTCAAAAAGATCCTGGCGAACGGTGAGCCGTGCGGAAAGTGCGCAGATGTGGAAAGCCGTCTTGATCGGGACGGCTACCGCGACCGTATTGATCGCATCGTCATCGCCGATGAACGTGATCCGATGAGCGAAGGCATGCGAATCGCCGCCGACTTCGGTGTCTCGAGAGCTCCTTTCTTGCTTGTGGAAGAACCCTCGAAAACATCGGTCTATGACATCTATTTCAAGTTCGTGAACGAAGTCATGAAGGCGAAATCCTCCGAAGCCGAGAGCGCCCGGGATCTCCTGCACCAGAATCCTGATCTCGACTACATCTGACTTCTTCCCCGGGTCGTATCCTTCGGGACACGGCTGCAACCGCTCGTATATCCTCTCTGGCATCCCATTAGCCGCTGCACAGGACCCAGACTCGTCATGCCGAAATACACCCTCTCGATCAACGGACAATCGCAGACTCTCGATGTGGAACCGGACATGACACTGCTCTGGGCGCTACGCGATACCCTCGGGCTGATCGGTACCAAATATGGTTGTGGCATCGCGCTGTGTGGCGCTTGCACGGTGCACGTAAACGGCGCGCCGGTGCGGGCCTGCATTACGCGCGTTGCGAATATCGCCGGCCAGAAAGTGACCACCATCGAAGGGTTGGCAACCGGCGATAAGCTGCATCCGCTGCAACAGGCCTGGATCGATCTGGACGTTCCCCAGTGCGGTTATTGCCAGGCGGGCCAGCTCATGTCGGCCGCGGCGCTGCTCGCAAACAATTCGCAGCCCTCCGATGCGGACATCGACGTCGCCATGGCAGGCAACTACTGTCGATGCGGTACCTATCTGCGCATCCGCGCGGCGATTCACAAGGCTGCCGGAACGTCGCCGAACCAGGGCGCCCTCTGGTACGACGCAACCACACGGACGGAGCAGCCTGCATGAGCACACTTCACCCTGTTATCGACGCAGTCCGGTCAGCTACAAGTAGCACCATCGATCGCCGCGGCTTTCTCAAGCTGACGGGAATTCTCGGGGGCGGATTTGTTCTTGCCTCCGCACTGCCTTCGGCGCTCGCCGCGGAAAAGACCGGCGATGAGATCAAACCCCTCGTCCAGCTCAATGAACTCAACGCCTTTATCCGCGTCAGCACCGACGGCAAGATCCAGATCTACTCCGCCAATGCGGAAATGGGCCAGGGTATCAAGACCACGTTGCCCATGATCATTGCCGAAGAAATGGGTGCAAGCTGGAGCGATGTGGAGGTGCTGCAGTCGCCGGTAAACGAACTGCTCTTCGGCCAGCAGATGGCCGGTGGCTCGACGACCGTACCCCGCACCTGGGACCAGATGCGCCAGATGGGCGCCGCTGCCCGGGAGATGTTCATCAGTGCAGGTTCCCTGGTGATGGAAGTCCCGCGTGAAGAACTGCAAGCCGCCAACAGCCGGGTTACCCACACTTCTGGCGACTTCCGTACTTTTGCCCAGCTCGCCTCCCTTGCCGCCAAGCAGGAAGTCCCGAAACTCGACACCCTCGAGTTCAAGGAGCGTGCTGACTACACCATCATCGGCAAGCCCATCACCGGGGTCGACAACCGTGCCCTGGTCACCGGGCAAGCGCTCTTTGGTATCGATGTCCGTGTTCCGGACATGGTGTATGCGGCCTACCAGAAGTGCCCGGCGATTGGCGGCAAGGTGGTGAGCGCCAACACCGATGCGATCAAGCGTCTCCCAGGTGTGATCGACTGTTTCATCGCCAAAGGCAACCAGAACGTCATGGAGCTGCTCGATGGTGTCGCAATCGTCGGCACCTCAACCCACGCCGTGTTCACCGCAAAACAAAAACTCGTGGTGAATTGGGATGAGTCCACTGCGTCCAAAGACAGCTGGACAACGATGGTCGCGGATGCCACCGCCCTGCATGGCAAGCGAGGCGGCGAACCCGTGATCAAAAAAGGCGACGTGGATACCCAGTTCAACAATCCGGACAACACAACACTCAGCGCCTTCTACGAATACCCCTACGTATCCCACCTGACCCTTGAGCCGATGAACACCACGGCATACTACAAGGCCGGAACCGCCGGGCAGAAAGACAGCGTCGAACTCTGGGTCCCCAACCAGGGCCCCGGGCGTGTATTCGGCCCCATGAAGACGATGTTCGGTCTAGAACAGGATCAGGTGACCATCCACCAGATGCGACTGGGTGGCAGCTTCGGTCGCCGCATCTTCACGGAGTACATCTGCGAAGCCACGGAGATTTCGAAGAAAGTCGGCAAGCCGGTGAAGCTGACCTGGACCCGTGAAGACGACATCCGCCACGATTTCTTCCGGGTCGGTGGTTTCCAGTCCGTAAAGGGCGCGATCAACAAGGCGGGCAAACTGGTGGCGTTCGAAAATCACCACATCGGTGCACAGCAGAACGGGCAACCCGCCATCGGCAGCGGTTTCACCGCCAATGAATTTCCGCTGGAAACCATCAGCAACGCACTGGTCACCAACACCCTGTTCGAGGTGCGCACACCCTGCGGCCCATGGCGCGCACCGCGCTCCAATACCAACGCTTTCGTCGTGCAGTCATTCCTTGATGAGCTGGCCCACGCCGGCAAACGGGACTTCCGCGATTTTCTGCTGGAAATCCTCGGCCCGGCCAAGTGGATCGAAGAAGGCAACATACGTTCTCTCAACACCGGACGCGCAGCCGGGGTGATCAAACTCGCCTGCGAGAAAGCCGGTTGGGGTCGTTCGATGCCAAAAGGCACCGGTCTCGGCCTTGCTTTCTTTTTCAGTCACGCCGGTCACATCGCCGAGGTGGCGGAAGTCGAGGTCGATGCCAACAAACGTCTTAAGGTGAAACGGGTGACCGTGGCCGTGGACGTCGGCCCCATCATCAATCCGTCAGGTGCGGTGTCGCAGGTTCAGGGTTCAGTGATCGACGGTCTTTCCACCATGATGACGCAGAAGATCACCATGGAAGGTGGCCGGATCCAGCAGTCGAACCTCAGCGACTACCCGGTATTGCGGATGCCTTCGGCGCCACCGGTCATCGATGTGCACTTCATCGAAAGTGACTATCGGCCAACGGGGCTCGGCGAGCCGGCACTGCCGCCGCTGGCACCTGCGGTCGCCAACGCCATTTTCGCAGCGTCAGGGCATCGCGTCCGCAAAATGCCACTTTCAGAAGAGGGCTACAGCATCTGAGAAAGCGATAGATGCCTTCCGAGCGACGCTTTTCAGCGTCGCCGCGGTTTTCGCCCCTCAATGTAGTCGTCAATGAGTTCGTGGTATCGACGAACCCGTTTCTCCTGTTCGGAGAGGTAAACGCCTTTAAAGCCCCGCGAGCGGAACCCGGTCTGCTGCGTCAGGAAAACGCGCATGTCGTCTTCGATGCCGGGGCCGATGCTCTCTGACGCATGGTCAATCCAAGTCACCTCACAGTCAGGACCTTCATCAAGCTGTGTGCCCATAGTGAATTCACGGTGTTTGATCGCCGCGGGACTTGAATACCACCAGTTGTCGAAGACGCACTGCTCCGGGTCCTTGTAATGCGGGCGGGCGCGCAGGAAGTGGAAGCCGTCCGCCCAGACCGATACCGCAAAATTCGGAAAGAGCGTGTAGTGGAAGGCATCCGTCAGCTGCTCGTCCGGCACATTGGCGTAGTGCTCATAACCGCGTGAAGGACCGAGTTTGCGCTTCGCGACCTGCAGGGCTTCACGGGTCGCTTCAGGGTTGCCCTTGAAGTCAGCCGGATCGAGCTCCCAGGCACGGAGCGAACTCGCCAGGGGTTCACGGATGGTTCCGTCCTTCTCGGTCTGACCGGAACCATAACCACCCCGCATGACCATGCGGTTATGCCCCTCGTCCGACAGGTCGAACCGGGTTTCCTTGTAGTAGGTGTTGAGGTTGCTGCTGATCTTCTTGCGATCCGTATCCGGGGTTGCAGCCATGTGAACGGTGGGTACGTGATACGACTCATTGAAGTTGTCGAGCACGATCTTCCAGTTGCACGGCACCTTTGCTGAACGCGCCATGGTGCGTTGCCACTTATCGAGACCGAGCCGGCTCCACTCCTCCCAGATCGGCCCGAGGTATTCCTTGAGCGACACACACT
>VGVE01000134.1 GCA_016874135.1 Gammaproteobacteria bacterium | reverse complement strand
AGAAAACTGATTGGAGGAATGGAATTATGTCATGCCTTCGCGGCGGCGTTTGATGCCGATGACCCGGCCCGCCTGTTCAGGGCGGGGTAACGGGCGGTGCTGTGCCATGACTGCATTGATCCGGTTCTGGATCTGCAGGGGAAAAGGCGCGGAACGCCGTGTTTCCATGCTGACGTGCAGACAGAGCTGTTCGGAAGTGGCAGCGAGATAACCCTTCTCGGCATGAAACATCTCGCCAAACACGTGGATGCGTTTTTCATCACAGTCGAGCAGTTGATACCGTACTTCCACCGGATCGTAGAGGGCGAGTTCCTGTAGATAACACACATGCACTTCCATTGTGAATGAAGTGCCGCCGTCGTTTCGGACGTATTCCACGCCGATTCCGAGCTGATCAAACACTTCATCGAGAGCCTTGTCGAAGATCACATGGTAGTACGCCATGTTGAGATGGCCGTTGTAGTCAATCCACTCGGGTAGAACCTTTCGGCGGGGGCAGATGATGGGTGCGGACATGTCAGTGTTCCTGGTTTCGAAATTCAGTTCTCGCGCCAACTACACATTCAGCATGCGCCGGGCAGGGACTCAATCCACGCCCGGATGAGTTCTACCCCTTCATCGTGAACCAGAGAGCGGCCAACCTCCGGCATTCGTGTGGCCGGATCGGAAGTCTCCATTCGCCACAGCAGAATGGACTCGTCAGGTCGACCCGGGACGACGCTGAACAATCGACCACCGGTACCACGGCCTGCAGCAATCGGCGCTTTGCACTGGCCCATCTGACGGGTGTCCGTGGTGTGCGCATCGAGCCACAGTCCGGAAGTGTCTGCAGCACCTTTGGGGTTGTGACAGTGACCACAGTTGGCATCGAGATATGCGCGGGCTCGATCCGCCAGCGGTTCAGCTTTTTCCGTATGGGAGGCGGCTTTGGGTACGTGCGACAAATCATCCGGCAAGTCGTACAGCTGACCCTTCGACGCCATCCGGCTGAGCTGGTTTTCTGCAAGGGTGGGAGCAGGACGATTGAGAAGCCGCGCTTTCAGGCCAATCGGCAGAAGCGCTTTGGCGGTGTGGTCCGTGACGTGGCAACCCGCGCATTCGTTGCGTGAAGGTACCTGGTACACGAACTTCTCCTCATCTAGTGAGGCAGGAATGAGTTTGCCGGAGATGGCGAGGTGCGCATCGTCGCCGTTCCAGATGTAGGGCAATGCATCCCAGCCATGTGGCTGGCGCACGAGCAGGCGGGTTTCCATGATGTGGTGGGAAGAGAAGGTAACCTTGCGGGCATCGCCGTCCCAGTTGGTTTGTTTGGTCAGCGCGCCGTCCGGGGATTTTGCATAGAAGAATGTCTTGGAAATCACCGTACCGACGGGGAAGTCGAAAACCTCATTCTCTTGATAAAGCGCAGCGTTGCCTGCGGGCAGGTACACCGCGCGCAGCTTCAGTGCGTAATCGGAAAACAGCGGTGTATTGAGGTCATAGACCATGGCCTCAGGGTGCATTTTCAAGGCATCAACTTCGCGCCAGATAAGGTTCCACTCCGAGAGGTTCTGCGGGTATGCATCAGGTGCAGGCAACGGGACGGCGGGTGTGCACGCACCGAACAGCCCAAACAAAAAGAGGACGGAAAGAAACTGAAGGCGCAGGCGGAGACCCGTGCCCTGATCGGCCGTGATCACGTTCCAGCGAGCACGATCTCCGCCAGCTTCGGCATTTCACAGGTGTGTTTGGCCATGTCGCTGGTCGGGTTCTTGAATTGATTCGCCGCGTCGATATTGAGCAGCTTCGACTCGCCGTTCTGCACGCAGATCACCGGTGCATCACCACGCTCGGGATTGATCATCCCGTCCCAGATCACATCCGGTAGCCGGCCCTCTGCACCGTAGAGGGTCATGCGCAGCGTTTCCATGTAGTCGCGGTCCGGCTTGCTGCCGGCAGGCCCCATCTCGTTGTTGTAGATGTAGATCTCTTCAGGCCAGGGGTCGAAGTTGGGCGCCGTTTCCCTGGGCTTATACTGCGCGCTGAATGCACTCGACACCAAGATGTTGCCAGTGTTGTTGTCGCCGATGCGGTTGTTGAAGATCTCTACCTTGTCATTGGCGTTGATGATGATGCCGGTACCCGTCGGTACGCCGGCAACAGCGGTGCCTGGCGCGCCAAAGTTGGCGGTGTTGTTCCCGGAAATCTGGTTGTCGTAGACGCGCGTGGAATGGCCCGTAATCGGCAGGTCCGGCATGTTGAACACGAGGATGCCGCCGGTGTTTTCTGTGGCCACGTTGTTGTACACATCGGCACCGATGGTATTTTCGATTTCAATACCGGCGACGTTCAGCCGTGCGGTCGAGTTGCGGACGATCACGTTCTTCGATTGTCCGACATAAATACCAGCATCGGATGCGCCGATGGCGATCGAGCCGTCGATGAGGGTGTTTTCAGTCTGCACGGGGTAGATGCCGTAGGCGCCGTTGGTGGTGGCGGGCCCGTTGGTCCACTCGGTGCGCACGCGACGGACGGTGATGTTCTTGCCTTCGTTGATCTTGAGCGCATCACCTTTGCTGTCTTCGATGGCGAGGTCTTCGATGAGGAAATCACTGGCGTTTACGAGAAGTCCTTCCGCGCCGGCCAGTTGGTCCTTGAACGAGAGCACGGATTTATCCATGCCGACGCCGCGGATGGTCACGCCGGAGGTGTTGAGTGTCAGCGAACGGTCAAAACTAAGACGGCCTTCCGGCACGGTGATCACATCACCGGTCTTGGCAGTTTCGATCGCAAGCCGCAGCTGCTCTTCAGGTGTCGCCGGAGGAGGTGGTGTCGGTGCCTTCGCTTCCTCTGACTGACCGCAGGCGGTCAAAAGGACAGCGATAGCGACGGCCGCCGGAAGGTGCGATCGGATCCTGTTCACTCTTTTCATGCTTTGCTCATACCTGAATGGCTTTGCCGGTTTCATCCGCGGCGGCGATGTTGGCCTTGCGTGCTGCGATGAGTTGTGGGACGTAGCGGTCGAGATCGTCTAGGGACCAGACACCGCCGGCCTTGTGAAACTGCTTGATGACGCGGGGCTGCTGCATGATTGCAACACTGCCGCGACCCGTGTGGAAGATTTCCGAGGTGATACCGGCCGCTTCCGGGGTGGTGAGCCAGGTGACGATCGGTGCGATGTGTTGTGGTCCACCCGCTTCGATGTCGGCATCAGACACCTGTTGGCCACGCCCCTCACGCAGCGCGATGGTCATGCGTGTCAATGCGCCGGGAGAAATAGTGTTGACCGTGCAGCCGTATTTGGCGAGCTCAATGGCCAGAACCCGCGAGAAACCGGCGATGCCGGCTTTGGCGGCACCGTAGTTCGCCTGACCGAAATTGCCATAAAGTCCGGACACCGACGAGAAATTGATGATCCTGCAACCGGTGCGGTTGTTTTCTCGAATGTATCGGGCAAATGGCCGTGAGCAGCAGTAGTGGCCCTTGAGGTGTACGGCCTGAACAGCGTCCCAATCCGACTCTTCCATGTTGTAGATAGTCTTGTCGCGCAGGATGCCGGCGTTGTTGATGAGGATGTCCATGGCGCCAAATGCATCGAGCGCCGTTTTCAACATGCTCTCGCCACCGGCGACGCTGGCCACGGATTCGATATTGCTGACCGCCTGACCACCCATGGCGCGGATTTCGTTGACGACGTCATCGGCGATCTTGCCGGTGCCGGTGCCATCCATGTTGCCACCGAGGTCGTTGACCACGATCTTCGCACCTTCACTAGCCATCAGGAGCGCCACTTCCCGGCCGATACCCCGGCCTGCGCCGGTTACCACAGCAACCTTGTCGTCGAGCCGACCCATGATCCATCCCCCTGTTTGTGCGAATCGTTAGACTGCTCCGAGTCTAAACCGAAGCGAGTGGGGAGGTCACGGCATGTCCGGGGACGTGGTGGGATCTGAAAGCAAAGCGTTTTATGGGGAGAGTAGTGTCGATCTGGTCCGGCGCTTGTGCGACTCGGGCATCAAGCGCATCGCGCTGCTCACCCGTCATTCGGTGCGCGAGTTCAATCGCGAAGTGCACGATCTGGTAAATCCGCTCACCGATGAGGGCCGCCATCATTGCCGTCTGTTCGGCCACGCACTGCCGAAGCAGCTCGTGGTGCGTGGTTATGCGAGCCCGCCGGAACGCTGCGTCGAAACCGCTCGTATTGTCATCGATGCCCACCGGACCGGTGGTGGTGGCAGCGCAGGTGGTCGTCAGTCTGGTTCCACGCGACCCGTTGAGAGCCTTGGCGTCTTCTATGCACTCGACCAGATCAAGATGTGGAAGTCCTTGCAGAGTTCGAACGGGCTGTCCGGCTTCATCACCCGCTGGGCAGCGGGTGATGTGCCTGCCGATGCGATGATTCCTGCCGACGATGCGGCACGACTGATTGCCCGGTCATCGCTGGCACGATTGCGGGGTGGTGCCGAACAACACCATCTCGATTTCTGCGTGACGCACGACATGACGATTCTGCTGCTGCGTGACCGGTTGTTACGGCGCCCGGCAGCAACCCACAGCGTCAACTTTCTGGAAGCGCTGGCGCTATACGAAGCGAATGGTGCGGTGTGGCTGCAGGCGGCGGACAGCGAGCCGGCGAATCTCAGCGCTGAGCTGGGTTGAAGCGCGGCGCGGTCGGAAGTCCTTGTCCGACCGCGGTCCGAACGCCATCAGTGCCGGCAGTGGCGATCGTGCCGATGGTGCCGGTCGAATGGGCTGCCGTGACGGGGTGGCCAATGATCATCGCGATGACGACGCCAGTCGTCGCTGTGATCGTAGCGGCGGTCATAGTAAACGTCGTAACGGCGGTCATAGCGGCGGTTGTAGTGACGGTCATAGTGCCGGTCGTAACGGCGGTCATAACCGTGTCCTGGGTCATAGGCATAACGTTCCCGCGGCTGCACGTGCAACGTTACCGCGTGGACCTGGGCACCTTCGCGCACATAGAGCCGCCACTTGCCGTCGTCATAACGGGGGGCGGGAATGTGGTTGTGACCCGGTCGCAGTTCCGTCCGCGGCGCATAGTTGCTGCCGACTCGCAGCAGGGCGTGGCCACCATAGCCGTGGTGATTCGGCGAGGCGTGAACAACGATGCCCGTCAGGTAGTAGTGATCCGGATCGAGCCCGGCGTACTTCTCCAGCTAGCGTTTGATGTTGAGTTCGCCGTTGCCATACATATTGACGTCGACACGATACGACTGCTGTCCGCCGCGGTAGTAGTCACCTGCAGCAGCATGGCCGGCGACAGCCAGGAGAATCAGCGCGAGCAACAGCTGGCCACGGGTGCGGAAGATCCGGTGTGAGACCGTCCCGGTAAACATGGCGAACTCCTTCCTTCATCCCTAAATGTACGTCCCTAAATGTACGTCCCTAAGAGTACTTCCCTAAGGGTACCGCCATTGTTGCGGGCGGAGGCTGAATGGGCGGTGAATCCGGGGTGAACGGCAGTTGAACAGGATCTGGCGCCACGTGGGCAGCGTGGGCAGCGGGGGCTGAGCGGGTGGCAGAGGGCAGGGCGGAATAGGCAAGAAGCGATCGTCCCTGACCAATTAACTTCCTGTTGAATGAAGCTTAGCCCGGAATCGGGAATTCGCCAGGCAACAACAAAAAAACCTCTACTCAGGGTGCAGCACCGGTGGTCAGTGGTTTTCCCGAGCGTACCCGCTCGCTCATGCTGCCGTCGTAGACGGCGACATCCGGATGGCCTGCGAGCACACATCCGAGTGCATCAATGATGGCCGAGATGCCGCCGCCGCAGTACATCACTATGCGTGGTTTGGCGAGCAGGCCGCGCGCGGTGAGGATCTGGCGCAGCTCGGTGGCGGGACGGAATGCACCGTCGATCAGCAGATCTTCGTAGTGCAGGTGCAGACTGCCCGGGAAGTGTCCGGCGCGGCCATAGTTGAAGTTGCCTTCGCCGGTGTAGAGGTTTTGGGAGAGTGCATTCACTGTGCAGATCCCGCCATCGAGGGATTGCTGCATACCTTCCAGATTGACGAACAATCCGCTTCTGGGGCACGGCGTCACCTTGGCCGACGGATAGGTTTGTTCTCCGGAGCTGAGTGCTCCACCCGCTGACTTCCACGCCGTGAGCCCGCCGTTCAGCACCCGGACATTGTCGAGACCAAGCCAGCGGAGCATCCATCAGGCGCGGGTTGCCCACATCATGTGGCCCGAGGAGTACAAGACCACTTCGTGAGCGTCACCAATACCGCTGGCGCCCACTGAACTTGCCAGGGCCGGTGCTGAAGGCAGGGTGAAGCCAAGCCCGGATGTGGTATCCGACCAGCCTTTGATCAGATCGATGAATGCCGCGCCTTGGATGTGACCTTCGAGGTAGCCCGCGTGACCTGAATCCGCCTGATAACCGGTTTTGGCTGGCGTGAAAAAGACTGCGGTATCAAAGATCCGCAGCTTTGGTTCGCCGAGCCGGCTCTTGAGTTCCGAAGATTCGATGAGAAACGGTGTGGTCATTGAAGATCTCCTCAAGGTTTATGAGCGAGAGAAGCCATGCAGGAATCAAGGCTTTTCTGAACGGGCTTCTTCAGGCGCTGCGGTGTGGTTCGCTCCAGCGTGATGTGATCACAGCCGTTGAACTGTGCGAACTCGTATACGCCCGTGGCGAATGCGGTCAGGAAGCCATCGTCCGGATCGGTCTCGAGATGGAGGTGGCGCAAGGCAAGGCATCCTTCATTGCGATGAGCCTTCGCATCAACCCGTCCGACGAAACGGTCACCATGGAGCAGCGGCAGACAGAAGTATCCGTACTGACGTTTCGCTTCTGGTACATAACACTCGATGGTGTAGTCGAAGTTGAAAAGTCGCTGGCCACGCTCGCGGTGGATCACCGTGTTATCGAACGGTGACAACAGACGCACTATGGGATGGCGAAGTGCGGGCTGAGTTGTGTCCCACAGGGTGGTGTCTACGTACCAGGTTTGCCCATGTTCGAGTTTCAGACACTCGACTGTCTGCTCCGCTACCCGCCGCAGCAGCGATTCAGCAACGGCCTTTCGCAAGGGCGCGTCGCGACGCAGATGGGTAATGGTCGGCAGCTGTACACAGCCATGGCTCCTGAGATTGGTGTCGATCAAATGGTCGGCGTACTCCGCGGTGGTTGGCAGCGTCGTATCGATGTTGGTGGGCAACACCCGCTCGGTCAGATCGTAGGTTTTCTGGAAGCCATCACGGGCGACCACCATCAGATTACCTTCCATGAAGAGCTGTTCCAGCGCTCCCTTGGCGGGCTTCCAGTCCCACCAACCGGTTTTTGTCTGGCGCGGATCTTCGAAATCACGCGACATCAATGGGCCTTGATCGCGTATCCGGTCGAGCACGCTCTGTACGAGGTTCCGGTCGCGACTGCGCATCCAGCGCTCCTTGCCGCTGCGAAAACGTTCCATGCGCGGCAGCGCGAACCGATAGGCGTCGATCGGCAGAAATGCGGCGGCATGGGCCCAATACTCGAAGATCCGGCCGTGCTTCAGCAGCCAGTCGAGATGATTGGGGCGATAGCCGGGTACCCGCGAGTGCAGGACATGGTGGTGCGCACGCTCAACCACTGAAATCGTGTCGATCTGCACGTAACCGATTTGGTGAAAGGCGTTCTCTGCCCCACGCCGGCCGCGTCCGAACGCCGCTGTACGATGCAGCCCCTGGGCTGCGAGAGCCAGTCGTCGCAGCCTCTTGAGCATCGCACCGTGGTGCTGCTTCGGTCGTCGCCTCGGCTTGGGTTGTTCCGTCTGTGTGGTTGCTGCTGTTGAAGTCAAACCGCAGAATGCCCCGTCCCTTCCAATGGCCGGGAGTGTATGAAAGCCCTCTGCAAAGCGCATCCCATCTCAAATCTGCTCCTGATGCTTTTTGTCTGCTTGCCCGTTCAGAGCAACGCGGTTGCGCCTGAAGCTGCGTTCAGCGAAAACGGCATGGTGGCTTCACGCTCTGTCCTCGCCTCACAGGTCGGAGCTGACATTCTGCGCAAGGGTGGTAATGCGGTTGATGCCGCTGTGGCCACGGGCTTTGCGTTGGCGGTGACCCATCCTTCTGCCGGGAATCTGGCCGGTGGCGGCTTTATCGTCATTCGGCTCGCGGACGGTACGGTGATTGCCAACGATCACCGCGAAAGAGCGCCGTTGGCAGCGACACGGGACATGTATCTCGACAAACAAGGCAACGTGATTCCTGATCTCTCCACCCACTCGCATCTGGCGGTGGGTGTACCCGGCACCGTGGCCGGTTTGCTGGATGCACTGGAGAAGTACGGCACGATGTCTCGGCAGGAAGTGCTGAACCCGGCCATTCGCCTCGCGGAGCAGGGGTTCGCTCTCGATCTCGACATGGCGCG
>VGVE01000133.1 GCA_016874135.1 Gammaproteobacteria bacterium | reverse complement strand
CGTCCGAGATCATCCACCCAGTCGAGGGTCTTTGGGCACTTGTAATGAGAGAGCCGCTCGCGGCACCAAACAATCACCTCTGCTGACGCGGGTGTCTTGGCGGGGTCACGCGGAATGGCGAGTGCTTTGAGCTCTTCACCCATCTCCGGGTGCGGGATGCCGATACACGCCACATCGAGGATCGCCGGATGGTTGATCAACACCTGCTCCGCTTCCGCGGGATAAATGTTGGCACCACCGGAAACCACCATGTCACTGAAACGATCCGTGATGAAGACATACCCCTCTTCGTTCATCACCGCCATTTCGCCAAGAGTGAAGATGCCTGGCGCGATGTGCGCTGCTGCGGACTTCGCCGCATCGTTGTGATAGACCACACCGCGTCCCGTCGCATCCTTGAAGTAAAGGCGCCCTTCCGTATTCGGTGGCAGTTCTTTGCCTTCTTCGTCGTAGATGATCGCCGTAAACGGCGGCACGGACTTGCCGACCGAGCCTGGATACTTGAGCCACTCTTCCGAGGTGATCATGCAGGTGGTGCCGACTTCACTGGCACCATAGGCGTCGGTGAATACCGGGCCCCACCATTCGATCATCGCGCGCTTCACATCCACCGGACACTTAGCCCCGGTATGGCTCACGCGCTGCAGTGACTTCTGGCTGTATTTCTTTTTCACGTCTTCCGGCAGTGCAAGCATGCGCACGAAGTGCGTCGGCACCATCACGGTATTGCCGATCTCGTAGTCGTGGATGGCCTTGAGGGTCTTCTCGGCATCAAAGCGACCGAGAATGACGGAGGACACACCCGCAGCGAGCAACCGCGCGCCGGACAAGGGACCGGTGTGGTACATCGGTCCGACCACCATGTGCCGGCCAAAGGCGGCCACCGGGCTCTTGCCAAGGTTCTCCAGATGTTCGGCGATCGTGCTCCCACCGGCGAACATGGTCGGTGGCAGCTCCGTGCCTTTGGGTCGACCCGTCGTGCCCGAGGTATACAAAAGGTTCGGGCGTGGCGGCACATCGAGGGGTGGGGTGGTGTTTTTCTGGGCCGCGATCCAGCCGCGGAACGATTTGACCCCGGCGGGCACGTCACCCCACCCGATTAGGTCGGGCACACCGGCCTGGCGAGCAGCTTCAATACCCCTGTCCGCAGTCTTCGCGTCCACGAAGAGCACGCGCGCACCGGAGTCGCTCAGGATGTAGGCCACCTCATCGGCAGTCAGGTGGAAATTCACCGGGACGACGGAACAACCGCCGATCAGGCCACCGAGGTTGGCAAACGCGGTCTCACAACCGTTTTCGGCGAACACCGCAATGCGGCGGTTGGGGCCGAGGTCGCCGGTATGCAAACCGTTGGCGACACGGTTGAGAATGTCTTCGATCTCTTTCCAGCGGTAAGCCGACGTTTCGTCACGCAGCGCGATTTCATCCGGCCGCTCCGCTGCGAGCCGGGCTGCAAAGGTGGTCATGGCTGATCCTGTTGGTAGAACGGGCTTTCTCAGTTATAAAGGACGGCCCGCTGTATGCCAACACAAACCCGTTGTTCTCGCACGATCACGTGCGAAGTAGAACAACCTGCCAATCCGAGGGAGGAAACGTGGCGGTAACTCTTACCGATTCTGTCCTGAAAGACATTCATCGCCGCATGGTCCGCATCCGCCGGTTCGAAGAAACCGCCGGCAAGATGATGGAAAACGGCAAGATCCCCGGTGCCTTGCACCTTTATGTGGGAGAAGAGGCGGTTGCCTCAGGCGTCATGGTGCACCTGTCGAATGAGGACCAGATCACCAGCACGCACCGAGGCCACGGCCACCTGATCGCCAAAGGCGGCGCGTTCGATCGCATGTTTGCAGAGCTGTACGGCAAATCCACGGGCTACTGCAAAGGCAAAGGCGGCTCAATGCACATCTCCAACCTCGAGGTCGGCATGCTCGGAGCCAATGGCATTGTCGGTGGCGGACCACCGATCGCCATGGGTGCGGCGTTCTCCAACAAGTTCCGCAAGACTAAAAACGTAGCCTGCTGTTTCTTCGGCGACGGCGCCAGCAATGAAGGTTCATTCCACGAAGCTGCGAACATGGCAGGTCTGTACAAGTTGCCGGTGGTTTTCGTCTGTGAAAACAACGGTTACGGCGAATACACACCACAACGCAACCACCAGGCGATTGTCGACGTGGCAGACCGTGCCGCCGGTTACGGCATGCCGGGTGTTGTCGTCGACGGAATGGACGCGGTGGCCGTGTACGAGGCCGCCGGCGAGGCCATAGCGCGCGCACGCGCGGGCGAAGGCCCAACGTTGCTCGAGTGCAAAACCTATCGGTACTTCGACCACGTGGGCGTGCGCGGTATGGGTCTGACCTACCGCACCGACGAGGAACTCGCGGAGTGGAAGAAGCGTGATCCGATCGAACTCTTCGAAGCTCGCCTTCAGGAGCAGAAGATCATGTCTGCAGCGGACATCAAGGCGGTTCACGATCAAACCATGGCTGAGATCGACAAGGCCATCCAGTTCGCCGAATCGAGCCCCTTCCCCGATCCGTCAGCAGTTCTCGAAGACGTTTACGCGTAAGGCAGGAGAAAGAAATGGCTGAAGCAGTTGCAGTGAAAGCGCGCACCCTGACTTACGTGGCGGCGATCAACGAAGCCGTCCGTATTGTTCTGCAGGAACAACCCAATTCGTTTGTTGCCGGTGAAGACGTCGGTGGTGCCGGTGGCGTGTACGGGTACTACCAAGGCCTGCAGAAAGAGTTCGGTGAAGACCGCGTGTTCGACACGCCGATCTCTGAAGAAGGCATCATCGGCGTCGGCGTCGGCGCCGGTGCCACCGGTTGTCGCCCGGTCATCGACCTGATGTTCATGGACTTCATGGGCGAGTGCATGGACGAGATCGCCAACCAGCTGGCCAAGATGCGTTATATGTTCGGCGGCCGGGCAACCCTGCCGGTGACGATCCTCACCATGGCCGGTGCCGGTGCCAGTCTTGCGGCTCAACACAGCCAGAGCCTTGAAGCGTGGCTCTGCCACCTGCCCGGTGTGAAGATCGCGATGGCTTGTGACCCCTATGACGCCAAGGGCCTGATCATCTCTGCCGCGCGGGATGACAACCCGGTATTCGTGGTGCTAAACAAGATGTCTCTGGCGATGAAGGGCGAAGTGCCGGAGGGTGCGTACACCATTCCGCTTGGCAAGGCGAACATCGTCCGCCCCGGCACCAACTACACCATTGTGACCTGGGGCCGAATGGTGCACGAAGCCAAAGCGGCAGCGGAAAAGCTCAAGGCGTTCGGCATCGATGCTGAAGTCATCGACCCACGGACGTTGCAACCCTTCGACACCCAGACAGTGGTGCAGTCAGTGAAGAAGACCCATCGCTGCATGATTGTGCATGAGGCAGTCCGGTTCGGTGGTTTCGGTGGTGAGATCGCGTCGCAGATCCAGGAACTGGCGTTCGATTACCTCGACGCGCCGGTGGCCCGTGTCGGTGCACCCTTCTCTCCTGTACCGTTCAGCCCGGCCCTCGAAAAACACTATGTTCCGAATGCCGACAGCATCGTCGCCGGCGTCAAGGGGCAGTTGGGGCTCTGACCGACGTCTCAGGGAGGGGCAAGCCCTTCCCTGACTCTGGATCCAACAAGCGCTGTCAGAAGAACACCGGATACAAGAAAAACCGGAGATGGGCACACTCGGTATCGTCGCGAATCCCTCGTCCGGCAAAGACGTGCGTCGGCTGGTTGCACGCGCCTCGGTGTTCGACAACCAGGAGAAACAGGCCATCGTGCGGCGCCTACTAGTGGGTGCAACCGCTCATGGCGGCGTGCGCATCATCTATCACGATGACGCCCATGGCATCGTACGTGGCGCCATCGGCGAACAACACATCACCGATGCCACCGCCCTGCCTTCAGCAGACACCCGCACGGCGTTCGACACCATCGATGCGGCGCGTGGGCTAAAGGAAGCAGGCGCTGACGTCGTCATCACCCTCGGCGGGGACGGCACCAATCGCGCCTTCGCACTCGGCTGGAAAGACCCGTTTCTGATTCCGATCTCAACCGGTACCAACAACGTCTTTCCGATTCTTTCGGAAGCCACCGTCGCCGGTGCCGCGGCGGGGCTCATCGCCTCCGGGAAGATCGATCCGTTACTGGTCGCCGTGCAGCAGAAAACCATTCACGTGATGATCGACGGCGAACGCGACGACATCGCCCTGATCGATGCGGTGCTTTGCCTGGAACGGTTCGTGGGTGCACGCGCCATGCTGGATCCAGATGTCCTCACCATGGCCTTGCTCACTCGCGCGGAACCGGCGGCGGTGGGCATGACCACACTCGGTGGCTTGCTCAGGCCCTTGTCGAACCGTGAGGACTTTGCGCTGCTCCTGAACCTGAACCCCACCGCCGCGTTGTGTCTGAACGCACCCATCGCGCCGGGGTACTACCGCGAGGTCGGCATCGAATCGCATCGACTCGTAAACTTTGCGGAAGAGATTGTGGTGGAAGGCCCCGGTGTTCTTGCCTTCGATGGCGAGCGTGAGCGGCGTTTGCTGCCGGGCCAGAAAGCCTGGCTCACGGTGAACCGGAGCGGGCCGAGGGTAATCGATGTACCGCTGACGCTGCGTCGGGCGGCTGAATACGGGTTGTTTGTCAGAAATCAGTAGCATGAACGTTATTTGAGATCGGGGAAGGTAATGCCAGCGGAAATCTATCTCGTCAAAGTCGGCATGAACATGACCGAGGGTATCGTCGAGGAGTGGTACATCGCCGACGGTGCGCGGGTCGAAAAAGGCCAGCTGCTCTATCGGCTGGAAACCGAAAAGGTCAACCTCGACGTCGATGCGGAAACCTCCGGCATCGTCAAACACATCGTCGCCGAGGGGGTGACCAAACAGCCCGGTGACATCGTCGGCTATATCTTCGCCGATGGTGAAGCCATTCCTGCTGACTTTGGTGCGTCGGCCGGTGGACCTAGTCCTGCGGATCACGCCGTAGCCGCCCCATCTCCAGTAGCAACCGCATCAGCCGCACCAGTGACCTCCCCAGCAGCGGCAACCGGCGAAGGCGGACGCTTATTGTCCTCCCCGGCGGCACGTCGACTCGCCAAAGAACTTGGTGTGGATATCAATGAAGTTAGCGGCACCGGACCCGGCGGCCGCATCATCGAAGCCGACGTTCAACGCGCATCACTTGAGCAGACTGCTGCGGGTGGGCCGTCGTCGCCGCTGGCGAGGAAGACTGCACGAGAGCTGGGTGTCGATATCAGCACGGTTAAGGGGACGGGACCCGGAGGGCGAGTTACCAAGGAAGACGTAGAGGCCGCCTCCGCCCTTCGGGCTGCGGCGAGCCGAGCCGCTCAAACTGCAACACCGAAAGCGGCGGGTCCCGCACGAACGATTCCGGTCAAAGGCATGCGCAAGACGATCGCGGCTCGCATGCACGAGAGCCTGATGTCGATGGCACAACTGACCATGGACATGGATGTGAACATGGACGATGCGATCAAGCTGCGTACGCAGCTGGTTGAAGAGTGGAAAGATGAAGGCATCAAGCCTACGTACACAGATCTGGTGATTCGTGCGGTCGCCAAAGCGCTTGAAAAGCATCCGCTGATGAATGCTTCCTGGGGTGACACCGAGATCACGTTGCACAGCGAGATCCACCTAGGGATGGCGGTGGCATTGCCTGAAGGGCTGATCGTGCCCGTGGTACGCGACGCAGCCGAACGCGGCTTCAAATCACTCGCCAAAGAGACCACGCGACTCGCCGAGGCCGTGCGGAACAACAAGGTGAGCCTTGATGACATGCAGGGTGGCACGTTTACGGTGTCCGCCCTCGGCATGTTCGGCGTGGATTCGTTCACGCCCATTATCAATTCGCCACAGGCCGGCATTCTGGGTGTGAACCGCATCCGTGACGACATCCGCTGGGATGGCAACACTCCGGTGAAAACCGAGTCCATGCGCCTCTCGCTCACCTGGGACCACCGCGTCCTCGACGGGGCGCCGGCTGCGGAGTTCCTGCGCACGGTGAAAACCCTGCTGGAAGCACCATATCGCTTGCTGGTGTGATCGCAGGAATTGGAGTAAAACAAACAATATTGACTGATTCGGGGAGTACCAGCACATGGCGACCAGCGTCGCGAACACCGAACCGATAGCGCCAGGTCTTTTCACCTGGCCCTCCAACGATCCGCGTCTGCTTGGCAGCAAGTGCCAGAACTGCGGCGTTGTCATTTTCCCGGCACAGAGCAGCTGTCCGGCCTGTTCGAGCACTGACACCAAGACCATCGAACTGGAACGGAAAGGAAAGCTCTGGACCTACACCATCCAGGGTTTCCTGCCGAACCGCCCGCCTTATGAAGGCCCGGAAACTGCGCAGACGTTCAAACCTTTTGGTGTCGGTTACGTCGAGCTTGCGGACCAGACCCGGGTGGAAACCCGCATCAAGACCAATGACGTGTCGAAACTGAAGATCGGCATGGATATGGAGCTGGTGGTGGAGAAGTTCATCGAACGTGATGGCAAGGACATCGTGGCGTACTTCTTCCAGCCGGTCGGTGAGCGGTAGTACTCGACTGTTCCAACAACAGAATTCAGCGGCAGACAGGAGCATCAAGTGGACGTAGCAATCATCGGTCTTGGCATCCATCCCTTCGGTCGTACCGACGGAGTGACAGGTCTCGAACAAGGCGCTTATGCAGCCCGCAAGGCGCTTGAAGACGCCGGTCTCGACTGGTCTGACATGCAGTTCGCCTATGGTGGCAGTGCCGCCGCAGGCAATGCCGACGCCCTCGTTTCCAAACTCGGTCTTACGGGTCTGCAGTTCATCAACGTCGCCAACGGTTGCGCAACCGGCGGTTCGGCGCTGCAGAGCGCCTATATGGCGATCCAGTCCGGCATGTTCGATGTCGGTATGGCGGTCGGCTTCGACAAACACCCCCGCGGCGCGTTCACCGTCAATCCGGAAGCGAGTGGCCTCGGCAAGTGGTACGGCGACATCGGCATGGCGCTCACGCCGCAGTTTTTCAGCATGAAGATCCAGCGCTACATGCACGACTTCGGTGTGACCAACGATGCCCTCGTACGGGTCGCCGTGAAGAACTACCGCAATGGCGAGCTGAACCCCAATGCCTGGCGCAAGAAGGCGTTCACCTACGAAGAAGTGGCGACCTCGGACATGGTGTGTGATCCGCTGCGCAAGTACATGTTCTGCTCTCCCGCCGAGGGCGGTTGCGCGATGATCCTGTGCAGCGCCGAAAAAGCGCGCCAGTTCACCCGCAAGCCTGTATTCCTCAAGGCCGTGAGTGTGAAGACCCGCAACTTCGGTTCGTTTGAGGTGTTCACCCAGGCCCAGGCACTGAACCGTGCGGATTCGCCAACAGTGCGCGCGTCGAAAGCCGCGTTCGAGTTTGCAGGCATCGGGCCGGAAGACATTCAGGTCGCCCAGCTGCAGGACACCGAATCCGGCGCCGAGATCATGCACATGTCGGAAAACGGTTTCTGCAAGGATGGCGAGCAGGAGAAGTGGCTGAAGGAAGGCTATACCGAGATCAACGGCAAACTCCCCGTGAACACGGATGGAGGTTGCCTCGCCAATGGTGAACCCATCGGTGCATCGGGCCTGCGGCAGGTTCATGAGGTGGCGTTGCAGCTGCGCGGTGATGCCGGCAAGCGCCAGGTGCCGAACAATCCGAAGACGGGCTATACCCACGTGTACGGCGCACCGGGCCTGTCCGGCGTGACCATTCTGTCGAGATAACGTTCTTCAGGTCGGCGCTCTTCACATCGAATACTCCGACCTCTCCATCCATCGGCGCCGACTGCTTCGGCGCCGATTTTTTTTGTACCCTTCAATCCGACGTTGATCCGATGTCCACACCCCCTCCGGAAACCACGATGACCTACTTCTGTAACAAACACGCCACCACGCACCCTGATCGCCTCGCGCTCATCGACGAACGTGGCGCCACCACATGGCCAGTTCTCAATGAGAACACCAACCGCCTGATCCACCAGCTACGTGCCGATGGCATCGGTACCGGCGATGTCGTCGCGATCTTTGCCGGCAATTGCCGCGAGTACTTCGAAGTGCTGCTGGCGGCAACCCACGCAGGGCTCCTCTGCGTGCCGGTGAACTGGCACTTCACGGCGGATGAGCTCGCCTACGTAATCGCGGATTCCGGGGCGAAAGCACTGTTCGTCGAAGACCGGTTCGTCGATATCGCCAGTTCAGCCCGTGATGAACACGGCATGACGAACCTCAGAAGAATCGTCCAGATCCGCGGGGCTCCCACCGGTCTCACCCAATATGCCACCTGGCGCGCAAATGGCAGCGCCGCAGAACCGGATGGTCAGGGTCTCGGTGGACCGATGTTCTACACCTCCGGTACCACCGGCCGACCCAAGGGGGTGCGTTCCTCCAACCAGAAACCGGGCGGCCCACTGGCTTCGATGGAGATGATGGGTGCCGGGCTCTCAGCGATGCTCGCCATTCCTCCAGACGGTACGACCCTGCTCTGTGGCCCGGTTTACCACTCGGCGCAGTGGGCTTTTTCCTTCCTGCCACTGATCGCCGGCAGCCAGGTGGTGATGCGTCACCGGTTCGATGCCGCGGAATCCCTGAAGCTGATCGATCAGCACCGCGTGACGAATGTGCATCTGGTACCGACACAGTTTCATCGGCTGCTGCGTCTGCCCGACAAGGACCGCGCGGCGTTCAGCGGCGATTCGCTCAAGGTGGTCTGGCATGGTGCAGCACCCTGCCCGGCCGAGGTGAAGCGCCAGATGATTACCTGGTGGGGGCCGGTGGTGCGTGAGTATTACGGCAGCACCGAAGGGTCCATCGTCAGCACGGCGACTGCGGAGGACTTCCTTAAGCGGTCCGGCACCGTG
>VGVE01000132.1 GCA_016874135.1 Gammaproteobacteria bacterium | reverse complement strand
TGAGATTGAGTCGTCAGGGGAGGTTTTTACCGACTACTGCCAACCTTTACTCGGTCTTGGGCTTCCAAGTTGCTGATCTTCTTTGTGCTTCCGCGATTTGCTCGCGGGTCATTTGTTTTTCAGTACTATCTCTGTTTCCTCCTGCGTTTTCTTGTCCCTGCGCAGCGGCGAGATTGAACCAGAAATAGGCATCTACATCGTTCTTGGGAACACCTTCGCCTTCGTCGTACATCACTCCCAAGTTGTGCTGCGCTTTCGCATCCCCTTGCTCTGCGGCTCGCCGATACCACGCCACCGCTTCAGCATCGTTCTTGGGAATACCTTCGCCTCGTTGGTACGTCACTCCCAAGTTGTACTGTGCGCTCGCATCCCCTTGCTCTGCGGCTCGCCGATACCACGCCACCGCTTCAGCATCGTTCTTGGGAACACCTTGGCCTATTCGGTACATCCACCCCAAGTTGAACTGCGCATCGACATTGCCTTGTTCAGCAAGGTGTTTTGTTTCTTCAAAACTTGGTACACGCGTGTCTTCGTTGGCTGCCAGAGCCGATGTGTTCCATACCACCAGTGACAACGCGAGAACGAAAGCGATAGCCCGCATAGAATCCCCGTTAAAGGTGTCGTTCAATCAAGTCCTCAAGCAGCTCGGGAGCGCACCTTCGTACGCAAGCCGATCCGAAATGCGGCTGTCGATGCTGCAAGACATAGAATCGAGTTGATGGTGTCCCAGATTGATTGGTCATCGTAAGAGAGCTTTCCTGATGAGATCAGGTACCAATCAAATACCGACACCAAAACTAGGGTGATTGGTAATATCAGCATTATTGCCGCTATCGCTGTCTTCCACCCCGGGACCAAACTAAAGACCAACAAAATGCTGGTGAACCCGACCGTTGATCCCTGAAGGATTTGCGGAACGGCTGTAAGAACTGCGTCAGGAATAAAAAACCGATCTAGCGCGGTTCTAGCTAGATACAGCGCGGTAAATCCCGCCGCGATAGATCCTGCCAACGCCAACGGCCCGCTCAATACCCATCGCACCCACTCGGGCAATTGCTCCCACCGTTCCATTCCACCCTCGCTGTCTTGAGAGAAACCGAGAGACCCCAAGTCGTTATTGTCCGCAGGGATTCTCGCGCACTCGGAACGCCGGGATTGTAACGCGACAATCAGGGTAAGAAGCCACCGACAATCAACCTGCGCTTGCGCTCGATCCACCAGTTCCTGGCGTCCGACCTGCGCTCGATCTCTGCCTGGATGACGGCCCTTTCCGCTTCTATCGATTGCTTGTTCCAGTTAGAGACTTGATCTGCCTGGTTGGCTGCTGATTGTGCGTGTGATTCGGCGATCCTGGGTTCGATGGCGAACGAAAGAGTTGCTGTGGGGCACCAATACCGAGAATTTCTGGAAGCAGCTCGCTTTTTGGCGCGGTGAAGACTCCCTGATCTGGTGGATCTGGAACAACTTCGAGAAACGTCGTCGGCAGGTATCCGAAACGGAGGCCGATCCGCGTTGGCAGCACATCCGGATCATACGGATCAATGGTACTCGCGAAGTGGACAGACTGAGGAGTGCGCTCAGGTAAAGAGCAGGTAGAGCCCGAGCTGCACCAGCACCAGTGGAATGGCCCACCAGCGCACATCACGCCAACGTTTCTGATCTGGCGCGTCCTTCGTGACCATTGACCGTGGCACCAGAAATACCGCGAAGCCGATGGCAATGAAGAGCCCGATTGCGGCGAAGTTCGCCCACTCGACAGGAAAATCAGCGGGATTCATGGCGCCACACCAGCCGGTTGAGTACGTCATCAGGCAGCTTCGGCGTGAAGAAGCTCACGACGATGAGGCAGACGATGGCGTAGACGAATGAAAGGAACGCCACGTAGAGCATGTTGAGCTCCTGCAGCGTCAATACGCCGGACAGGGCAACGCCGGTCACCAGCGTCACCAATCCGGCAACCGGTGTCACATGCCGCGTGAAGGCACCCATGACTAGCAGCGCCAGTGTTGGCCCCTGGAACAACGACAGCAGTGTTTGCACGAACACGTACATCCCACCAAAGTCGCCGATGGAAGGCGCGAACAGCATGGCGACTACCAGGATCATCCCGGTGAGCATGCGACCCACCACAAGATCCTTGGAGCGGTCAGCTTTTTTCATCAGCACACCGCGGATGTCGCGAGTGATCATCAGGGAAGTGGAGTTGAGCGCCGAATCCACTGTGGACTGCAGTGCCGCGATCAGGGCAATGAACATGAGACCGGAAAGTCCCGGCGGCAGAACATTCTTGATGACCCATGGCAGCGCCATATCCGGGTAGGCGATGTCGGCCTGCATGACGAGTGCGAGCAACCCAGGGAATACGATCAGCAGTGGTACGAGTGTTTTGCCAAAAGCCGCAGCCATCATTGCGGCACTCGCATCCCACTGGGTACGTGCACCTAGCGTGCGCTGCAGGATGGTCTGGCTGCCGCACCAGTAAGCGGGTGACAACACGATGGCGAGCCCCATGAGTACGCCGGGCCAGGGGAAATCCGCGTGATCGGCCGGCAGAAATGCATGCAGGTGGTCGGGGTTGTGTTCCGTCAGCTTCACTGCGAATCCTGTGAAGCCGTCAGTTTGGGCGATACCCAGGGCAACGATAACAAGGCTGCCGGCGAACATGACGATCACCTGCATCATGTCGGTATAGGCAACCGCCCGCAGTCCGCCCGCAATGCTGTACAGGCCGACGACAGTACCGGTGACCAGAATGCCCACCCAGATGGGCCAGTCGAGATACGTCTGCAGCGTGAGTGCCATCGCCCATAGCCCGACAGCAATGGCGAATACGGCAAAAGTTGAAGTAATGAGTGCCAGTAGCACACGCACACTGCCGTTGTAACGCATCCCCATGTACTCAGGGATCGAATACACACCTGCACGCCAGTAAACGGGAATGAAGATGAGCGAGGCGAGGATCATGGCCGGAATGGCGCCGATCCATTCGAAGTTGGCCTGGGCTACGCCAACCTTGTAGGCACCACCCGACGCGCCGACGTATCCCTCCGCCGAGATGTTCGTGCCGATGATCGACAGGCCGATGACGTACCAGGCGAGGGATCGGCCGGCGAGGAAAAAATCCTTTTCGTTGTGAACACCACGCGAGACCTTGAGACCCACCCAGGTCACGACGCCGAGGTAGGCCATAATGATCAGCAAGTCCAGCGGATGAACGACAGAATCCAAAAAAATCTCCTCCTGGCTGCACGCTAACCGGTTTCGCATCGGGGTGAAACCCCGCACTCCCGGATTCATTGACCACACGTGCAATCAGACTTCGATCCGGCGACGATAGCCGCGAACGGTTATCTGACAGGACAGGTCATGGCACTAGACATCATCGGTGCGGGCTACGGTCGTACCGGCACACTCTCGCTCAAACAGGCCCTCGAGCAGCTCGGCTTCAACAAGTGTTACCACATGATGGAAATCTTCGGGTTACCCGCTCATCCCGAACAATGGCGGGCCGCGAATCGCGGCGAGACGGTGGATTGGGAAGCTCTCTTCACCGGCTTTCGGGCATCGGTTGACTGGCCAGCCTGCAACTTCTGGCGCGAGCAGATGCGCGCGTTTCCGAAAGCAAGAGTGATCCTGTCGCTACGGGATTCAGACAGCTGGTACGAGAGTGTGATGAACACCATCTGGAAGGTCTCCAGCATGTCGATCGGCACGCCGCAAGCTGAAAGCGCGCAGACAAAGATGGTGTTTGAACTCATCTGGGACGGGAAGTTTCAGCGCCGTATGGATGACAAGAAACACGTGATCGAGGTGTATGAGCGTCACAACCGCGATGTGATCGAGAACGTCCCCAAGGACAGGCTGCTGGTGTATCGTCCCGGCGACAGCTGGGAACCATTGTGTTCATTCCTCAAGGTACCGGTGCCTGCAACACCCTTTCCCAAGACCAACAGCACGGAAGAGTTTAACCAGATGTTCGCAAAGCGTTAGCGGCGCTGTTCGGGACGGCATGTCTGAATCGATCAACATCGCTTCGGTAACCGGCATCGATGTCCGCATGCGAATTGCGGGACCGGGGGCGCGCAGTTATGCCTTCATCATTGACTGGCACATCCGGCTGCTGATTGCGCTCGCTTGGTTTCTGCTCGGTATCATCCTCTACGGCATGGGATCGGCGTCGTTCGAGATTCAGGGGCTGCATTCATCGTGGTTTTTTATGGTCTTGCTGCCGGCGCTGGCGATCTACACCTTCTATCACCCGGTGCTGGAAATTCTCATGGCCGGGCGCACACCCGGTAAACGCATGGCCGGTGTTCGCATCGTCACGCTGGAGGGGCATGTTCCCGGTATCGGCGCCTTGATCGTGCGCAACCTGCTGCGGTTCGTGGACAGCCTGCCCATGTTCTATGCGCTCGGGCTTCTGTGTACGATGGTCACTTCGCAGTCAGTGCGCGTCGGTGATCTGGCGGCCGGGACAGTGCTTATCTACGACCGCCCCGCCGGAGACACCGTGAAAAATCTTACCGAAGCGAGCCTCAACCGCATCGGTTTGCAACAGAACGATCTTGTCAGAGATCTGGTCAGCCGCTGGGATGAACTCAGGCCGGAGGTTCGTCGGGACCTCGGTGAAAAACTGCTGATGCAGCTCGGTGTCGATATTCGCGGTGTGAAGAGTGATGAAGTGTTGTTCGCCCGCCTCAACCTGCTGCTCAAATGAGCGCGCCGGATTCCGCGCAGACCAGCCGCTGGATCGAAACGCGCATGCCGGTGTGGCAACAGCTCGCCTCCCGTATCAAGACGCTCGAATCCGATCGAACGACAGACCCGGAAGTCATCCGGGAAACACTGAGGCTCTATCCCGAACTCGCCCGTGATATCGCCATCGCCCGGCGGGTTGCACCTGAAGGGCAGCTGGTGCGCATGCTGGAAGGTACGTATGCGTGTGTGCACCAGCTGGTTTATCAGCCACCACGCAACCTGACTGAATCTCTGCGACGACTGGTTCATCACGATCTGCCCGTAATACTCTATGCGATGCGCTGGCGGCTCCTTTCAGTCACATTGCTTTTCGTACTGTCGACACTCGCCGGCTGGATGTTAGTGATGGCCTGGCCGCAAACGGCGGGCCTCTTTGCGTCACCGGAGATGATGGATGGCGTGGAAGCCGGGGAGTTGTGGACTGATCACATCTTGCATTCAACACCTTCTTCAGTGATCTCCGCCGGGATCTTCACGAACAACGTGAGTGTCGCGTTTCTTTCGATTGGCATTGGCGTACTCTTTGGCCTTGGAACGATTTACATCATCGGCCTGAACGGTGTGATGCTGGGTGCGGTGTTTGCGCTCACCGCGCAACATGATCTGGCCGGGCGCCTCTTCAACTTTGTCATTGCCCACGGCGTAGTTGAACTGTCGGCGATCGTGCTGTGTGGCACATCAGGTTTGGTGCTCGGTGAGTCACTTGCCCGGCCAGGTATGAAAACGCGGCGTCAGGCATTCCGCGATGCCGCAGGCGATGCGGCACGCATCGGGCTGGTATGCGGGGTATTTCTCATAGGTGCCGGCATCATCGAAGGCTACATCTCGCCGAACCCGGCGTTTCCACTGGCACTTCGCACCTTGGTCGGAATCGGCTATGGCCTGCTGCTTTTCTGGGTTCTCGCCGGTACGCCTTCCAGACAGGAAATTCGGGAAGGGCGCTGGTTCTCGCGGTTCTGTCAGTCAGCGGCTGACTGACGACTCATCTGTTTCCAAGTCATCTATCTCTGAGTCATCTATCTCCGAGTCACAAGGGCTTCAAACCAGATCAGCCGCTCCGGTTGGCGGATGATGCCGCTGCGGTGAATGTCACTGTCCGCGAACGTCCATTGATCCACGTTGTGTTCGACGCGGCCGTCGATGTCTGTGCGATATTCCAGCATCAGTGTCAACGCGCCAACCAGACACACGCCTGTTAGGCCGTGCCCGTGCAGTGGATAGTGACCCGGACCAGTCGCCGCGCCTTGGGCGATGTGAACTGAGCCATCCTCATAGTTAAAGTGAACGTCGTCACCACGGATCTCAATCCTGATGCTGGATTCGAGTGGTCCTTTGTGGCCCGAGTCCGTGTACCAGATGCCTGATTCATCGAAGGTGCCTGTAAAGCTCAACCCGCCCATGCTTTTCTATCCTGCCCGCCTCTGCAACCTGAGCGTTCGATAGGTATCAAATACTCTGGCTTCGAGTTCATCCGGCGTGGCGGTCAGGGCAATCGCGCCCATCCTGCGCAGACTTTCTGCACTGCTGTCGAGTTGCTGCCGCCAGGTTCTGGCCGCTGCGGCGTTCCACGGGTCAAGCCAGTTAAGCGCCTCGCCCTCTGCAAGCTGATGCACTTCAGGTGAGACCATGCCGACCGCAACGGGCAGGTGTTTGGGCGCGAGGGTACGAATGGCAGCAGCCAACGGATTGCCTGTGGTGCCCTGTTCGAGATCACTGAGCAGAAAGACCAAACACCGTTGGCTCACCATGCGACGAACCGCCATGGCGGCACCCATCAGGTCGGTATGTGCCTCCGAAACCTTGAGTGCGCCGAGCGCCGAACGAATTCGGTGGACCGCGGCGAAGCCGTTGGCTGGAGGAATGGACTGGATCCCGCCATCACTCGCGATCACCAGCCCCACCTGGTCATCGTGCAGAGCTGCGTACTCCAGCAGTCGTGCCGTCACGTTGATGTAGTGCCCGAGCTGATCAAGGCCGGCCATGGCGAGGCGGCTGGTCCGCCCCGTATCGAGCAGCACCACGATACGCAGCTCCAGTTCGCGGATGTGTACACGTGTCATCCAGCTACCCAGGCGGGCACTCGCTTTCCAATCGATGGTCTGGCGTGGGTCGCCCGGCCGATATTCGCGCAGGTGATGCAGCTCGAGCCCCTTGCCCGTTATCCCAGTGCGGAGTCCTTCGGCTTCGACAGTACCTTGCCGTTGTCCGCGTTTGCGCAGCGTATCGGGGATGACCGCGAACGGTACATCGACGGTTACGAACCTCGTCCACCAGGAAAGACCGAGTGGACCCGCGATGCGAATTCGCGCCGTCGGTAAGCGGTACTCGCCCACGGCGACAGCACGTACGGCGAATTGCATGCTCGCTGAAGAGTTGCCGGCGACAGTGAAGTGGTTCAAGTAATGTGGTGTGTGGATGGCGTCTGGGAAGTCGGGCTGGTATTGCAGGCTGAGCAGGCGATCCGATTGATTGTGGAAACGCAGCTCGATCGATTCGTCCCGACCCAGGTGCAGTGCTTCGCGGTCGGCTCGTTCGATGTTTATCTGCACGGATCGACAACGCCAGAATTCGAAAGCGAGCCCAAAAACGCTGAAATCGGCAAGAATTCGCCATACCGGTGGAAACGATTCGCCTGCCCACAAACCGACGATGCCCGCGAGGATGATCAGTGCAAGCAGCACATGGGCAGCGGGCCTGAAACTCATCAGTGCGGAACCGGCACGAGCGTGAGTATCCGCGAGATTTCTGCGCCGGCCGTGATGCCATCGAGCATGGCATCGGGTGAGAGTACCAGCCGGTGGCGCATCACCAGCGGTGCGACCCGCTTCACATCGTCGGGAATGACAAACGCGCCGCCTCTGAGCGCTGCTTCCACCCGTGCACACCGTGCGAGCGAGAGTGCCCCACGGGTAGAGAGACCAAGTGCAATCTGGCGGCTGTCGCGGCTGGCGGTGACAAGGTCTTGCACGTAACCCGTGAGGGCTTCGTTCATGAGGATGTCCTTCAGGCCGGCGCGGGCGTTGTCGAGCATGCCTTCGGGCAGTGGCTCAAGTACAACAGGTTCACGCCGGCTCTGGGAATCCGGCAGGTTGTAGGTTTCGAGGATGCGAATTTCCGCTTCCCGCAGCGGATAGGTGAGCGGGCTGCTGAGTGCAAAACGGTCCAGCTGCGACTCCGGCAAGGGATAAGTCCCTTCAAACTCGCGCGGGTTCTGCGTCGCGATCACGATGAAGTTGTCGGGCAGGGCAAAACTTTCCCGATCCACGCTGACCTGACGCTCTTCCATCGCTTCCAGCAGGGCGGACTGTGTCTTGGGACCCGCGCGGTTGATCTCGTCCACCAGCACCACATCGGCAAAGAGCGGGCCGTGCTGGAACTCGAAGGTCGATGTGCGGCTGTTCCACACATGCACGCCGGTGATGTCCGCGGGCATGAGGTCCGCAGTGCCCTGGATGCGTTTGAACCGCCCCCCGAGCAGAGCCGCGAAGTGTCGGCCGAGCAGGGTCTTTCCAAGGCCCGGCGGACCTTCGAGCAGGATGTGCCCGCGGGCGATAAGTGCCAATGTGACGGCATGCAGTGTCTCTTCCTGTCCGAATAACACCCGGCCAAGTTCCCTCTTGATGTGTGCGGCTAGCATCTGGGCTGGATTGAGTTCTGATTCCGTCATCCTGTGGATTTCCTTGCGTGATGCAGGAGATTGAAGAACCGCACGAGGGATTTTTCCTTGCCCATGCGGATCCGGTAGTAGGCGAGTTGCAGTGCATCGAGACGATGTGATTCGAGGGTGGGCGTGGCCTTGAGGCGACTCCACAGCGGTCCGTGAGAAGGATCGCCACCCGGCAGGTTCAGCTCGTTGGCCCATTGTTCAAGTAGCTGATCAGCCACATCAGCGGGGTTGAGTTTGCGCGCCATCAAACCGCCGATCGCTCTAACGAAATCGATCTGGTGCGGAACCGCTGGCTGCTCGCGCGGCGGAACCAGGCGGTTGGAGCTGCCTAGCATGTAGATGAACCAGCCCGCGAACAGGAAGATCAGGGAATAGCCAAAGCGGCCGTCGGAGAGAAACGACTCGGCGTCATAGGCGTCGTCGAGACCCTGGTGTCGATCATCGAACAACCAGATGCCTT
>VGVE01000131.1 GCA_016874135.1 Gammaproteobacteria bacterium | reverse complement strand
GGGATCACGCCCGCTCACTGCGGTCATCTCGGCTGCAAGCAGGTTGAGGATGAGACCATCCTTGTCTGTCGACCACACCGTTCCATCGCGCCGCAGGAAACTCGCTCCGGCACTTTCTTCGCCACCGAAACACACGGAGCCTTCATAAAGGCCCGGGGTGAACCATTTGAAGCCGACTGGCACTTCGAGAAGTTTGCGCCCGAGCGCCTCGACCACCCGGTCAATCAACGCACTCGAAACCAGGGTCTTGCCGATCGCCGCAGTACGCGGCCACGCGGCACGTGAACTGATGAGATAGTCGATGGCCACCGCGAGATAGTGATTCGGATTCATAAGGCCGGCAGAAGGCGTGACGATCCCGTGACGATCCGCATCCGGATCATTGGCAAAGGCCACATCAAACCGGTTTTTCAGACGCACAAGGCTCGCCATCGCATCGGCGCTGGAACAATCCATTCTGATGCGACCGTCATGGTCGAGCGTCATGAAGGCGAAACGTGGGTCCACTACCGGATTGACCACTTCGATAGATATGCCATGTTGCTCGCAGATCCGGGCCCAGTAGTACACGGCAGACCCACCGAGTGGATCTGCGCCCAGTTTGAGGCCGGCACTTCGAATCGCTTCGAAATCGATGACCGCGCCGAGATCGTCCACATAGGGGCCGATCAGATCCCGGGCATGTGTCGTTTCAGCATTTCGCGCGACTTCATAGGGTAATCGCGTGACGTCCTTGTTGCCTGCTTCCAGGATCGTGTTGGCCCGATCCTGGATCCACTTCGTGACATCGGTGTCCGCAGGCCCACCATTCGGCGGGTTGTACTTGAAACCGCCATCTTCCGGCGGGTTATGCGATGGCGTGACCACGACCCCGTCCGCGAACCTGTTAGCACGTCCTTTGTTCCAGGTGAGGATCGCGTGGGAGAGCACCGGCGTTGGTGTAAACCCGTCGTTCTGCTGCATGACCACGTGGACGCTGTTCGCTGCCAATACTTCGAGCGCGGTGTGCTGCGCAGGACCGGACGCCGCATGGGTATCTTTGCCGAGGTACAGCGGCCCTTCGATGTTCTGCGTCGCACGGAAGTCACAGATGGCCTGGGTGATCGCCAAAATGTGTGCCTCATTGAAGGAGCCGCTGTGTGGTGACCCGCGATGGCCACGTGCCAAAACTCACCCGCTGTGCGGCGACGGTCATATCCGGCTGAACGGTGTAGTACGCACGTTCGATGGCCGCCACATCGATGAGGAGATCAGATGTGGCCGGTTGTCCGGCATCGGGATGTCGCGCCACTGGGTGTTTTCCAAGCTGATTCGAGGCGCGGATTCTGACGAAAACCCTGCGCGATTTCCGTGCCCTTGCACACGCGTACTCTCCTTCGAAAAAGGCTCTGTAACAAATTATGTGAAATTATTGGCGCCAGACACGGTCAACAGACGCCGGGTGAGTTGGGCCAACCTGGGGTATAAACCTACCTCAACTCTAGGGAGACCCTAGGCATGCCCCAGTTCCTCCTCATTGGCCTGTGCGAACCCCCGTCTCAAAAAGACCAGGCGGCATTTAATGAATGGTTTGTCGACCAACACATCGAAGACACGACTCATTGCCCGAATTTCATTCGCGGGCGCGTTTTCAAACTCGCCGGCCCCCACCTCGATGGCAAAACCGTGTCCAACTATATCTCGGTGTACGAAGTCGAGGCGCCCAGTTACGCCGAAGCGGAGCGGGTTCTGAACGAGTGGCAAGCCAATCCGAAAGCCTGGTCGGGCCGAGCCCACCACCTCGCCACCGCCAAAAAATTTGGATCGATGCCGCTCAAGGTCAACGGCTCCGGCTGGTATGAACTGCTGAAGAGCTTTGACAGGCCGAAAGCGGGATGAAGAGGCCACCAGAACGGGAGCGAATTCGTCATCGCCTTCCGTCTGCTATACCTCAATAAGCGATCTCTCACTCAGTTTTCTCAGTAGCGTCTTTCCCATTTGGGGTCAGGGGGCGCGGCGGGATGCCGTCGCCTGAGGTGTTCTGGAGCAGTCATGGATGACAATGAAATCACCGTCGTCAAGATTCCATTTGATGATGTGGAGCTGATCTACGAAGCCAGCAACGCCATGGTGCAGCGGCGCGTGCAGACGCTGTATTCCAAGGAGCCGGATACGGTCCCCTGGATCCGTCAGTTCAAGAAGGATGAAGTCTTCATCGGTGTCGGCACCAACGTAGGCATGTACACGGTGATGGCGGCCAAAGGATGCGGGGCGCCGGTTTTTGCCTTCGAGCCAGAATCGCAGAACTACGCTCTGCTCAATCGCGGCATCCTCTACAACGGCCTGCAGGATCACTGCATCGCCTAGCCTCTCGCCCTGTCGAATACTTGTCGTGTGGACAAGCTGTATCTGAGCCAGTTCGCCCTTGGGGGCTCCTGCCATACCTTCGGTGAAAGTGTTGATTTCCACCTGAAGGCGCGCCAGCAGTCTTTCGTTCAGGGGTACATGTCGATCACCCTGGACAAACTGGTAGATGAAGGGGTGCTCCCGCAAACGGATCACCTGAAGATCGATGTCGACGGTCTGGAGCACCTGGTACTGCTGGGCGCAAAAGGAGTGCTCGACAATCCACAGCTCAAGTCAGTTCTGGTTGAACTCAATACCCATCTCGCGGAACACCGGGAGATCATCGACCGGATGCAGGCCCTCGGCTATGGATTCGAGCAGGGACAGGTGGATATCGCCATCCGCCGGCAAGACGCCTTTGAAGGCATCGGCAACTACATTTTTTACCGACCGGAATCCAGCATTTCATTCGGCGAACTGATCTTCGAACTGAGCGCCGAACAACAAGCCAAAGCGATCGATTACGAGGCGGCCAAGTCTTAGGTGAACCAGCAGATCGCTTCGATGCAGATCGCACAGACCCCCTACCCTCACTTCACGGTCGAGAACCTCTTTCCGGAGGACTACTACCGCCTGATGATGGCGATGAAACCCCGCAACGATGAATTGATCTGTCTCGATGAAACCGGGCGTACGACCGGGTACCCGGAACGGTTCGTCATGCATCTGGATGATCACCTCGACAACCTCAAGGACCCGGTGAAGCGCTCCTTCTGGACACGGCACCGTGAATGGTTCTGCTGACAGGAGCTGATGGTGACCATGGTGCGGCGGTTCTACGATGAAATCATGGCCCGGGGTGAGCGCAGCCTTAACATCGAAACTGAAGCCATGCCCATGCGCGACTTTGCCGGTTACAGCATTGGCCCACACACCGACAGCCCGAAGCGGTTGATCACCATGATGGTTTATCTGTCGGAAGATTCGGACCATGGTCACGTCGGCAGGTCGTTCTACGCGCCGAAAGATCCGTTCACCTTGGCGGTTGGCCATACCCACCACGGATTCGACAAGTTCGAACAGGTCGGCACCGCGCGTTACCTGCCGAATTCAGCCTTCGGTTTCCTGCGCAGTGACAACTCCTTCCACGGTGTTACGCCGATGCAGGATGAATACCAGCGGGACACCGTGGTTTACATCGTGCGCCACAAACAGGCGGCCTAGCAGGCTTCAACAGCAGCCTGCCAGGAAAGCCACAGCAGAGGCGACCCGTCAGGCCAGGGACTTGTAGATCGCCCGCAGGATCGTATGCGCCCGGTCATCACCAACGGTGCCTTCGCCCATGCGGTTCATCACGTAGGCAAAGGTGAAGCCGGCATCCACATCGTTCACCACCAGTGACCCGCCCCAGCCACCCCAGTAACACACACGGGCATTCGGGCTGATGGGGTTCTTTGGTGAGTTGAGGCCATAACCCACGCCGAACGTCACACCAATCCCGAGCACGAGGTCGCGCCCCGCAGCCTGCACATCAAAAATACGGTTGATGGTGGCCTCAGGCAACAACCGCACTCCACGCAGCACACCCCCATGCGAGACCGCCGCCTGGGCGAGCGCGACACCCCGGGCATTGCCATGCCCGCCCGCTGCCGGAATCTCCGCACGACGCCAGGGAATCTCCCACGACTGTTCTGCAACCAGCCGCGGATTGGCCGCCCGATACGGAATCGAGTCCCGATCCGGTGACTTCGATCCATCGCCACTGCCGAAAACCAGCGGCGGTGCGGGTATCACTTTGGCGACCCGCGAATCGAGTTCAGGCGGAACGCCGATGTGAAACTCCGCACCCATAGGCAGCGCAATTTCATCACGGAAGAAACGACCCACCGAACGACCATCCACGCGCCTTACCACCTCACCCACCAGATTGCCCTGGGTCACGGCGTGATAACCCGACTTCCAGCCGGGCTCCCACCAGGTGGACTGTGTGGCGAGCAGACTCGTGACCTTATCCCAGTCATAAAGATCAATCGGTGCAATCCGCTGCTCCCATGCCGGCACACCGGCGGTATGGGAGAGCAGATGACGGACCAGCACGTTGCCTTTGCCGTTCTGCGCAAACTCCGGCCAGTACTTCGCAACTGGCGCATCCACATCCACCAGACCTCGACCGGCGAGAACCAGGAGGCTCAGGCAGCTCATCGTCTTGGTGGTGGAGTAAACGTTGATCAGTGTGTCCTGGCGCCACGGCTCCTTCCCCGCTCTGTCCAACGAACCGCCCCACAGGTCCACCACCAACTCATCGCCCATCACCACGGCAACCGAGGCACCCACATCTTCACCACGGTTAAAATTGGCGGCGAACGCATCCTTGACCGCACCGAATCGATCTTTGATGGATCCACTGATGTTCACGCTCATCACATAACCTCCCCTGCATTGACGCTGCAGGCTGCCATATTGACCGCGCGGAAGCGACCGGAGAGACTCGGAGCGCCTACAATTCCGCTCAGAACAGGCGCGGCATCGGCGATGCGCCGCTCGATCTGATCGATCATTACGTGCGCGATTCGCGTCGATGGAACGAGATCAGATGCAGCGCCAGAATGGCATACGGGAACAAAACTCTGCTGGGCAGGAGTGAAGATGAGCCTCAAACGGATCCACCACGTGGCCTACCGCTGCCGCGATGCACGGTAAACTTCTACCGCGATGTGGTGGGCATGTCTTTCAAACTTGCCATTACCGAAGATCGCGTACCCTCGACCAAGGCGCCCGACCCGTATATGCATATCTTCATGGACTGTGGTGGTGGCAATGTGCTGGCCTTTTTCGAACTGCCGAGCAGCCCACCCATGGGGCGCGACCTGAACACCCCGGAATGGGTGCAACACATTGCCTTCGAGGTTTCGAGTCTCGAGTTCCTGATGAGCGAAAAGGCACGGCTCACCGGACTTGGGGTCGATGTGCTCGGTCCTATCGATCACGGCATCTTCGATTCCATCTACTTCTTCGATCCTAACGGACATCGCCTCAAGTTCGCTGCCAACAAAGGCAGGGACGAAGAAATGGGGCGCCTCAGGGAAGTCGCAGAAGACATGGTGGACGAATGGAGCCGGACGAAGAAGGCACCACGCCACGCGGCGTGGCTGCATCAGAAAATCTTCGACGCCAATCCCGAAGGCTGAGCCGAGTTCGATTCAGGCCACTGTAACGGCTGTACTGGAGTAGTGCGCTCGGAGCGACTCGAACAGACCGGGTATGGTTACCCGACGCGGGTTGTACCACGGAAGGTAGCTGAAAACGCCACGCAATCCGTGTTGTTTCGCGAACGCCGCCTGGAACCGTTCACGTTCGATTCGTTTTTCCGCCGTATCTTTCTGCCGGATGCGCTCCGCATCAAGGCGCAGGAAAGCGGCGTGGAATCGCCCCACATAGCCGAGGTAATGCGCCCTCGCCTCACGGCCCACCTGCAGTCGTCGCCACCAGCTCACGCCATGGGCATGACAGGCGTCGAAACACACCGTGCGGTGCTCCATCTCTTCAGTGATGTGCCAAAGGAACAGTTCGCGGATGGGGCCGGACATGTCTTCATGAATGCGCATTTCCATCTGCGTGCAGGACAAGGTCATGGTCATCGCTTCAAAGGCCTCGGCATAGGCGAGATTCCAGCCGATGTCTTTGTCCGTACTGAATCGCCGGTAGTCGGCCTCAAGTTCCGCTTCGATGGAATCGAGAGCACTGAATGCCGGGTTGCTCTCCTTGAGGATCCGGTTCACCCGTGCGTGCTGCTGGAAGTGTTGGCCCTCCTGGCCGCAGAACGCCTGCATCTCGGCCCGCAGAACCGGGTCGTTTATGCCCTGCATCGCCGTTCGCACCGTACGCATCAGGTAAGGCTCGAGGTAGGGCATGGTCATCCAGTACGCATGCGAGAGGTAAGAGCGCACGGGATCATCGGCAAAAAAATCCAGTGGCATACCCGCAGAGAATCCGAAATCCATCTTGCGGACGGGCATGGCGGTATCGTGATGGGTGGAGGTAGACATATCGCTACGTCCCGAGGGTGTGTTCGTTTCCCGACACAGTGTAACTGCCGTTGCTAAAGCTTGCCTGGCCGCTGGACCCGTCCATTCACCGCTGCCGGATCAGGACGCTGCTTTCTGACAGATCACCGCAACGTGAAGTTCCGGGTACTGGTCGTATTCGAGGTGGCGAATGACACAACCACTCGCCGCAACCCGCGAGAGCATCCGCGGAATACCCGGTGTGCTGTGATACACCGGCGGCCCCATCAGGGCGTTGGTGGTTTCCGATGGCGCGTCCAGTCCGCCCATGGAGAACACCGCTACTCCGCCGGGAGTGAGCATGTCAAAGATCTTCGAGAGCACCGCTTCGTGTACATCAAGGGGAACGTGCCAGATGCTGTCCCATGCGGACACAAACGAATAGGTCTGCGGTGGCTGCCATTCACAGATGTCCGCCTGGTGAAACTGCACATCGGGATGGTGTTGCCGCGCGAGTTCGAGCATTCCGGATGAGAGATCCAGGCCTTCGGGTGAAAAGCCTTCACTACGCAGGAATTCGATCAAACGGCCGCTGCTGCCACAGCCCACATCGAGCGCCGCTGCCTTTTCCTTCACAAACGCTACGGCCCGCCGGTGTATCGAAATGCCATTGTCCGCCGGGAATCGGTCACTGGCCCAGAACGCCGCGAGTTGATCGTAGCTCGAAGCAACATCCCCGGGCTTCATTCACGCCACCCGGATTGACGCTGGAGCTACGTTCAACGATGACACACGAATCCTTCATCGATCGCCGCATCACCCTGCTCGGTCAAAACGGTGTAACGAATCAGTCCGGGGGAAGCTTCAAAATGCAGGCGAAGCGTCGAAGGCATCAACACCATGGCGCGAAACTTGCCGCCGAGCCGCTGCACCCGCGTCGCATCACCATCCAGTACATGGTTGATGAGCGCCGTCACGGCCAGGGCGAGTGTGGCGGTACCATGCAGGATGATGTCCGGCAATCCTGCTGAGAGGGCAACCGCCCGATCCGAGTGGATGGGATTGAAGATCCGGGCCGTCTCCGTATAGACGTTGGCCAATCCTGCGGCGACCGGAATGGCGACGACATGAGGCTTTGCGAGCGGCGCTAACGCGGGAAGTTCCGGAGGCTGCTCGACAAATCCGCCAGCTCCTTCAACTGACACCCCGCGATAGATACCGGTCTGCCACGTTCGCGCCACCAGCTCGCCGCTTCCAGTTACCGTGGTATCGAGCCGCATCAGATAACGCGCGCCTGGCCGAATGGCTTCGATGCCGACCATCGTCGCCTGGGTGGTGAGCTCATCACCGGCGCGGATGGGCCGGAAAAGGTGCAGGTCATGCGCCGCATGCACCCCGCGGGCTGCTTCGGCGCGCGTGATGTGTTCGGAGCCTTTCATTTCGCGGCTGCCAAGAATCACCGGCCATTCGACACACACGGGAAACACCGGATGCGCAATGACGGTACCTGCTGCGGTGTCGAGGTAACGGGGGTTGATATCCCCGAGACCGGCCGCATAGGCCATCAGCCAGCGGGCATCGGCGACATGCGTGTAGCGTTGAGTGGACGCACCCAGCATCGACGTATGCAATGGCATGATCAGGTTTCCCTCTTGCTTGGATCAGAGCCTACGGAAGTGGTACCCAGGCCGTTTTCACATGGCGATATCAATCGCCCGTTTCCCACGTGTAGCCGACCACGTCACCCACATCATCCGGTTCGAGTCGCCGGTACAGCGCGTTCGCAGCATCATTGTCGACTTCAGTGCCGAGCCACACTTCATCACACCCTTCCCGCTCTGCGAATTCGATCAGCCAGCGCATCATCCGGCTGCCAACTCCCTTCAGGCGCTGGTCCACACAGACATCCACCTCATCCACGTGAAGCCAACGCTCGCGTCCATATGGTTTGAGCTCGATGCGTCCTGAACACATGCCCTGGAAGACGCGCCTTCCAGAACTCTCTTCATGGCAAACAATGAAGACCGTATCCTGACGTGCAAGGTAAGCGGCGATAGACGGGACGTCATAGTCACATTCACCATTGTCCTCATCCCAGGACGCGGCATTGATCTCATCGACCAATGGCTCGAGATCATCATCGAGACTGATTCGGGAGATGTGCGCCATATCGTTTCTGCCCTCAGCTTTTTCCGGGACGCCGCCTGTTTGGATCTAGCTTGCGCCTCTCACGATCACCTTGCCGACGGCTTCATTCCCCGCCACCCGCGCAATCGCCTGCGGAACTTGTGCGAAATCAAACACCCGATCCACAGGTGTCCGGATTTTGCCCGCTTCGGCCAGCGCACAAAGCGCTTCGTGTTGTGCACGGGTTTCGTCGAGCGTTCGTGCGCCGGGAAATGCACCCACGAGTGAATAGCTGCGCAGCACCGCGTTCAGCGGGTCCACTTTGGCCCAGGTGCCGGAGGAATAACCGATGAGAATCACCCGACCGTGTCGGGCGATACACTTCACTGCCTGATCGTAGGCTTTGCCGCCAACGGGATCGAAGATCATGTCGACACCACGGCGGCCGATGATCTGCTGCACGCCATCATTGATCGCCACTTCGCGATAGTTGATG
>VGVE01000130.1 GCA_016874135.1 Gammaproteobacteria bacterium | reverse complement strand
GAGGAGAATCGGGTTTGCGGGCGCTCGTCGCCGCCTTCTATGACGGTCTGGAAGCATCACCCGCTGGAACTGCCATCCTCAGCATGCACACCCGCAGCCGCGAGGAGATGTGCGACCGCCTGACACTTTTCCTCTGCGGCTGGCTCGGTGGGCCCCGGCTCTATGGAGAAAAGTACGGCGCCATCAGCATTCCGGGAGCGCATGCGCCCTTCCCCATTGGCGTCGCTGAACGGGATACCTGGCTTGGTTGCATGCAAATGGCTATCGAGGCCCAGCCGTGGGCTGCGCAGTTCAAGGACTATCTGATCAAGGCGCTGTCGGTCCCTGCAGGCCGAGTCACGAAATACAGTCTTTCCACCACATCGTAGCCGACCACATCGCAGGCGGATCTGGCGAACCGCTCGCACTAAAGGGTTTCAACCCGCCACAGTGCCAGTACTTTTCCTGAATCCCGTTTCGCCGAAACCACATCCTCGGCAATCATCTCGATGGGTTCGGGCCAGTTGAACGGTGATTTCTGCAGATTCAGAAAACGGTGTTGCCCGGTCATCTTGTCGGCGTTTTCTGCATGCTTCACATGGGTCGTGGTGAGTAGAAGCGGAATCCGGCTGCGTTTGAGGTTGTCGACAAACTGTTCTATGCGTACAAAATCGAGGTGTACGAGACAATCCCGGCACAACAACAAGTCTGATTCCGGCAGGACATCTTCCAGCAGATCCAGCTGGACAAAGCTGCGGAGTGAACTTCCGTGGGTTGTATTGTTGCGGTCTATGAGTGCTTGAACGATGTCAGCGCCAATATAACGATCAACACCGAGCTCGACATGTTGCATCCAGTAGAAGTCGCCACAGGGCGCATCCAGCAACGTACGAACACCATGGCGTGCCAGTAGCCCGGGCAACTCAGCTCGGATGCGGGCGGTTTGAGTGAGGTTTGAACCACTGCCTGATACGGACTCTGGATCGCCCCATTTGTTGGTCTGGTAGATCCATTCGAAAATGCCTTCAGTATCTTCCGAACTGAAGACCTTCTTTTCCCGGCGCTTGCGAAAGAACTTTCGCATCCAACCTTCCGCATGTTTGTCCGTGGCCATGGCATCTACTCGAAAGGTCGGGGCATCCGGTCGCGAAACGGGCCGGCAAGGCCGGCTCGATTCACAGGACGTGAAGGTCGTTGAGGGGTGGCCGGGATTAGCGGCTCTGAGTCGAAGGCATGTGGCCGGATCGCCCTTTGTGCAGACTACGGGATCAGGACTTCTTCGACTGTTTGGCTGCCCTCTTTTCCTTCAGCGTCTTAGCTGCAGGTTTTTTTGTTTCTTTCTTCCGGTCCATACCTTTCGACATGCTGATCTCCTTTTCACCAATCGGTGTATCAGGTGGATGAAACTGATGCACAGCAAGCGCATCCGTGGGGAAAAGTTACCTTGGGTTCGCAGTGCGTCGCAATGGTTCTGCTGGAAGGCTTGTTGTCACTTTGACACAGTGGTCGAGCGGCGGTTCTCAAACAGTCCACCGCTCTTGCTGAAACAGGAAATTCAATCCGTCATCCGGTGTCGCCAGGACCCGGTCCACCCACCCGTGAAAGCGCGGAATCCCGCCTTCATTGCGCCCATACATCACCTCACGCAACAGACCCGAGTCCATTGCGCGCTGCTGATTGAACGAATTCGAAAGATCCTCGCCTGCAACCACCTGCTCGAGAAAATCGGCGCGTTCGCATGCCTTGGCGCGATTAACGTTATCCGGGCTGTCCTGGAGGAAATAGGATTGCACAGTGATCGATTCGCCTACCTTGCTACCAGGGTAGACCCGCGACACAAAGAGGCCGCGGCCGCCATCATAGAAAGAGTTGAACGATACGTTGGGAAAGAGAATCCACTCGCCCTGCATCAACGTTTCCAGCGGCCACTCCGCGCCGGATCGTCCCTGCCAACTGAGCAGCTCGGCATCGTCCGGCATCCCAGATTTCTTGTAGCGTGCCGGTCGGATGAGCCGTTCGTGGGGACCCTCATAGAAGTACAGTGCCTGGTTGCTGATGGTCGGCCCAAACGTGTTCCGGTGCAGCACCGGCAGATGGTAGAACTCCAAGTGCGCATCAAAAGCGAGCTTCCAGTTGGCACCTGGGAGCTGTCTTTCGCTGACCAGCGTCCAGTCCTCAAGTTCAAATCCACACAGGGCATCACCGAAGGTGCCGAGGAATCCCTCGATATCGAGTTGCGAATCTGGATCGGGAATCACCCAGATCATGCCGCCTTTTTCGAGCAGCGGTAGCTGCACGAGTGCATGATCTTCTCGGTCGATCACCCCAAAGTCCGCGGGCGAAGCTACGGCGATCAACTGTCCGTCGAGCCCGAACGTCCACCCGTGGTAGGGACAACTGAAACGTTTGGTGCTGCCTTGGCCGGCAACTAGAGGTGAACCACGGTGCGTGCAGATGTTGACCATCGCCCGCGCTTCACCAGCGCTGTTCCGAATCAACACGATGGGCACATCAGCAATATCAAACGTGCGGTAGTCACCCGGATTACGGATTTCACAGGACGCGGCGAGCATGAGTGGCAGCCGCCGGAACAACCGGATTCGCTCACGATCAAACAATCCTGGATCGGTATAAACCGACGTAGCCCGACGGATAACTTCTGGCGCGAGTGCAAGCGTGCCTGATGACGCCTGTGCAATCACCGCCTCACCCACGTCTGTCATCCAGCGGCGCGCTTTCGCACTGACTGAAGTCATTCGCGACTCCTTACCTGATCACGCCCGATCCGACCGAATCAGTATCACACTCACCTCGTCAGTTTTTTCGACCGGTCCGTATCAGACGAGCCCACGCACGGGTACCAGCGCGCCGTGCACGGCTCTGGCGGCGTCCGAGAGCAGAAAACAGACCACATCCGCCAACGCATCAGGGCTCACCCAGCGGTTGTGATCCGCATCCGGCATGTCAGCGCGGTTACGCGGCGTGTCGATCAGCGACGGCAACACGGCGTTGACATTGACGCCTGAGGATCGGACTTCGTCAGACAGGGCTTCGGTCAGGTGCATCACGGTGCCTTTCGCAGCGGTGTAGGCACCCATGTTGCCAACCCCTTTGAGCGCGCCGAGCGCACCGACGTTGACGATGCTGCCGCGTCCGCGAGCAACCAGGACAGGTACGGTGGCGCTCAACATGCGTCTGAGCGTCGTCACGTTGATGTCAAAAAGGAAGTTCCACATACGGTCTTCGGTGGCATGGACCGACGGCCCCATATCAAAACCACCGGCGATGTTGGCGACACCATCAAAATCGCCTAACGCGGCAATACATCGGCTCACCGCTGTGGTGTCGGTCAGATCTACCAGATGAGTACGGCCGAGCTTAGACTTGAAACCCGCGACCACATCGACGAGTTCGACGGTTGCCCCGAGTGATTTGGCTTTCGATGCTACTGCGGCACCGAGGATCCCGGCCGCCCCGGTCACCACGATGGTTTTGCCGTCGAGTGGCTTGTTACCACTCGACCTACCTGTTTGTGCGCTTAAGCTCACACGATTCCCCCTCAAAATCTCACATCGGCGAGTATAACCCTGCCGCATCCTCTGGCTCGGGTCGCTCCGGCCATAGAATGATCCGGGGGAGGATTCCTGATCTCTTTTTTGGGATCGCGTTCTTTGGGATCGCGGCCAGGGAGGCCGCATCGACCCGACTTGCAACTCAATCCCGCAGGCGCTCTGGGCATAAGTCCGACACCGCATACTGACAGGGAGTGAAAATGGATCAGGCACTTCGTATGGTCGCTGCGGTCGCGGCAATCGCGATCGGTGGCAACGGCATCCTGCTCATCAATGACCCGGAGTTCAGTGGGCGGGTGATGGACCTTCCCCTCGTGGCGGAATTCGGGCTCACCAGCCTCGGCTTCTTTCTCTTCATTGGCGCAGCGCTCGCGATCTGTGGCGCATGGACCCGATCACCAGTGATGTTTTACTGCGCAGGAGCGCTCATCGGTGCGGTGATCGGCTTCAGGATTTGTTCGTCGGTGACCTACAACGCGCCGCTGTCAGTGGGTTTCGTACTGGTGGAACTGATCATGCTGGCCCTCTGGATCGGGATCGGAATCTACCTGCAGCGTCTTGGCGGCTTCATCTTGCCAACGCCAGACCCGAAACAGGTCTGAAAGCGCGAGTCGGGAAACAAACACCCGAACTTCGGGTCGACACAGTCCGAGCTTCAACCGGGTTGCGTCGGGGCGCGGAGGTTCGGAAATAGCCGCACTCCCAATCAGGCTGCCGGAAATGCAGAACCGCCATCGATCTTGAGAATCGAACCCGTGGTGTAGCTGGATGCGCCGCTTGCAAAGTACAGGGCAGCGCCTACCACTTCGTCCGCTTCACCACCTCGCTTGAGTGGGATGGTGTTTTCTGCACGTTGCTTAAACGCCTCCAGATCCCAAGCCTTGGCGATGTCCGTGAGGAAGGGGCCGGGCATGATGCAGTTCACGCGGACTTTTGGCCCAAACGCGCGGGCGAGGCCAATGGTGAACGCGTTAATGCCGGCCTTGGCCATCGCGTAGGGCAATTCGCCCGGCGAGGGTTGGACTGCGGCGATGCTCGATACATTGATGATCGAACCACCCTCGCCTGCTGCCATGCGCTCACCAATCAGTGACGACAACCTGAACGGGCCACGAAGATTTACCTGCAAGACCTTGTCATACAGGGATTCCGTGACATTGGTCAGTTTGTCGTACAGGGGGCTCATGCCGGCATTGTTAACGAGTACATGCACCTTGCCGAAGGCCTTGTAGGCAAACTCGCAGAGCGCGTCACTCGCTGCCCAGTCGCCCGCATGGTACGCAAATGGAAGGATCCGTCGGCCGGTCGACGCAACGATCTCCTCCGCGGCCTTCTGACATCCTTCGAGCTTTCGACTGGCGACGATCACGTCCGCCCCGGCTTCCGCGAACGCCTTGCTCATCTCGAAACCAAGCCCTCGGCTGCCGCCTGTGACGATGGCAACTTTGCCGGTCAGATCGAAGTGTGCAGCGGTCTTATTTGCGTCCATCCGTTTCTTCCCCATCAGCGGATTGAAAGGCCGGGAGTATGCCCGCGGGATTGTTGTGCCGCCAATGCGTTGGGTTCCTCGCGATACCATCAGTCTGGGTTCCCCCCGGTGCCACAAGTGTTTATCGTTCCGGGGACACAGAATTTCTCCGGAGGCCGTATGGCTGATCGTGAGGCAGGACTGAACACGCGCCGGAACCTTTTGAAAGGCGCAGCTGCTGGTGGCCTCGCCACACTCACCTCCCGGGCGCTGGGCAGCAGTCCGCCGAGATCTCGGTCTACAGGTCAGCCAGAAGTACGGCGCTACGTTCGGCTCGGGCGCACCGAAATGGAAGTTTCTGACATCAGCTTCGGCGCCAGCCGCCTGCGGCGAGGTCAAGAGCACCTCGTTCATCATGCTCTCGATCGAGGCATCAACTATTTCGATACCGCCGAGATGTACACCGACGGTGACAGTGAAACCGTTATTGGCAACGCCCTGCGCGGCAAACGGCAACGGGTCTATCTCGTTGGCAAGCGGTTCACGGGTCGAACTGAAACGGCAGCCAGCATGATGCAGGCCCTCGAAGAATCGCTGCAACGCCTGCAGACCGACTACATCGATCTCTATATGAGCCATGCGATCAACAACATCGAACGCCTGCAGAATCCGGAATGGCATGCGTTCAACCAGCGCGCCAAGGAACAAGGCAAGATCCGGTTCGTGGGTGTGTCCGGTCATGCGGGCAATCTGGCGGAATGCCTCGACTACGCGCTCGATGAGGACCTCGTGGACGCGATGCTGGTGGCGTACAACTTCGGTCAGGATCCGAAGTTCTACGAGAGCATCACTCGATCCCTCGACATGATTGCAACGCAGGATGAGCTGCCTCGTATCCTCACCAAGGCGAGGACCCGGGATGTGGGCGTCATTGCCATGAAAACCCTGATGGGTGCACGCCTCAATGACATGCGGCCTTATGAGAGCGGCGACAACACCTACGCGCAGGCGGCGTTTCGCTGGGTGCTTTCCAACAAGGATGTGCACGCCTTGGTCATCTCGATGACGGACACTGCCGAGATCGATGAGTTTCTCGGCGCATCAGGCGCAACCGCTCTGGCAGCACAAGATCTGCCCCTGCTCGGGCGCTATGTGGCGCTGAACGGACATACCTACTGCCGCCAGGCCTGCGATCGCTGCGACGGTTCCTGTCCTTATGGCGTACCAATCGCAGACGTGCTCAGAACCCGAATGTATGCAACGGACTACCGCGACGTGGACTTTGCACGCCGCGAATACGCGACGCTCACGACGAACGCAGCCGCGTGTCTCTCCTGCTCTGGCCAGCCCTGCCAAGGCGCCTGTCCGCATGGCATCGCCATCCATGAATTCTGCGCGCCGACGCATCGGATGCTCGCCTGATGCGAGATGTGAAATCGATTCTTGCGGATATGGAAGCGGGTCGGCTCAGCGCCGATGCCGCTGAAAAAGAAATCCGCGCCTGTTTTTTTGAAAACCTGGGGCACACCACCCTCGACCACGACCGTTCGGCCCGAACCGGCAGCGGTGAAGTGGTCTATGGCGCCGGCAAGAGCGCCGCCCAGCTCGACGACATCTTCAACCACATGGTTTCACGGGGCAGCAACGTCCTGATGACCCGGATTGACGCAGACAAGGCCGCATCGCTTAAGGCCCTGGACAAAGGCGCGACCTATCATCCGCAAGGACGCCTCGTCACGTACATCACCGAGCCCGCGCCACCTGCAGTACACAGCGTTGCGGTGGTCAGTGCGGGCACGTCCGATATGGGGGTCTGTGAAGAAGCCGCTGGAACGCTGGAGTTTTTCGGCAATCCGGTAACCCGTATCTACGATATCGGGGTCGCCGGCTTGCACCGGTTGCTGGCACGTCTTCCGGAGATCCGTGCCGCGCGGGTAGTGATCGTGATCGCCGGCATGGAAGGCGCGCTGCCCAGTGTGGTGGGTGGACTGGTCGACAAACCGGTGATCGCTGTACCGACTTCTGTCGGATACGGTGCATCCTTCAACGGCTTGTCCGCCCTGCTCGGCATGCTGAACAGCTGTGCTTCGGGGCTGGCTGTGGTCAACATCGACAACGGCTTTGGAGCCGCACACCTCGCCAATCGCATCAACCGGTTGTGAGCACCAGGTATCCAGTCAGGAAACGCTGATGGCAGAACCTCTCGAAACATCACTCGCGGCAAAGTATGGAGATCTGAAACGGATCATCAGCAGCTATGAATCTGCCATCGTCGCGTTCTCCGCCGGCATCGACAGTTCGCTCGTGGCCTTTGTTGCGGGCCAGATGCTAGGTCAGAAGGCACTCGCCATCACCTCAGGTTCACTCAGCCTGAAACGTAAGGACCTGGCGCTGGCTCATGAGCTGGCACAGAAGTGGGGTCTCGAACACCGCGTCGTGATGACGGATGAAATCGCTAAAGCGGACTATCGGGCCAATCCGGTCAACCGCTGTTTTCACTGCAAGACTTCTCTATACACCCTGCTCAAGGGTGTTGCTGACCAGGAGAACTACGCGGCGCTGCTCAACGGCACCAACCTCGATGACCTCGGTGATCATCGTCCCGGGCTGATTGCCGCGGACAATCACCGCGTGCGTTCACCGCTGGTCGACGCCGGGTTTCGCAAGGCGGATGTGCGTGCGTTGGCGCGTTGGCTTGGCCTCGAAAACTCGGAGAAACCCCAGGCGGCATGCCTTTCCAGCCGCTTTCCCTACGGGACGGCAATCACCGAGTCGCTGCTCGCCCAGGTGGAACAGTCCGAGGATTTTCTGGCATCGATCGGGCTCTCCCAATATCGGGTTCGACATCACGGTGATATTGCCCGCATCGAAGTCACGCCTGAAGAACTGCCATTGCTCATGGCTCACCGGGTGGCGACAGAAGAGGCGCTCAAATCATTCGGCTATCTCTACGTGGCCGTTGATCTCGGCGGTTTCCGTTCGGGTTCTCTGAACGAAGCGCTTCGCCGACGCGGCGATATACCGGTGGTGCAGCTCCACGCTCCTTCGGAAAGGTCTGATTGATCAGACCCTTCCTTCGGCGACCAAGCTCCCGCTTCAGGTTCCGATCAACACTTCGCAGTAGATATCCAGCTCGACTTTCTTGGTGACAAACCGGTTCACGTGGGGACCTGCGCACCATGTCGGCATGACCATGGAGTAAAGACCTGTTCCGCCGGCGACCAGAACCAGGATGTCTTCGTGACTGCGAAAACTGTGTACCGGCCCGCGGTCCTCACCCTTCGGCGCAAAACCGCCGGCCAGGCGTTTGAGTTCTTCGGGTCGCTGATAGCAGAGACCATAGAGTGCTTTCTGCACGGCGTCCCTGCCCATATTGGCTTTCTGATAGACCATGGCGTGCTCCGGGTTGAGCACCACCACAGCCGCACCGTTGCGGAGCTGGGCGTTGTTGGTCGCCATGTTGGCAAGTCCGATTGCGAGTACTTCGCTCAATCGTTTGGCATCACCGGCAATGTCACCGGTCGGGCTGTACAACACAGAGTGGGGTGCTTCCGCGCCGATAACCGTCACGGCACTGTCATCGGGTCCGAACCCTAAAGACGTATGCAGTGGCGGGAAGGGGCTGCTCTCCTCATCTTCCGCCATGCAGTAGGTGAACTTGCCCGGATGGCCGAGCAACGCCATGTCGGATTCACCGGGCCGTGCACCACCGATGTTGATCATCGCGAGCCGAAGTGCCCGGCCGATGCTCGCATTGGCCCGATGGCCGGGGCCGAGCGCGCCAAATCCGCCAGCGATGCCACCGCAGGCTGCCCGCGCCGGACCATTGACGATGATGAGTGGCGCGGTGCAGTGCGTCGTTGACTGCATTTCCGTGAGGTCGAAGGCCGGATCGATGACCGCCTGTACAGCTGCGATCACAACAGGCATGTGGTCTGGCAGGCAACCCGCCATCACAGCTGCCACTGCCACTTTCTCGATGGTGGCAGTGCCGCCGGCTGGCCCCATGGTGCCGAGCACCATGTCCGCGTCCTGGCCACTCGCCAAAACCAA
>VGVE01000129.1 GCA_016874135.1 Gammaproteobacteria bacterium | reverse complement strand
CCACTGTCCACGATCATTCAAGTTTGCGGACCTGTGGAATACAGAGATCCAGCAGAAGAATGCCGGCACGCCGCTTAAGGAGCTTGTCTCTAAAACGGGTTAAATCAACGGATCAGAACAGTGCCTGCAGGCACCGAGTACCGGTTCAAAGTCCGTTCCGCGCCGAATACCTGCGAAATTCTTGACTCTCACTGAGTCACTCGGTGAATCCGCAATTTGCGCTTCGAACGTTGCCTGGTTTTGCCAACCGAGTCCGTCGAGATGAGCGCATTGGCCGTCTGAATCACGGTTTCCACCAACTCCCGCGAACCACTTTTCGACTGCAGCGCCGCTCCATCGATGAGTGCGGTAACCAAAGTAGCACGCTTGCGCAGCACGGTACGTGGCAACTCGGGTGCCAAAGCGCTGATCAACGATTCAAGCGCCTGGTAGAAATTCGCATAGATCCTCTCGCGCAACGCCATGAACACCGGCTTGTGCAGGCAGAGGTAGTTGAGCGCCGCAAACACCATGGCGGATTCCCCATGCCACCGCGCGTTGAGCGCACGAATCATCTCCGCGAACGCAGCCTCGGGATCGGTGTGCCGTTCCCGTGCATCAGTGATCGCGCCGAGATCGTCGAGTGCTTCCGCTTCAATGACCTGCATGGCGAGGTCGTCACGGGTGGCAAAGTAGTACTGCAGATTGCCGAGCTGAATGTCGCAGCGTTTGGCAAGGTCTCGCAATGCAAGGGAATCAAAGCCCTCCTCGACGATGATCTGGCGAGCGATGTGCAGGATGCGTTCACGGGTATTGCTGCCCTTGGGGGTTCTGCCACGCCCGCTGGTTTGACCTTCACCATGCCGGATCTGCAACAGTTTCATTCACTACTCCGCGTGAAACACACATGCACCATCTGCGACGCAACCCGGGCGATGTCCAGCGGGTCTGGCGTGCCCCCTTCCAACAGTTTCACACCAGCAAATTTCGCATCACGCGGAACCGCACGCAGGAATTGCGTGAACACCGGAATGATGGCCGGGTCGTTATCCACAGTGACCGTTGCGGCGTACCGATGCGTTTGGCCCCGCACCGTGAGCCCGACTTCCGGGTTCGCGGCCACACTCTTCCACCAGACACTGCTCTTGCCCGCAAACGCATGCAGCAGACCATCACTCGCCGAGTAGCTGACGGGTGTCGTGTACTGCTTGCCACTCTTCCTGCCCTTGAACTGAAGCACCATGGTGTTGGCACTCATCACGCCGTGCAGGGGTGAACGCAGCAGCGCGATCATAGGCGGATTGATCAAGCGGTAAAGGGTGCTGGTATCCATATCAACGCCCCTCCCGGATCCGTTCGGGACGCATGGTCAACCGCACGAACGCGTGGGGTACCTGCTTCCAGCCTTCGAGTTCGGCGCGTTTCGCCGGGTCATCCAGGTTCCAGTAGAGCGGTGACAGTTGCTCTGCGAGTTGAATGCCACCTTCATCGTGGATCTCGAAACGGCCGTCGAACGCAACCCAACCCTCCGGCTCGCCCACCACATTGGTCACCAGCAGGGATGCACGAGGATCACTCTGCAGACGTTTGATCTTGGCGGAGGTTTTCGACGCAAAGCAGCTGAGCACTCCTCCGTCCCACTGAAACCACACGGGCACACCCATGGGCACGCCAGCCATCACACCGGAGGATCGTTGTGTGATGAGGATGCCGAGGCGTGGAGAAGACAGCAGTTGATCACGGGTCATGCGGATTCTCCGATTGCGGGAGCGATTCATGAACCCGCTCTCCACCGAGTTTTCTGTAGAGGTACCGATAGAAACACAGCAGGTTGCGTTCCTTTTCCGAAAGCAGGCCCGGTGCGGCAAATCGCGAACGCACGTTCTTCTGCAGATTGACCATCGCCCGCGCGTCCTGGGCATTGAGCGCATTCACCACATCCACGTGCGGCTGAACCGCATCCGGGCGAGCTTGCAGAAATTCGAAATAGTCCGATGGTACGAGGTTGCCGCCGATCACCCGCGTCGACTGGTGGTCGATAGGCAGGAACGTCAGCCAGACACTGCTCATCTGCGAACACGACACGGCACAGTTCGGAAAAAAGCCGAACTGCGGTGCAGAAGTGCGGTCCTCACCTTCAGGCATCCGCTGCGCGTAACTGCGCAGTGCTTCAAAGTTCTTTTCATATAAGGTGTCAAGCCGGAAGAGCGTCCAGTCCGCAGCCGTAGCCTGAAACCTCGCCGAGCGTGAAGGCATGAACGTATCAATCGTCCCGGGATGAAGACCGGTGACGTGATAACCCTCGAGCGCTGTTTCCATGGCAAGCTTCCAGTTACCCGGCCACACCTCGTCCACCCACGGAATCACGCGCCAGGAAACAATGTCATAGTTCTTGAGGTACTGCTCGGCGCCGCCAACGGAATCCAGCAGGGGTGGAGGTGCGGAGGCGAGGGATACAAAGATGAACCCGAGCCAGGTATCGACATGAAACTCCGGCAGGCGCGTCGGCTGGCCATCAACATCACATACGTCGCCCATGTGGGGCGCGCCACGCAAACGGCCATCGAGTTCGTAGGTCCAGAGGTGATAGGGGCAGGTGAACCGGGTGGAATGCCCGCGTCCTTCCGCGACGGTGAAGTAACGGTGACGGCAGATCGTTGAGAGGGCGCGCAATCTGCCGTCCATACCGCGCACAACAACCACGGGTTCACCGGCGATCTCTACCGTAAACCAGTCTCCGGGATGTTCGACCTGCTCCATCCGGCCGACGCAGATCCAGCTGGTTCGGAAGATCTGTTCCATCTCCAGAACCAGCAGTTCCGGGTCATCGTAGAGCGACATGGGCAACGCGCGGGCGGTGCCGATCCGTGCCTGTGCGGCCTGCTTAAGGCGAGCGATCTGCACTGAAGCCGTGGTTGTCATGGGATGCCCCTTTGATCCAGCGGGCTCAGATCCTCGGACCACCGTGAAGTTATTTCAATGACCTATTTTTTAGGGAAGCGATTCGGAACGGTGACTTTTTTGGGGTGGTGCAGGCAACGATACTGTCTGCTCAGAGGTCCGTCAGCGCTTCTGACGCCCGGGAATCGATACGTTTCCAAAGGTCGACGGATGCATCCCAGAGTTTCTGACCTTCCTCCGGATCGTAAACCTTGGGGTCCATCGGCTTCTCCGCAAACATGTGCAGGTAGACGTTGGAGCGGTTGTTAAAGTCCGCACTTCCGGCGAGATAGACCACAGGTTCCGCAGCCTTCGCCGGCGATTTGAAGATCACCGTGAAGATACCGCGCAGCACCATTCGCAGGAACGGCGGTGCTTCACGGATAATATTGGAGTTCACCGGGCCCGGGCAGATGAGATTGACGGTGCCGCTGAACCCATCCGTTCGCAGCCGGCGATCAAGTTCGGTGGCCATGATGTTCAGCAGCAGCTTGAAATAGCTGTAGTTGCTGATCGCCTTGCTGACGCCGTAGTCGAAGAAGGTACCGAACTCCGCCCAGTCGATGGCCGAAGCGCCGCGGTGGCTGTCGGAGGAAATGAACAACAGCCGCGCATCCGACGCGAGGCAACCGCGTTTGAGCAAGAGGCAGGCGAGCATCACGTTGGCGAGATAGTTCACCAGGAACATCTCATCCTGACCTGATGCGGTACGTCGTGACTTCGCCAGCGTCACCGCCGCATTAAAGATCACCACATCAAACGTCCGGCCTTCACTGACAAGGCCATCGACACAGGCATGGATCGAATCCAGGTCAGCGAGGTCCAGCCGCGACATATCAACCTTCGCATTGCCAGTGACCTCGCGGATCTTCTCACCGGTTTGTGGAATACCACTGCGGCAGGCGAGCGTGAGATCAGCACCACGCCGCGCGCACTCCTCGGCAACGGCATAGCCGAGCCCCGTGGTTGCCCCGGTGATCAGGATCCTGCGCGAATCAAAACGGATGTCCGGTGTGTAGCGGAGTTTGAGCGGCGCTGCCCGGAACAGATCGAAGATGCCGGTGAGCGCGGCACCGAGCGGGCTTGTGAACCGGCCTTGTGACATAAGGAATTCCCTCGCGCCGTCAGGTTGCATCGCACAATCATTCGATTGCGAACGTATCGACTGATCACTGACCAATCAATAGAACGCGTACCAAAGAGTCGCACAGACAGTGCATCCGTTTGACACTTTCGCTGAACCGGGGGTAGCTCCGGGCATACACCTGAGTTGAGAGACAGGTGTGAGACGCGCGACTGTTTGTTCGTGCGTCAGGTTGAGAACGCAGAGATTCGAGAGGAAGAGGGAGAGCATCACGGTGAGAACATTCTCATCAAACAGGATCATGCTCCGTCGTCAGACTGATCCTGTTTGTCCCGCGACTACATCGCGCTCAGCGCTACTGGAAACCGTCACCGCCGCTGGTTTTGCGCTGCTTCTGGCTCTGCCTGCCAGCTACGCTGCAGAAGACTGCGCATCGATCAGGGACCCCGATCAACGCCTCGCCTGCTACGACCGCTCCTTCCCACCGTCACCCGCAGAACCAACCTCGGCCGAGGCTGAGGACACCTCAAACCAGACGGACCAGGGCCTGAGGGCGATGGAACGGCTGATGGGCATGCTGCTGGTGATGCTCGCCACCCAGATGCTGCTGAATGGCATCGCTGCGTTTCACGCCACACTGGGTTAAAGCCGACGACCCGTTCAATCAGCGGGAACTCACCACTCCGCCCCGGCATTCGATCGGGCGAAATACGCTACCCAGCGATGGTAGTTCTGCACTGCAGGTTCGTTGCGGCCGATCAGAAAGTGTTCATTGGCACCTGAAAGAATGGCGTTCTGGATGCTGAAACCGATCGCATAATCCTCATCACGCACCGCCTGCAGGGTCATGGCGCTGAAAGTGCGCGTCGCCGCAAGTTCGTCCTCGGTTTGTGGCGCTTTGGCACTGAGCACGGTCTGGCGCGTGATCGTTGTATCCGGTGTTTTCCCGGGGAAAATCTGGCTCACAAGGCAATGGTCACCGAGGATGCCGGAGATCGAGAGGTTGGGAAAACACGAATGAATGAGCCGCACGTGGGTATCTGGCTGCCACTCCCCTTCGGGCTGCGCGGCGAGTTCCGGCAGTGACTTGCGGCCAAAGGTGAGCCGCTGGTGCGGCCCCCAGGTGTCCAGCACCAACAGATTGCCTATGGTGAACTGGCCGACCGTACGACCGTGCACGATGTTGTGATGGTAGGCCTCGAGATAACCATCCATCGTCACCTTCCAGCCCGGGCCCGGCAGGTCACGCTGTTCAAAGAGATGCCAATGGGTCAGGTCGAGCGTGCCGATCTCGTCGGCAAATTCACCGAGCCAGCGATGGATGTCGAATGTTCGGTGGGGGGTGAGTATCACGAACACCACTCCACTCTTCTCGGCGCAGGTGAGTGAGGTGAGGCCGTACTGGGAGGCATCCACCTCACCAAAAGTCTCCGCGGCATAACGACCGGTGAGTTGCCCTTTCTGATCGTAAACCCAGGCATGGTAAGGACAGGCGAATACACGCGACTTGCCGCGTCCTTCCGCACAGACCTGCGCACCGCGGTGCCGGCACACATTGAGAAAGGCGCGCACGATCTGGTCTTCACCGCGCACCAGAAGCAGCGGGAAATCCATGAGGTTCATGGCTTTCCACGAACCGGCTTCAGGAAGTTCGAGGCTCAGCGCTGCAGCGATCGGCAGTTCACGGAAGATCCGCTGCACTTCGCGCTGGTAGCGCTGCGGATCGGTGTACATGGCCACCGGCAACTGCAGGATGTCGTCCGCCTGGTCGGTTGTGCCCGCCTGCAGGTGCTCGAGTGCCCGCTTTGCGAGGCCATGGATGCGAGGTGTCATCAGCGATACAACCGTTCGTAGTCCTGCCAGGCCGAGAGTTTCTCCGGGTAGTCCGCGGGCATGAGATCACCGCCCATGAGCACGCGCTTCTCCTGATTGAGTGCGGTGCCGTACTGGGCGTAGGGCACGTAATAAAGAAAGGTGATTTCGCGGGTGGCGATACGCCACACCCCGTCATCGCGGCGATAGGTGTCGTGGTACTTCATCGCGGCGATGCTCACCACACCATCGGGTGTGGTTTCCGCATGGGCATGTACGAGACCGGTCGCCTTGTTCGGATCGAGCGGATCGATGGTGATCTTGAGGTCATGGGTCCAGTGAAACGCCGGCCCGCGGATTCGAAAGGTTTTGATGAACATCTCGCGGATCGCATCGCGTCCTTCCGACACCATCTTGCCGTTGGGTGAACCGAAGCGGGCATCTTCCGTGAAGAGGCTTGTGAGCCACGGGATGTCGTGGATATCGCAGGCAATGGCGTAATTGGTGACCAGTTCGCGGATTGTTTCGCGGGATTCAAGACGGTCTACGCGGTCAGCCAGAAGTCCAAGGTTGGAGACTTCGAGATCAGTCATCGTTTACCTCATACCAGACGCGTTCCAAACAAGCATCAATCAGGATCAGAATCTGACGCGGGAAGCCCTGAGCAGTTTGCGCGCATTGTCCGAGTAGGGTGCGGCTTCCTTACGCAGGTCACCCGGCTGCTGATCCCAGCCGGCGAAGTTGGTGCCGAACACCAGGTGGTCATTGTTCACGTGTGACTTGAGCAACTCGAGTGAATCATCCGCGTGCACATGTACGTCGAACCATAACCGGTTGAGCAGGGATTCAAAAGCCCCATCTGCCCGCAGTTCGGCACTCGCCCACGGCCGCTTCTTCGCCGCCTTGGCCATCCGGCCGAAGACATAACCGGTGGCACCACCACCATGGGTCAGGCAGACATCGAGCTTCGGATGCCGGTCGAGCACACCGCCGAAGATGAGCCGACAGACAGCGATCGTCTCCTGCGCTGTGAAGCCGACGATGATGTCAAGATCGAACTTGCGCAGGTTCGAATCTCCGGCAGGGCCATCGATACCCGCCGGTGCAGGGTGAATGAAAAGCGGGACATCCATGGCGACCAGCGCAGCATAAAATGCATCCATCGCCGGATCATCGAGCGCACGGCCGAAATCGGTACCGATGTAGGGGCCGAGCATGCCGAGATCGCGCACCGCACGCTGCGTCTCTTCAATGGCAAAACCCACATCCTGGATCGGTACCGAGGCAAAGGCCGCCAGACGATCGTGATGAGGGGCAACCACTCGGGCCAGGGTGTCGTTGTGCAACCGGCAATAGGTGCGTGCCGCTTCGGGTGGAATGAAATGAAAGTAGGTCAGCGGGTTGGGTGACAGCACCTGGAAATCAAGGCCGGCGGCATCCATCGCCTTGAGCCGGAGGTCTACGTCCATGAACGGGCCGCCACGGTACTTCACACCGTGCAGCTCCCAGGTACCGACACGAAATCTTGGTGCAGCTTCCCGGCCAAGTTCAGGGCCATACTCACCGGCGGCGCCCATGGTCTCTTCGAGTACGGCGTGGGCGTGCACGTCGATAGTCTGTGCTTCGTGAATGTTCATCCTGATTCCGCCGCGCCCCCCGCGCGAATCAAATCGCCGCGTCAACCGCGTGTAATGCCGAGTGACAGTCCCCCGTCCACTTCAAGGATGGTCCCTGTGGTCCAGGGTGCTGCGATGAAATAGCCGATGGCCTCGGCAATCTCTTCGACAGTGCCGATGCGCCCGAGCGCATGCAGATCGGCCATGCCTTCAAGCCGTTCGAGCGCCTCGTCATCGGTGAAGAGGCCGGCCCGCTGATTGATCTCCGTGAACACGGCGCCCGGCGCCACGCAATTCACCCGGATGCCCTGGGGGCCGAGTTCCGCCGCCAGCGACTTGGTCACGGCCTCTATCGCACCCTTGGTGGCCGCATAGGGTGACACACCGGGAAAAGCCCGCCGGTTGTGGATGGATCCCAGGAAGACAATCGCCCCGTGACTCGTCTCCAGGTACGGTTGGCAGAGCGCACACAACATGATACCGGCGATGACATTGGCGTGGAAGATATCGATCAGCTTCTGTTCTTCCAGCGCATCGAGCGGTGCCCGGTACATGTTGCCGGCATTATTGACCAGGGCATCGATGCCACCCCCATGCAGGTTGGCTGCACGCACGATGCGCTCCCGGTCTTCCCGCACGGTGATATCACCCGCCACGGCATAACAGGATTTGCCGATGGACTCGGCCACCTCTGCCACTTTGTCCGGACGGCGTCCGCAGATAGTGACCCGCGCGCCCCGTTCCGCCAGATAACGGGCCGTTCCCGCGCCAATGCCGGAGCCACCCCCGGTGACCAGGATCGAACGCCCGTCGAATTGACTCATCACTCCCTCGGTAACTGCAGAAGGACACTGTTGATCACACCACCATCGACGGCCAGAGTCACTCCGTTGATGTAGGCCGATTGTTCGGATGCGAGGAAAATCGCTGCATCCGCGACATCATCAACGGTTCCGAGCCTGCCCAACGGAACTGCGGCGGAGCGTCGTTCCCGCACTTTAGCGTTGGCGTAGTACGGCGATGACATGCCACCGTCGATAAATCCCGGCGCGATCGCGTTGACCCGGATTCCGAACCGCCCCCACTCAATACTCATCTGTTGCGTCAAACCGATCAACCCGGCCTTGGCAGCCACATAGGCGCCACAGTTCGGGCTGGGGTGCAAAGCGTTGATCGACGAGATGTTGATGATGGCCCCACCGCCATGGTCCTGCATATGCCGCGCTGCGGCCTGGGCGGCGATGAACGCGCCGGTCAGGTTGACATCCATGACCAGCCGGAAATCGTCCGGACTGTGATCGATGAGCGGGCTGGTGCGCAGAATGCCGGCGTTGTTGACAAGCACATCCACGCCACCGAGGCGCCGCACCGCCGCCGCCATGTCTGCAGCGTCACGGACATCACCGGCGAGGGCGACAGCGTTATCCAGCTTTTCCGCAACGTCCCGGGCGCGCAGCTCATCCGCATCCATCACTCCGATGGTGTAGCCCGCATCCGCAGCCCGTGCCGCGAGTGCCGCACCAATACCCGCTCCAGCACCGGTGATCAGCATCTTCCGTCGCGTCATGAGGGTCTCCGGTGAAATTTGACTGGATAACGGCCCCAGTTGCGGCGAAGGGTACGGGTATCGATCACGGGCGGGTCCTCGGGATCAGGTCGGGCGCCCGCGGAAAACAGGGCATGGACAAACAACGGCACCGTGCCGAAATGCGGCTCATCCGGTCCATCCGGGCCGTCCGTACCAACAATGCCACCATCGAGATCCCGGCCGAGGCAGGCGTGCATGCCATAGCCGAAGGAGAGGCCCCACGGC
>VGVE01000128.1 GCA_016874135.1 Gammaproteobacteria bacterium | reverse complement strand
CGAGAATCATTTTTATTTACACTATCGCTGAACTGACAAATCCGGTACCGGGAAATCCATGTACGTTTGTCTCTGCCGCGGCATCACGGATCGTGACATTCACAAGGCGATTCGCGAAGGCGCAACAACACTCAACGATCTCGAGCATCAGCTCGGTGCAGGCACCGGCTGCGGTGGCTGCCGCGACTACACCGAACGGTTACTCGAGAACAGTCTCCTGCGCAGCCAGGCTTCCGAACTCGCTTACGCCGCCGCCTGATCCGCTCTCATCTGAAACACAGTCAGCCTTGAACGCCTGGTGTACTACTGCGCCCGCGCAGTAAAGCCATAGTCCACCGGGATCTCAACACCATTAAGAAACCGCGAATCGTCAGACAGCAGAAATGCGACCACGCCAGCTACATCCTCTGGCTGGCCGATCCGCCCACCCGGATAGCCGGACGCAATGCGGTTCAACCCGGACTCCAGCGATGCCACCTTGCCCTGGCGAACGAGTTGTTCGATAGGCAGACGCGCCAGTGGTGTGTCGATCGGTCCGGGATGAACCGAGTTCACCCGGATCCTTTGACCCTTGCTCGCGAACTCCACCGCCGCTGCTTTGGTAAGCAGGCGCACGGCGCCTTTGGCGGCGCAATACGCACTGAACCCGGGTTGCCCGCCCAGACCATAGATGGAGGAAAAGTTCACGATGGCTGCACCGTGTTCGAGCCCCGATTCTTCAAGTAATGCGGCGGTGGCCTTGATGCCAAGAAAAACGCTCTCGTGGTTCACCGTCTGGATGCGGCGGTACTCGGCCAGCGTGGTTTCAATCAACGGCTGCATGAGAATCACCCCGGCAACATTGACGAGGCCATCCAGGGCCCCAAACTCCTCACGCACCGTTGCCGCGACCGTGCGCCAGGCATGCTCCTGTGTCACATCAAGCGAGAGATAGCGTGCCTTGCAGGCGTTGGCGACTGCGGCTCCATGTAACTCGAGATCGCTGAGAATGAGCTGCGCACCACGCTCATGCAGCACCCGGCTCACGGCCTGGCCGATGCCACCCCCGCATCCGGTAACCAGAATCCGTCTGCCGGTTAGCGACATGTTGACCCCATTTGATATGCTCCAGACGAGAGAGCATACAAGGAACGGAGCAAGCCGCCGTGGGGGAAGCGGGGGCTGGCGTACTTTTTTACACGGTGCACGCCTGTCGCCCTGTCCATGCTTCACGCTTTCCACCCCTGACATTCTGGTAACGGGAGCATCTGTTGATGGCCACACTCGAGCTTGCGGACTGGCTGATCGTCATGGGTCTTGCGGGGATCTGGCTTGGCGTACAGATCGTCGCCAACGGGCGAATACCGAGACAGTTGCGCAAAGGGCCGGTACCTACCGCTCCGAAAGGTTCACCGGAAGCGTTTGGGCTCTTCTGGATTGACCAATACGGCTACATCGGCCTGACGCTTGCGGTGGGGGGCGTCATCAGCGCCCTCATCGGAGCGATGTCATGAGTTTCGCGATCACCGGCCTGTATGCCGGAATACTCGGTGTGTTCGCAGTCCTGCTGGCCAACCATGTGCTGTATGTGCGACTGCGAACCGCAGCGCAGCCACGCTGGCGCCCGGACGCCGTACTGCGCGTCCAGGCCAACTTTGTAGAGAATGTTCCACTCGCCCTGATTTTGTTACTGCTGCTTGAGCTGAATGGTACGGTCGTGGAAGTCCTCCATGGTTTCGGTATAAGCCTGGTGGTACTCAGGCTGCTGCATGCCTGGGGACTCTCGACCAACGAAGGCTCGAATTACCCGAGACTGATCGGTGCCCAAGGCACCTTTCTGTTGTTGTCGATCATGGGAGTCGCCCTCATATATGGCTACTTGATGAACAGCGGTTTGGTCTGAAGTCCACGACCTGCCACCCAACTTCATTCAATCCGGAGAATCGATTGGACTCAGCGCTTCAGAACGTGATTGCCTTTCTCGATGGTGGTTTGCTCGGCCTCGGCGTGGTGGAGCTTATCCTCACCATACTGGTGCTGACTCACATCACCACGTTGGCCGTCACACTCTATCTGCACCGGTTTTCGGCCCACCGCGCCCTTTGGTTGCATCCGGCGTTGCAGCACTTCTTTCGGTTGTGGCTGTGGCTCGGTACCGGAATGGTGACGCGGGAGTGGACCGCCGTACACCGCAAGCACCACGCGGAGTGTGAAACCGAGGAGGACCCACACAGCCCTGTATTGCAGGGCATCAACAAGATTCTCTGGGATCAGGCAGGTGCTTATCGGATCGCCGCCGCAAAGCCCGAAGTCCTCGCCCGCTACGGCGCAGGAACACCGGACGACTGGATCGAGAATCACATCTATCGCTACAGCTTCGCCGGTATCGGCCTGATGGCGATCATCGACATCCTTCTCTTCGGGCTGATCGGCATCACCGTGTGGGCCATCCAAATGATGTGGATACCGCTGGTCGGTGGCGTCATCAACGGCATCGGCCATTTTTGGGGCTACCGTAACTTCGAACCCGCTGACGCCTCACGCAACATTTCTCCCGTCGGAATCCTCATCGGCGGAGAGGAGTTGCACAACAACCATCACACCTATCCGAATTCAGCCAAGTACTCGGTCAAGCCTTGGGAGTTCGACATCGGCTGGCTCTACATTCGTGTGTTTGAACGCTTCGGGCTGGCACGCCCGCTTAGTACGGGGCCAGTGGTGGCGAGGCGCGAAGAGAGCCGCCTCGACAAGGACACCGCGCTGGCGCTGGTCAACGACCGATTTAACGTCATGGCGACCTATGCACGCACCGTGATCGTGCCACTGGTGCGTGACAAGCGTTTGAACGCAACAGGCGCCACCCGGAAGCTGCTGCGCAGCGCCCATCGAATTCTGACCCGCGATGATCTGCTGCTCGATACGCGCGGACGGGAAAAGTTGGCGCATCTGATCAGTGTCCCGGATCTGCGAACCGCGTATGAACTGCGCATGCGACTGCAGGCAATCTGGAGCAAACGCACCGGCAACCTCGAGGAGATGGTCACCGCGCTTCGCAACTGGTGTCAGGACGCAGAAGCGAGCGGAATTACGGGTCTTCGGGCATTTGTTGAAGAAATTCAGCGCTACAGCGTACCCGCGGCTAATCCGACGCCTGCTGCAGCGTGACATAGCCAGGCTGTCCCTGCAGGGTCAGGCAGACGCATCCGGAGAGCGCTCATTAAAAGGGATCGCACTGCCTGATCAGGCCGATCCTGTACCGCACACGGCTCTCATGGAACGGGACATGTTCCACATGTCTGGCGGCGCTGGCTGAAAACGAGTCGTATCGCTGTTAAGCAGCGATTCATCGCCGCGCTGGCATGCTGCCGCTAGGTTGCCAATAGAACAGACAAACACTAGAGGCGTGAGGCACGTCCGCTTGAGCAGCACGAGGTAGTGCATGATGAAACGCATGAAGCTCCTGTCAGGTTCATTTCTCACCCTGCTGCTCGCCAGTTTGTTGGCGATGCCTTGGGCCGGCGCTGTGGAAATACAGCCAGTAGCGCCGCAGAAGCCCTATACGCCGCTCACACCTGCGGCCCTTGAAGAACTCGTTGGGCCTATCGCGCTATATCCCGATGACCTCGTTGCAGTTGTGCTGCCCGCCAGCACTTTTCCGCTGCAAGTCGTACAAGCAGCCCGCTTCCGTGAACAGACCCCGGATGGCAAGCCCAGTGAACGCTGGGACGGCAGCGTCGTTGCACTGCTGAACTACCCCGAGGTTCTGAAGAAGCTCAATACCGATCTCGACTGGACCTGGCGCCTCGGCGAGGCGGTCATCAATCAACAACCGGACGTTTTGAAAGCCGTCTCGGGCTTTCGTGAGCGTGCGCGGGTGGCGGGTAACCTGAAGAGCGACAACCGCCAGGTGGTCGAAGTCCGCGAAAAGATCGTCTACATACGGCCAGTCAGCGAACGGGTGATCTATGTCCCCTACTACGATCCCTGGGAAGTCACCCGCTATGGATCACGTCATGTCTATCACTACTACCCGACGCCCTTCCCGGTTTATTACTACCCCTACGACGACTACTGGGACTTCCCTTCCCGCCATTTCTGGGGCGTGAGTTCCTGGTATGGCATCGGCTGGCATCACCATAGGTTGCACTGGTTGCATCATGAATATCGCCGTCACCCCTATTACGGCCGCTCCTACCGCGATCATGGGCACTGGCGCCGTTATCGCCACCAGGAAGCCCCAGCTTATGTGAACGAGCCCGTTGGACCGGTGCCGGTCATTGCGGAAGGCAGCACTCCCGGGTTGCCGGAAGACAGCGTGTGGCAACCCGGACAACAAGCCGGCTCACGCCCCTTCGGGGATCGGCAGCAACACACCGAAAACCCGGTTGGGCCCAGCGGTGATTTTGTAAACGGTATTGGCAGTGAATCTGGTGTTTCTGTTCCTGGAGATGTGGGCGTTGCAGCGACCACAGGCGCAGCAGCAGCCGGCGCCCCGGTTGCAGCAGAATCTGGTAGTCATAACAGCACGCTGTCGGAAAGTGCTTCCGCACCCGTAGTGACTCCTGCCCAGACCGCTGATACACCGGTGGTTTATGAAGGTGATGTCAACGGCGAGCAGGTGCGCATCATTCAACGCGGTTCAAACTTTGAGCGGGAAGTGATTGATGAGGCGCCCGCGGTTCACCGCGCACCGGAACCGGTTATTCACCAGGCGCCGGAACCCGCGATCGTGGAATCACCCGCCGCCGCAATTCCGCAGTCATCCACTTACGGCGTCGAACACGAAGCCGCTGTTCAGGCTGCAATAGAACGGGCCCGCCAGGAGTCACAGGATCAGGCAGAGTCCTGGCGTCAGGAACGTAGCGGCGGGTTTGAAGCGCCCGTGATCGAACGCCGGATCGAAGAATATCGATCGGATCCGGTGATCGAACGCCACGGCGAAATCACTTCACAGCCGGTGTACGAAGAATCTCCTCGCTTCGAGCCGACGCCTGCCCCGGAACCTTCCGTTGATGAGCGGTCTTTCGGGCGATCCTTCGAGCAACCTTCATGGAGTCGCCCACAGGAAGAAGCCCAGGACTGGCGCCGGGAGCAGTCCTTTGAAGCGCCGGTGCGGGACTGGGACCGGGAGTCCGACAGCGGCTCACGATTTGAACCGCAACAGGAACAACGTTCAGAGCCTGCGTGGCAGCCGGAACGTCAGGAAGAAATCCAGATCGAGGACATCCGGGTAGAGGGTCACCAGTAACCGTTCGCGGGTTCCGGTTTAAACTCATCGCTCCCCCAATCGAGAGCGAGCGGATTTAAGCCGTGAATCAACAAGACACCCGCGAACCCAACGCCGATCTCAAACTATTCCGGGCCCAGACGCGGGCCTGGCTTGAAGAGAACTGCCCTCCCGGCGCGCGAGGCCCGGGGCAGATCCCCTTCGGTAGCAGCAAGATCACACTCGATAGCGATACGCGCCTGTGGCTGGACCGCATGGCTTCACGCGGCTGGACGGTCCCCACATGGCCGCGCGCCTATGGCGGTGCTGAACTCAGCAATGCTGAGTACCGGATTCTCATCGAAGAACTCACCCGCATCGGCGCTCGTACGCCGCTTACCGGACGGGGCGTCAACTATATCGGCCCGACGATTCTGGAGCTGGGTACCGAAGAGCAGAAAAAACGCTGGTTACCAGGCATCGCGCGTGGTGAAGGGGCTTGGGCAATGGGCTATTCGGAACCTGGTGCGGGCTCTGATCTCGCTTCGCTCACCGCACGTGCCGAACGTACTGGTGATGAATTACGCATCAACGGGCGGAAGACCTGGACCTCGGATGCGATGTACTGCGACTACATCTTTGTTCTCGCCCGCACCAGCCAGGGTGCGAAAAAACACGAAGGCATCAGCCTGATTCTCGTCGACATGCATCAGCCCGGCGTTCAGGTGCATCCGATTCGCCTCCTCTCGGGTGCATCACCATTCAACGAAACAGTGTTCGAGGATGCAATCGCTGCCGTAAACGATGTCATCGGCGGCATCGGCAACGGTTGGACTGTAGGTAAAAGACTCCTGCAGTTTGAACGATCCACGCACGCAGGAATCAACATTTCCGGGGCCCAGGGTGGCCGAGCCGAAAGCAGCCGAATGCCGGAACGCATCCGCGCCGCAACCGGCGAACTCACCGGCCGCATCAACAACGTAAACATCCGCTCTGGCCTCATCGACTGGCAGATCAACGCCCATGCGCAGCGACTCACCCAAGCGCGCGCGATCGAAGAACTCAAAGCGCGAGCACCTGGGTTTACATCTTCGGCGGTAAAACTCACCAACGCACTCCTTACCCAGCGTGGCGACGAACTGCTGCTCGAAGCCACAGGCACCCGCGGACTCTCCATCGAACACGGAGCGGAAGAGGACGAAGGTGTCGATATTGAGCAGATCGAACAGACGAGGGGCTGGCTCTATCGCAAGTCTTTGACGATTGCCGGCGGTACGAAGGAAGTTCAACTCAACATCATTGCGAAGCGGGTGTTGGGGCTGCCGGATTAGCGCGGCGGCTGAAACACCAATAGATCACGATCAGGATGAACAACCATCCAGCGACGACGATGCCCGTGAAGTTGTCATGCTCGCCGACGAGCCAGCCCCAAGGACTCTGTACATCGCGACCGGTAATTTCCCTGTAAACCCTGAGGAAAAAAATCCACGCGGCCTACATTCGCCAGACCGAAGCTACAAACTGGTCGGAATAAAGCCTCGCGAAGCCCCTCACTTGAACCGCTAAGGACCCCCTGAACAGGTCAGGATTTGCCCCGTTACAAAATCCGATTCCGGGAAGCAGAACAGCATTATCGCGCCGGCTGCATCATCGGGTACACCCGATCGACCGAGTGGTGTTGCCGCACGAACGGATTCCGCCTGCTCCGTGGAGAGCCCCACCTTGAACGCCCGGTCGCCAACCCGGATCGTCGGTGGCACACTGTCATACGTCTGTGTGAGCCGCGTATCGATATGCCCGAAGGCCACTGCATTGACGGTAACGTTGAACCGCCCCCACTCTTTCGCCAGCGTCTTGGTGATCCCGACCACCGCCGATTTGCCTGCCGAATAAGCGATCTGCGTTGCAGCTCCCGTCGTTCCGCTCACCGACGAGATATTCACGACCTTGCGACACCTCATCGGGCCACCTGCTTCGAGCTCACGTGTGGTGGTTTGTTTGAGCCAGGGATACCAGGCACGCAGAACGCGAAATGGTGCGCCGGCATGCATGTCGAGCATCGCCGCCCACTGCTCATCTGAATGATTCTGGACAGCGCCGTTCCAGACGTAACCTGCATTGTTGACGATGATGTCGAGGCCGCCGAAGGCGCGCAGGCTTTCTTCGATGAGGTTTTCGGCAGCGCCGCTCGTGGTGAGATCCGCGACCACACAAACTGCTTTGCCCACTGTTGTGATGATGCGTCGCGCTGTGGCCGCCGCTTCATCCCTATCGCGGTCATTGACGATGACAGCGGCACCGTCTGCAGCCAGCTTTATCGCCGTCGCCGCGCCGATTCCGCGCCCCGCGCCGGTGACCAATGCAACCCGTCCGTCCAGCTTGCCCAATTCCCTTCCTCCCTCCTCCCATGCAGATCCCGCGAGTATAGGCCGGAGCGGGACCCTGTTCGCACCAACCACCAATACCGTTCTTCCGTATTATGTGGGCAACACCAAATCAAACTGCTCACCAACTGATCGGAGTCCGGCGAATGACCACCAACACCCGTGTACTGATCCGCAATCTGCCGAAAGAAAAACTCGCGGTGACCGACTATGAAGTCACGGAAGCCCCCGTGCCTGCACCCGGTAACGGCGAGGTGCTTTGCCAGACACTGGCCATCGGGGTCGGCGCAGGTGCCCGAGCCGGCTTGCAAGGCAGCGCCAGTTACGCCGGCGCGCCGCAGACCGGAATTGTAATGAACGCACAGACGGTTTCCCGGGTCGTTGAGTCCAGGGCGCCTGGGTTCGTTGCAGGAGACTTGGTCATCTGTGGCTCCGGTTGGCAGGCCTACGCCAGCCATCCCGAGAAGACCTTGACGAAGGTGCCCGCAATCGAGGATCCGGCACACTACGTCGGTGCACTCGGCACGAACGGACTCACCGCCTATTTTGGGCTCTTGCGCTGCGGCGAACCCAAGGCCGGTGAAACCGTAGTGGTCTCGGCCGCTGCCGGGTCAGTGGGTCATCTGGTGGGCCAGATCGCCAAACTCAAAGGCTGCCGCGTGGTCGGGGTCTGCGGCTCCGATGAAAAAGGCGCACGGCTGGTTGCAGATCTCGGCTTCGACGCCACGGTCAACTACAAGGATGGCGACTTTCGTGCCGCACTCAAGGCGGCTTGCCCGGATGGCATCGACGTCTATTTTGATAACACCGGCGGTGATGTCCTCGGCGCCGTGTTGTTTCGTATGAACACCTTTGGCCGCATCGCCTGCTGCGGCGTGGTCAGCCAGTATGACACGTCAAACCCGGCCGGTGGTCCGCGCGGCGTTCCAGGCCTCCTCGTGAACAAGCGCATCCGTATGCAAGGGTTCCTCGTGTTCGACTACGTAGCGGATTATGCGAACGCCAGAGAGACGATGCTGGGCTGGATCCGTACCGGGGCACTTCGCGCCGAACAGGATGAATATCAGGGTCTCGCGCAGGCGCCGGCGGCGTTTGTTGATCTGCTCGCCGGTGGCAACTTCGGCACGCGTATCGTTCGGGTGGCCCGCTGAACCAGCCGGTCAGGTTCGCCGCGGCGTTTTTCCATTCAGGTCAGGCGGGCGGCGCGCCGATGCCTGCGAAACAGATCCGTGCGCGCCACAGCGCCACCACCAGGACCAGGAAGAGCAGGAACGCAACGAGCCCACCCATAAGGCCAGGACCGCGCGGATCGAGCAGGCTCCACACACCCATGCCAATGGCCACCTGCAGCGAATAGATTGCAGCCCAGGGATGCATCCAGGGCCGCATCTTCCAGAACCCGTACGCCAGAGCGCCATAGATTAGCCAGTGCAAAGGCGCTGTCGCCTTCGCCCACCAGCCGGTGAGCATGACGCCGAACCACACTTCCTGGTCCACCTCGACGGGTTTGATGAAAAGATCGAACGGCATGTAGATGAAGGTCATGTACACGCAGAACCCGAATATGATGTTCATCCACCAGGGCCTGCGCGCCCACTCAGTTCGAAGTGTTTGCAGAAGTGGCATCAGCCGGTTCTCCTTTTGTTACCGGGATCGCCTCAGGGTCGTGACCAAGATCGTGCCCAATGTTGTAAACGTTC
>VGVE01000127.1 GCA_016874135.1 Gammaproteobacteria bacterium | reverse complement strand
CCTTCAGTGCGGACTCAGATTGCTCCGGCTCGTATCGGTTGATGCGGCGGCAGCGGAATCCACCGGTGCAACCACCGGCGTATCCGACGAAAGCGGCATCGGCCGACGTTCCAGTGCGATCTCCAGCACTTCATCCATCCACTTCACCGGGACGATTTCGAGCTGCCCGGTAATCGTGTCCGGAATCTCCTTCAGATCACGCTCATTCTCCGACGGGATGATGACGCGGCGGATACCGGCCCGGCGTGCAGCAAGCAGTTTTTCCTTGAGCCCACCGATCGGCAACACCTGTCCACGCAACGTAATCTCACCGGTCATCGCCACATCAGCACGAACCGGAATACCGGTCACGACAGAAACCAGTGCCGTACACATGCCGATCCCGGCACTCGGGCCATCCTTTGGCGTCGCACCCTCCGGCACATGAATGTGCAGATCATTTTTCTCATGGAAATCCGCTGCCACGCCGATGGACCTCGAGCGGCTGCGCACGAACGTGATCGCTGCCTGGATGGATTCCTGCATCACGTCGCCCAGCGAGCCGGTTTTGGTGAGGCGACCTTTACCAGGAACCGTTACCGCTTCGATGGACAACAGCTCACCACCCACCTGGGTCCAGGCGAGACCGGTGACGATGCCGATCTGGTTATCCTTCTCGGCCACCCCGTAGCTGAACTTGCGAACGCCGCTCAGGTCTTCGATGAGGTCCGACGTCACGACCAGCGGCTGATGCCCCGCGTTGGGCGTCATCACCATCTGCCGCTTCACCACCCTGCGCGCGATCTTGGCGATTTCACGCTCGAGACCACGTACCCCAGCCTCTTTGGTGTAATACCGCACCAAGTGAATGATGGCCGCGTGATCGAGCTGCAGCTCCTTGTCCCCGAGGCCGTTGAGACGACGCTGTTTCGGCACGAGGTACTTGTCGGCGATGTGCAGCTTCTCGTCTTCGGTGTAACCCGGCAGACGAATGACTTCCATCCGGTCAAGCAGAGGACCAGGGATATTCATCGAGTTGGAAGTGCAGATGAAAAACACGTCCGACAGATCGTAGTCGACCTCGAGATAGTGGTCGTTGAACGTGCTGTTCTGTTCCGGATCGAGGACCTCGAGCAGCGCACTCGCCGGATCACCTCGAACGTCCATGCCCATCTTGTCGATTTCATCCAGGAGGAACAGCGGATTGCTGACCCCGGCTTTGGCCAGCTTCTGCAGGATCTTGCCCGGCATCGAACCGATGTAGGTACGGCGATGCCCACGGATCTCGGCCTCATCACGAACGCCGCCGAGCGCCATGCGCACGAACTTGCGATTGGTGGCACGGGCGATGCTCTCGCCGAGAGAGGTCTTGCCCACACCGGGCGGACCGACTAGGCAGAGCACCGGGCCCCGCATCTGCTTTACCCGCGTCTGCACGGCGAGGTATTCGATGATCCGCTCTTTCACCTCTTCCAGACCATAGTGGTCTTCATCGAGGATCTTCTGCGCATGTGCCAGATCCTTGCGCACGCGGCTCTTCTTCTTCCACGGCACCTGGACCATCCAGTCGACGTACGAACGCACCACCGTGGCTTCGGCCGACATGGGCGGCATGAGCTTGAGCTTGTTCAGTTCCGCAGTGGCCTTGGCCTTGGCCTCATCGGGCATGCCGGCTTCTTCGATGCGCCTCGAGAGTTCATCGTTTTCACCCGGTGCTTCCGAAAGGTCGCCCAGTTCCTTCTGGATCGCCTTCATCTGTTCGTTGAGGTAATACTCTCGCTGGCTCTTCTCCATCTGCTGTTTGACACGGCCGCGGATCTTCTTGTCGAGCTGGATGACATCGATTTCGGCCTGCATGAACCCGAGCAGCGTTTTCAGCCGCTCGTCGAGATCAAAGGCTTCGAGAACGCTCTGTTTGTCCTCGAGCTTGAGGTTCATCTGGGCGGCAATGGTGTCGATCAGACGCGCTGGATCGTCGATTCCCGAAAGACTCGTGAGGACTTCCTGCGGGATCTTCTTCGACGACTCAATGTACTGCTCGAACTGCATCATGATGGAGCGCACCAGCTTCTCAGCCTGGGCGCCGTCCACCACTGGCTCGGCTGCACTCTCCACTTCGGCGCTGACATACGGACCGTCAAAACTGAACGATTCAACTTTGGCTCGGCTGCCGCCTTCGACGAGAACCTTGACGGTTCCATCCGGGAGCTTGAGAAGCTGCAAAACCGTTGCGAGTGTTCCTACGCCAAACAGATCAGCTGGCGCACCGACTTCAACGTCCGACCTGCGTTTAGCTACCAGCAGAATTTGCTTGGCATCCGCCATCGCCGCATCCAGCGCCTTGATAGAACTGGATGTTCCGACGAACAGAGGGTGCACCCCGTGCGGATAGATCACCATGTCTCGGAGCGGGAGAACCGGAAGTACGTGCTGGTTTCTGTTCACACAGTCCTCATCAAGGGTGGAAAATTCGGTCTGGACATCATGTCACCTGAATTGATTCTAGGGGACCAGGCTGGGCGGGGTAACCAACCGTTCACGAACTGGACGTTTGACATCGCGCCGTGTGCAGCGGTTCACGGATTCGGTTCCCGGCATGCGACGCTCAATCGGCAACCACGCTGCACGAGCGGGGACCTGAACGTTTTGAGTCAACAAACTGGCGAAGCCAGGGGGTCGTCTGAAGGGTTGTCTGCCTGCCCCGGGCGCGACGCGAATCCAGGGATGTTCGAGGAGCGTGCGGGGGAAGGATCTCGGGATCAGTCTTCCCCGGCAGCCTTTGTCTTCGGCTCGGTGTTCTTGTAAACGAGCATCGGTTCGCTTTCGCCTTCGATGACACTCGCATCGACGACGACCTTGGCCACCGACTTCATCGACGGAATGCGATACATGGTGTCGAGCAGGACTGACTCGAGAATGCTGCGCAAACCGCGGGCCCCGGTTTTTCGTTCCATGGCCTTTTTCGCCACAGCCCGAAGGGCATCTTCGCGAAAGTCGATCTCGACGTGCTCCATCTCGAACAGTTTTGCGTACTGTTTCGTCAGCGAGTTCTTCGGCTCGGTGAGGATCTGCATCAAGGCTTCGGCATCGAGTTCATCGAGCGTGGCGATCACGGGCAACCGGCCCACAAACTCTGGGATCAGGCCATAGCGGATTAGGTCTTCAGGCTCAACCGTGCGCAGGGTTTCGCCGATGCTCTTGCGATCGGAATCCCCCTTCACCGTTGCTGCGAAACCGATCCCGGATTTTTCCGATCGAGACAGAATAACTTTTTCGAGCCCCGCAAACGCACCACCGCAGATGAACAGGATGTTGGCGGTGTCGACCTGCAGGAACTCCTGCTGCGGATGCTTGCGGCCACCTTGAGGCGGTACAGATGCAATGGTTCCTTCGATGAGTTTCAGCAGCGCCTGCTGTACCCCTTCGCCGGACACGTCTCGGGTGATGGACGGGTTGTCCGACTTGCGAGAAATCTTGTCGATCTCATCGATGTAGACGATGCCGACCTTAGCGCGCTCGACGTCGTAGTCACATTTCTGCAGCAGCTTCTGGATGATGTTCTCGACATCTTCACCCACATAACCGGCTTCAGTCAGGGTGGTTGCATCGGCGATCGTGAAAGGAACATCCAGCAGCCGCGCCAGCGTTTCTGCCAGCAGTGTCTTGCCGCTACCGGTCGGACCGACGAGAAGGATGTTGGATTTCGAAAGCTCGACATCGTCCTGCTTGCCGTGGTAGTGCAGACGCTTGTAATGGTTATAAACCGCAACCGACAGCACCTTCTTCGCGTGGGTCTGGCCAATGACGTACTCGTCCAGGATCGCCTTGATTTCTTCCGGCAGCGGCAGACGGTTGTTGTCGGACTTTTCAGTGCTTTCCGCGACTTCTTCGCGAATGATGTCGTTACAGAGCTCGACACATTCATCGCAGATAAAGACGGATGGACCGGCGATGAGCTTCCGAACTTCGTGCTGACTCTTGCCGCAGAATGAACAGTACAGCAACTTGCCGGAATCGTCTTTTTTGCCGGAATCATTGGCCATGAAAAAACGCCTCGTTCAGGTTCGAATGAGGATCAATTGATCGGATACCGTAACCTTGCTGCGGAAATGCATGCATTGCAAGTACAGGTTTGTAACCTGCGACGGGAACCAGGTCGCCGTTTAGCACCGTTGTTCAGGCCCCACTCCGGACGTGAGGTACAGCCCAGCAACGGCGCGCCAGAAGTACGTCACTTGACCGCAACAGGCCCTCGGTTTCGTGGCTGCTGGATGGTATCGATCAACCCGTAGGAGAGTGCGTCGTCCGCTGACATCCAGTAGTCGCGATCAGTGTCCCGGGTGATGCGCTCCACAGTCTGCCCGGTGTGTTCGGACAGGATCCGGTTCAGCCGCTCGCGCATCAACAGGATTTCCTGGGCATGAATTTCGATATCTTTTGACACGCCGCGCGCGCCGCCGATTGCAGGTTGGTGCAGCATCATCCGGGAATTGGGCAGGGCAAAACGCTTTCCCGGCGAACCGGCGGCAAGCAGGAATGCGCCCATGCTTGCTGCTTGACCAATACACAGCGTGCTGACATCCGGTCTGATGAAACGCATCGTGTCATAGATCGCAAGACCCGCGGTGACTGAGCCACCGGGCGAATTGATGTAGAGGCTCACATCCTTGTCAGGGTTATCCGATTCACACATCAGCAGCTGGGCGACGACCAGATTGGCGATGTGATCGTCGATTGGCCCCACCACGAAGATGATGCGTTCCTTGAGCAGGCGGGAATAGATGTCATAAGCCCTTTCCCCGCGGGCAGTTTGTTCAACCACCATGGGAATGAGGCCGAGCCCGGTATTGTATCCGGCACCACTGTTGTCCCTGTCACCCATTCGATCGTTCATCAACCGTTTCTCCGATTCGGATGCATCACCTTGAAGACAACCCTAATACTAACTCAAAGGACACTACTGACTGCGGTCGTCGTCATGAACATGGCCATCATCATGATTGTGGTCACGGTCGTGACTGCGATCAGGGTCAAGATCACTGTCCTCATCCGGCAAAACCTTGCCCGACATCACATCAGCGTACCTCGCGGGGAAATCTTCCACTTCCGCTCTACCCAAAATGAGGTCTATTGCCTGATCTTCAATGACCACCTGCTCGATCTGGCGTAGTTGTTCTGCGTCAGAACGGTAGTACTGGATAACGGAAGCGGGATCTTCATAACCGCTCGCGAGCTCCGTCAGACGTGCGGTTACTTTATCTGGATCAGGTCGCACATCGTGGGTTTCGATCACCGCGTTCATGATCAGTCCGAGTTTGACTCTGGATTGCGCTTCTTTTTCGAACGGGGCATCGGGCAGATTGAGTGCGCTCTGGGTTCGGCCGCCGTACATGCGCATCTGACCCATGAGGCGCTCTTTCAGGTTTTCGATCTCCCGTTTGATCATCGTGTTGGGTAGCTGCACGTCATGCAGGCCATCGAGCTGATCGAGTACCTGCTTTTTCATCATGCTGCGAAGCTTCGCATCAAGTTCCCGCTGCATGCTCGTCTGAACTTCCTTGCGCAGCGCCTCGATGCCACCCTCCTTGACGCCAAAGGCAGCAATGAACTCGTCATCGATCTCCGGCAAGCGCGACTCTTCGATCGTTTTCACCGTGACCGTGAACTGCACCGTTTGCCCAGCCAGCTCCTTGGCCCGATAGTCCTCGGGGAAGGTTGCGTCAAAGGTGCGCGTTTCTCCTGCGGACGCACCACGTACACCGGTATCGAACGCTTCGATCATCTGCCCCCGACCCAGCTCGAAAGCGACGCCCTCGCCCTTGCCTCCTTCAAACACCTCACCATCCTTGCGGCCTTCAAAGTCGACGGTAACTTTGTCGCCATCCGCGCACGGACGATCAACAGCCACAAACGTCTTTCGCTGTTCACGCAGTCGCATCAACATCTGTTCAAGATCTTCACTGGCGATCTCCGCCAGCGGCTTCTTAACGGCAATCTTGGAAAAGTCCCCAAGATGAACCTTGGGCATGACTTCAAACGTGGCGGTGAACTCGAAGTCGATACCCGGATCCATCTTCACGACTTCAAGATTGGGTTGGCCCGCCGGAAACAGTGACTCCTGCTGCACAGCGTCAGTGAAGGTCTTCTGCATAAACTCGCCGGCCACTTCCACCCGTACGCCTTGACCAAACCGTCTGCGCACTTCTTTCAACGGTACTTTGCCTGGGCGGAAGCCAGGTAGCGCAACCCGTCCTCGCGCCTCAGTGAGGCGTTGGCTGATGCGGGACTCAAATTCTTCAGACGGAACCGTGATCTTGAGGCGCCGTTCCAGTCCGCTCGTGGTCTCAATCGATATGTGCATTTAAAACCTGCGTTAATTCAATCCAGGCCCGACAGGTCCTCATCCAAAGAACAATCGCCGGGCAACTAAAGGCAGTCCGCTGCGCGTGGTGCTGGTGTCGACCAGAGACCCGCGGAGCGCAAATGGGGTGGACGATGGGGCTCGAACCCACGACCGCCGGGATCACAACCCGGAGCTCTACCAGCTGAGCTACGTCCACCAACGTGCATGACGTGTTGATATCACGCGTCGCAACCGCGAGGTTGGAATCAGAATCTGGGGTTCCGACGCTCCGGCGCGGCGCGAAATTATACGCAGCCAGCTTCTGGACTGGAAAGCCGGCCCGACGGCGGCGCGCGGTTGCAAAGCTATGATCTGGCGCGCCTGGAAGGGCTCGAACCTTCAACCCTCGGCTTAGAAGGCCGATGCTCTATCCAGTTGAGCTACAGGCGCAGGTTGAAACAATCCCCGGTTCGCTGCTGTGCCGACCTGTACCACAGGATCTGAAGTGGACAGGCAGCACGACAGAAGTTGGTCGGGGTAGAGAGATTTGAACTCCCGACATCCTGCTCCCAAAGCAGGCGCGCTACCAGGCTGCGCTATACCCCGAATACGACCTCGAATGCGGCGGCGATGATAACGCGGCTGCGTGGTGGTTAGAATGCCGGGCATCATGTCCGTCGATCCCCGCCCTCACCTTTTTGTCTCCGATCTGCATCTCGAATCGATCGATTCACGCCAGTTTCGCCGCTTCCAGGAGCTGCTTGGCGCCTGGAAGTCCGCAGCCGCGGCTATCTGGCTGCTCGGTGACATCACGGAGCTATGGATCGGCGACGATGATGACGGTCCGCTGGCAGCAGCCCTCATGGCGGTGCTTCGCGAGACGACGCTGAAGTGTCCGGTCTATCTGATGCAAGGAAACCGGGATTTCCTTTATGGCGAGTCACTGGCGAGGAGAACTGGTGTTGAACTGATTCCGGACCCATTCCGGATCGCCGATGACCTGTTGCTTACACACGGCGACGCCTGGTGCATCGATGATGCGGCCTATCAGCAGTTCCGCTCCATGGTGCGAAGCCCGCAGTGGCAGCAGGACATCCTCTCCAAGAGCATCAGCGAACGACGTGCTTTCGGCGCGGCACTGCGGGCGAAGAGCCGCGAAACCAACGCCAACAAAGCCGCGAACATCATGGACGTGAACGCCGGTGCATTAAACGCAGCGCTATCAGCGGCGTCATGCGACTCTGTGGTTCACGGTCACACCCATCGACCTGGGCTTTACGACCTCGCTGCCGGCAGGCGCCTTGTACTCGGTGCATGGGATGGCAACGTCGCATGGTACGGTCTGCTCCGCGCCAAGCGGCTCAGCCTGCACGTATTCAGCCTGGAACACCGCTATGAAACCGGAAGTCAGGATCTGAGCCCTGGATAAGCGACGCTTCGAGCTCGAGAAAGAAGTCGATGCGTGACTCCAGCTGTGCCGCTGAAACGCCAGTTGAGTGCGTCCGCGCAAAACTCAGGTAAACGTCGAAGTGCCGCGCTTCGGAAGCTTCAAGGCCCTGGTAGAACTCCGCGAGGTCCGCGTCGAGCCTCGGTGCCATTGCCGCAAAACGTTCGCAGGAACGGGCCTCCACAATCGCGCCAACGATCAGCGTATCGATCAGCCGTGCTGGTTCATGCGTTCGAACCGGGCCACGTAACATCCCGGCATAGCGGCACGGAGTGACGTGACGGTACTTCACCCCGCGCGCCTTCATCACGCTGAGCACCTGCTCGAAATGGCGCAGCTCTTCGCGTGCGAGTTTCGACAGCCGCATCAAGAGCCGTTCCTGATCGATGTACCGGTACATCAGGCTGAGCGCAGTGCCGGCCGCCTTTTTCTCACAGTTGGCATGGTCGATAAGCAACGTCTCAAGATTAGGTACAACCGCTTCGAGCCACGCGTCGGGAGTCGGACAACGCAAAAACACAGCAGGTGTCATCGCGGTGTGGATCCGACGCTCAGTTTAGCCACCTGATCCCGCGACGCGGCTCAGTCGGCAGCGACCCGGTAACTGTGCTCGTACCAGGCACGGGAGCGGTGGAAAATGTCAGCATCGATCGCCCGCAACAGGGCGAGGGTGGGTAAGCCGCTCAGCGATTGCAGCCCGAACTCCGCAGCGTCCTGATCCTTTATGACGATCGATCGAAGGATTTCGTAAGCCGCGAGTTCCCAAGGTGCGCCCTCCGGAAGTTTTCGTTGCGTACGAAACGCCTCAAACCGTACTGGATCGATAACCCTCACAGCAGCTTCCACCGCTTGCCTGCGAAGTTCGAACAACCGCTGCCAGATCACGTCACGCTGTTCGGGCGAATAGGCATTCCACTGCACGATTTCATGCGCAAATCGCTTGCAACCGCGGCACACCAGATCGCCGTAGGTGGTCGAACAGATGCCGACGCAGGGTGTCGTCCGTTGCAGAGTTTTCACAGCACCTGCGAGTGGAATCAAAGGAAGCGGGAATATGCCCGTCCAGCGCGATGAATAAAAGTCTGTCATCCAGGAAGCTCTTCGGAGCAATGAGAGGATTCAACCCAATGCCAGACTTCAGCGGAGAGAGAGTGCCACCTTCCACCGCAGTTTCCGCAGCTGTTGGCGAACGATTGCAGGTTGGATGTCACCTTCGCCATACAGCAGGGTTTCCAGATCTCCGGCGAGACGGGCTGTCGCATCGGGTTCGAATCCGACACTCTCGCCGACTCGCCTTAGCCAGGCCTGGGGTGACTCTTCTGGCTTGGGTTCGTATCCGTACCGCGCCGCAAAGCGGCTAAACGGCGCCAGCAGACTGATTCCCGGATTGACCGTGGCGCGTCGCTGACGGCAGAACAGGAACAACGCAACAGAGCCGAAACAGAGCGCACCGAGGCACACCATGATTACGCCGATGCGCTCTGGCGACATCTCGCCAAACCAGTCTCCCATCAGTCGCCGCTGAATGTTGCCGTCGTAGCCTACAACCACAAGATTCCACTGG
>VGVE01000126.1 GCA_016874135.1 Gammaproteobacteria bacterium | reverse complement strand
TCACAGGGTTCAAAGTCCGGGTTCATCCGGTCGCGTTCGACTTCAAGAAAACACTCGTGTGCCGGTGACGAATTCAGCAGAACCGTGACGGCAGCGGCATACGAACCCGTGATCGGCACGGCCACCAGGAGCGCACCCACCAGGCACGGTGCCAAACCGGGCAAGGCCAGGCGCCTGAAGAAAAGGCGGTGTTTCATGGTGATCCCCCTTTCGCTTCGTTGTTTTCAGTTGAGAGGTCCTCAGTGGAAGGTTCGGCAACGGTTCCTGTCTTCGCTTGATCCATACTGAGTGGTGCCGGGAAAACAGGCGCTGCCGATTTTCCTGCGGCAGCCTGGGCTGCTTCGCCCTGCATCTGAATCCAGGGCGTCAGCACACGGCGGACCACGCCGCGTCCAAACTCTCCGTACCAGACACGCGGGTCCTGGGCCGGACGCGGCATGTCGTCGTCCTTCGGCAAAAGCCGCGCTGCGCGCAAGGTGCCGACGCCGAGTTCAAGACGTTCTTCCGACAGGTAGATCGTTGCCAGACGCGCCCAGCAGGCGTGCTCCACCTCGGGAATCTCCATCGTGCGAATACACTCCAGTTCCTGCCGTGCACCATCGAGCAGTTCGAGCAACTGGTAATGCTGATAAGGAAGCGACAGGAAAAATCGGCCGCGGCGTTCACTCGCGAGCGTCATGTCATCGAGGCTTGTCAACTGCTGGCGAACTTCTTCGGCCTCATCCGGCTTCTGCATAGGGACACGCCGTCTGAGGATGTCGAGCCGGCGGATCAGGTCTTCGGAGATGTCGAGTCGATCCGCCCGGGACAGGGGGTCATCGCTATCCAGACCGAGCAAACTCCACGCTTCCCCCCCCACCGCCGGAGGCGACAGCACTCCGAGCAAGGCGGCCAGAACAAGCTGAATTGAAAACGCCTGTAGCGTGGATCGAAACATCCGATTCACTCCTTCGACCTGACTCCAGTTCCGGACAATCTGAGTGTGTTCCCAAGGTCCGTGATACGGGCTCGATCTTGCTCTGAAAATTCACATAGAACCAGTCGGAAGAATCTCTGCATGCCGGTACTGCCACCTGTTTGCGCGGCTTCAGAGCGTGCCGTCAGATCTCCGTTTCAACCCTCACCTTCAGACCTCAGCTTCAGAATTGGGTGGGTAACGTGACGCGTAGCGCCAGCATCCTGTTCCGGCGCGACTCCGGAACCGCGATCGCCTTGCGGGCCACGAGATCCAGCACCACTGCCACCGCTTCGTCGCTGGCGGCACAGGATCCCTGCCCGAGTTCAAATACAAGGTGCACAAAATGTTGCAGTTTGGCACTGACATCACGGACACCAGACCAGACCTCGTAACGATCGGCAACCTTCAGCGGACGATGGTAAGTCTTGCGGTACTCGAGCACCGCGCCTCCCTGGAATCCGTTGCTGCGCGCCGCCTGCTCCTCTGCGGTTTGCAACACCGCCCGAAGATTTGGCATGGCATCGGACATCCTGCCCATGAGTGCGTGGGCCCGCAGCGTGTCATCCGCCGAGCACTCTGAACGCGCGATCACACCTTTGCCGGTGAGTACGAACCCGTGGGCAGCCGCCTGGTCGCGACGCAACACCGAGAAGGGTGATTCAATTGCGGCCAGCCCCCGCGGCCCGGCATGGGCGGGCAAGGTAGGGTCCGCCTGGTCCTGCAATCCATGTGAGTCCTGTGCACTTTCAGTGAGGAACGTCGCCAGCACCTCACCGGTAAAGGAGTGGCGCAATTCGATGAGATGCCGGTGCACGTTCGCCCGTGTCCCCAAGCGCAGCAGATAACCGCTGATCGGTGTCGCGAGGCGTGCCTCAGCGAGGTAACGCATGTGTTGATTAAGCAGATGCACTGGTCCGTGAAAACCGGATTCCACCTGGAAATTGACCAGCGCCTCATGCGCCATGCGCGAGTAGAAACGGACGTTGAGGTGATCGTTCTCATCACACTCCCAGCGATTCACGCTGCCTTTGAATGCAAGTCTGTAGTCGTCCACGTCACTCCGGGCAACAGGTGCCGTCACAGGATGGTTCACTGGGTTGGTTGCGATCGAAAACCCGCACCGTTAGCGCTAACGTCTCGGGATGTGGGGAAAGTCTTCTGGCACGTTGAGGTTGATACGCACAAAGTCATTCCAGCGCTGGCGGGCGCGTTCCGCCGCAGCCCGGTGTGCGTCCGACGCAGCATATTCGGAATCGACGAACCCGGAGATGCATGACCGGTACGCATTGACCTCGGCAACAAAACGGTTCCATTGCTCAACATCAGAGCGGTCTGGCCTTACCGGCTCACTGCAGGGCGACTCCGGCATGAGGGGATGTGCACCGGCGATGCCCGACATCCCGGCCAAACCAATCGTCAGCAACAGGCGCACTCTTTTTATGCGATGGCAATCCGGTTGAGTCGAAAGAAGACGTAGCCACCTACCGCGCCAGCCAACCCCTGCAGGATCAGACCCATCGGGGTTGTCGTCGCCCACACGGGATTCATGTCGAACACCATGCGCAATGTCAGATGAATCGCCATCACCGCGGCGAAACCACCGAGGACGAAGCCTGCGAGCCGGAGCGCCGGACGGGTCCGTACAATCAACGTGACAACACCCCAGGCCACGAGCATCGCCAGCAGGATCAGCGCGCCATAGGGGATCACCATACCGGCGACATCGTGCGCAATCGCTCCGAGGCGCTCACCGAACGAGACTTCCCGGCCCAGCGCCTCGAGGTAGGCCAGTACCGACTGGGTTGCCGCAGTCACGGCCAGGCCGTACGTAACCAACCAGGCGACGATGAACGCCATGACGCGCTTTCCCATGTATGCTTCTTCCGCGATTTCTGGAGAGGACGAATGCTAACCCGATTGACCCACCTGATGTCTGCCAGCGTGTTGTTGTGCCTCTTCGCGCCGGTGCAGGCGGGCTATCGCCTTGAAACCGTGGCAGAGAATCTTGAGATCCCCTGGGGCCTGGCTTTTCTCCCTGACGGACGATTCCTCGTCACCGAACATGCAGGTCGTCTTCGTGTCGTATCTGCCGATGGCCAGGTGAGTGCACCGGTCGAAGGCGTTCCCGCGGTTTATTTCAAAAGCCAGGGCGGGCTTTTTGATGTAGTGATTGATCGCGACTTTGCCGCGAACCGCAGAATTTTTCTCACCTATGCCGAAGGCTCTCCAGGGAACAACGGTACCGCGATCGCCCGGGCAATCCTGAATGAGTCCGGCACACAACCGAAGCTCGAAAACGTTGAAGTCATCTTTCGGGTTGAACGCCGCAAGGACACACCGGTTCACTATGGCGGCCGTCTGGTCATCCTGGGCGATGGCAACCTATTGCTCACCACCGGGGATGGATTCTCGTACCGCCACGAATCGCAGGAGGTCAGCAGCCAGCTTGGCAAAACCCTGCGCATGACCGCTGACGGCAAACCGGCCCCCGGCAATCCGTTCCCGGATGCGCCCTACGTCTGGACCTTCGGACACCGCAATCCGCAAGGGCTCGCACTCGCCGCGGATGGCACCATCTGGCTGAACGAACACGGACCACAGGGCGGTGATGAACTCAACCGGATCGAGCCCGGGAAGAACTACGGCTGGCCTGCGATCTGCTATTGCCTCGACTACACCGGCGCCTACGTCACGCCGTACACGGAATGGCCGGGAATGGAACAACCTGCACACTACTGGCGCCCCTCTATTGGACCGTCGGGACTTGCCATCTACGAGGGCGACCAGTTTCCCGAATGGCGCGGCGACTTCTTCACCGGTGCGCTCGTTGATCAGGAAGTGCGACGACTGCACCACGGTGAGGGCGGCAAGCTGGTTGAAGAGAAACTCTTCAGCGAAATTGGCGCGCGCGTGCGTGACGTACGCAGCGGTCCTGACGGTGCGCTCTATTTCACCATCGAAGGTGAGAATGGCCGCATCATGCGAGCGGTGAGCGATCAGTCTGTCTCCGCGCCACAGCCTAAGGTGCCTGTTTCAATCAGCGCGGAAGAAGCCTCGAGCGTGCCCTCCCCGGTAATCCTTGAGTAAAGCGCAGACGGTGACCGGCTTCAGGTCGCCGGTTCCGTCGCCAGCACAACACAGCCACTTGCCCCGAACATGCCGCCGACGCCCAAGCAAAGTGCAACTTCCACATTCGCTACTTGGGCCGCAGCCTCACCGCGGATCTGGCGCACACTCTCCTGCAGCGCATACATACCGTACATTCCGGAGTGCATGTAGGAGAGACCGCCGCCATTAGTGTTGGTAGGTAATCGCCCACCGGGCGCCGTGTTCCCTTCGACGATAAATGCGCCCGCCTCACCCTTCTTGCAGAACCCGAGATCTTCGAGGCCGTAGATCGGCAAGTGGGCAAAGGCGTCATAGATCATCAGATGATCCACATCGGTGTGGGAGATTCCTGCCTCGCGCATGGCATCGCCGCCGGCGACCCGGAAGGCGCGCGAACTGGTCAGGCTTTCCATCTGGCTGATGATTGGCGTTTCCGAACTTTCTCCGGTACCAAGGATATGGACCGGTTTCTTTGGAAAATCCCTCGCCCGGTCCGCAGCCGTCAGAATCAGCGCTCCGCCACCGTCGGTGACCAGACAACATTCGAGCAGGTGAAATGGCCAGGCGATGATCCGGGAGTTGAACACATCGTCAACTGTGATGAGATCGCGCATGAATGCGCGCGGGTTGCGATGTGCCCACTGCCGTTGAACCACAGCCACCATGGCCAGCTGTTCATGCGTGAGACCGTAATCCTTCATGTAGCGCAGGACCGGCACCGTGAACATGGTTGGTGGCCCGACCACGCCATAGGGGGCTTCGAACTGCCCCGCAAACGAAGCCGGCGCAGGCGCAAACCCGGATTTGCCCACCCGTGACTTGCCACTTTCACCGTGGGTGATCAATACCGTTTCGCAGTGCCCGGCCAGGATCGCCGCGACCGCGTGACGTACGTGCACCATGAATGAGCAACCACCCACCGCGGTGCCGTCAACCCAGCGCGGTTTGAGCCCCAGATACTGCGCAACCTCAGTGGGTCGAAATCCCGCCGTAGCGAAGCCGTCAATACCACGTGCGTTGATTCCCGCATCGGCCATGGCGTTGAGGGCGGCGTCGGCATGCAACTGCAACTCTGACATGTCGGGAATGACACCCAGACGAGTGGTTTCTGCGGCGCCAACGATTGCTACGCCGGTCATGGTGCACCTCGGTTTGCAGCCGGACTGGCAACGGGTCCAACAGCGGGTCTAACAGTAGGTTTGAATAGAGGCAACGTGATCTGATCGTTCTGGCGGTGCCAGACCACTTCAAGGGGCATGTCGAGAATCAATGCTTCCGGTGTCTGTGGACAGTCGACGATGTTCGACATCAGCCGTGGCCCTTCTTCCAGTCGCACCAGGGCGATGGCGTAAGGCTCGGTCCAGGCGGGATGCGGGCGGTGGTTGATGACATAACTCTCCAGCGTGCCGCGACCCGAAGCCTTGAATAAGGTCACGTTGCGACTGCTGCACTCAGGACAGAACGGGCGCGGGGGGAAATACGTGGTCAGGCAGTCCTGACAACGCTGCAACCGTAGCTCGCCGCAGCGAGCTCCATCCCAGAAGTGCTGTGTTTCCGGTGTTGGCTGCGGCAACGGCCTGCTTGCCATGTCGTCTCCCCTCAAATGTAGTTTAATCACGAGTATCCCAACCCTCCGGATTGTCGTGCAACCCGTTGCTGCTGAACTTAACGCCCCACAAGTTGCGCGCATTCTGCTGGTCATCGGCGACCTGGGCTTCGGCGGTGCTGAGCGTGGTGTGATCACCCTCGTAAATGGTCTGGTGAAACGAGGACTCGACGTCCACGTTGCGACATTTTCCGGTCTCGTTCCGCTTGCCAGTGAACTTGTTGAGCCCTCTCGTTTGCATGTTCTTCGTGGCTCTGTACTCGCTCTGATACATCTTGCGCGCACATTGCAAACCCGGGTGATGCACGGCTTTCTGCTCGACGCCGAAATCCTGGTTTGTCTCGCGGCATGGGCGTGCAAGGATGTAGTTGTCCTCGGCTCTGAGCGCAGCAGCCGGCATCACTATCGGCTGTGGCAGCGCCTGCTCTACCGCCTTTCGACCCAGAACATGCAGCTCTGTATTGCCAATTGAGACGAAGGCATGCGCTGGCACTCGTGTGCGTTCAGCCGGGTACGCGCGCGCTACCGTGTCATTCGTAACGGCACCGCGCTGGGACGCTTCCAACCCGGTGACGGACAAGAAGTAAGAGCTGCGTTGGGTATTGCCCGGGATGACTTCGTCATCGGCATGTTTGCAAGCTTCAAGCCAGTAAAAAATCACGCACTTCTGCTTCAGGCGGTAGCAAAACTCATTGAATCAGGCCATCGCTTATGACTGCTGCTCGTTGGAGCTGCGGTGGCGCGGGGTCAGCTTTCCGCGTCTCTGGAGACCGGTCGCATTGAAGGGCTGATTCACCGGTACGACCTCGACAACCATGTACTTGCCTTGAGTCACCGCAATGATCCTGAGGTGTTGTATCGGGTGTGTGACCTGACGGTGCTGCTCTCACTCTACGAGGGAACACCCAACGTTGTACTCGAATCGCTCGCCTGCGGTGTACCCGCAGTCGTCGCCGATGTGCCGGGTTGTCGTGAGATGGCGACGCTCTGTCCGTCCATCCGGACCTTCGAGTCTGGGAACGTTGATGCGCTTGTCAGCGCGCTGGAGCGGATCCACAGGCAACGTTCATTGCTGCCGGATCTTGGCCGACTCGGCCGCGAACAGGTGAATCAGCACTTCTCCGACGAGCGGATGCTGACTGGGTTTGCGGCGCTCTACACCGCGCTGGCCAATGATGATCCTGCCTGAAGCTGTTTATCGCCCGGGTTCAGTTCAGAAAATACTGACCGTCGAGGGTGGGTGTGCCTTTCGTGCGCGCCAGACCACATGCCACCATGTACTCCAGCGCAGCAAATACACTTCGGCCTGCAGCCGGATACATGAACTCAGGGGTATCGGTGTACATGCGCGGCACCATATCGGCAATGCGCGACACACCACCACGCATACAATCGACGATCTGCTGCTGGCGTTCCTGGCGGTGGGTGATGAAGGCACGGACATGGGTTTTCGGGTCTTCGATGCAAGGTCCGTGCGTCGGCCAGTAGACTCTGTCATCACGCTCGAGCATTAGCTCAAGACTCTTCATGTAGGCCGCCATATCGCCATCCGGCGGGGAGATTATGCTGGTCGACCAGCCCATGATGTGGTCGCCGGTAAAGAGCGCCTTCTGTTCGATTAGCTGGAAACACAGGTGATTGGACGTATGGCCGGGGGTATACACACACTCCACGCTCCAGCTTCCGCCAGCAATGATTTCGCCATGCCCGACTTTCACGTCAGGCACAAAATCCATGTCGCCACCTTCTTCCACAACCACGCCCGCCGCAATCTTGCCGGCGCCGTGTGGACCAAATCCGAATGTCCTTGCGCCGGTCTGAGCCTTGATCAGGGCGGCTCCTGGCGAGTGATCCATATGGGTATGGGTGATGAGGATGTGAGTAACGCGCTCATTGGCGATCGCCGCCATAACATTGCGGATGTGTTCCGGGTCGAGCGGCCCTGGATCGATGACAGCAACTTCGCCCTGGCCGAGAATGTAGGTGCCAGTACCGTGAAAGGTGAACGGACTCGGATTCTTGGCGATGACCCGCCGGATCCCCGGAGCAACAGTATCGACTCGTCCGTATTCAAACGTCAGTTCGCGCCGGTACGGAATCTTCACGGTCATGGATCATCTCGGGAACAACAGCGGGCGGCAAGGATAGCCGGAGCCCGGCCGATTGCGAAGCCGGCCTGTCCCACTCCGTTGCAGCAACAGCTGTCATGCACGGTTTTCCCGTTTGGCTGAAGCAGTTGGACTTAGCCCTGGACCACACCAAGGATCACCGCCACGGCGACAAGCCCGGCGATTCGTAGCGCATGCACCGCCCATCGCGGCGGCGCTGTGACGCGGGTCGACTGGTGAAAAACAAGCTCTGCCTCGCCCAGTGACAGGCGGTCCTCATCCTGCAGATCGTGCACCACCACCGCCTGACCGTTGACCGCACAGTCCCCTGCTCCGCCGAGCGCTGTGAACGTCATGCCTTCCGGGCGCATCACGATTTGTGCATGTACGTCTGCCCGGCCTGCGTGTTAGATACGAATTTCACAAAGGTTGCTGCTGCCGAGTGGGTCGCAGATCCTCATCCCGGGAAACGCGCAGTTCGGTCTTCACCGATGTCACGCAGACGAAGCCTGATTTCGTCGAACCGGATCTCATCGCCGTGCAGTAACCGGCAACCACCGCGAATGGTCCGCTGGTTGACCGCCGTGCCATTGGCGGAAGCGAGGTTCTGAATCCACAACGCTCCAGCGACCTGCACCAGTCGCGCGTGAAGGCGTGACACATGCTCACTCTCGATCTGCAAACCACATTCCGGATGCCGGCTGATCAGCAGATCATCCTGAACGTCATGGACCCGCTCTCCGACATCATCCTGCGAAACCCAGGCGCGGATGCCATCGGTGGTTTCACGCTTCACGCCGATCTGAACTGTTGTTGCGCCGATGCCAACCACATCACCGGGGATCACACCAAACGCGCTTTCCATTTCGCGGCCATTCAGGGAATAGGTTGCATTGCCCAGCGGAATCAGCTCGGGACCTCGTTCGTGAATTTCGATTCGGAGGTGAAAGTCGAGCACATCCTCCCCGGCGAAGATGACATCGTTGTCGATGTGGCGCCCCACGGTGAGGTTTCCTGAAACCGGTATGGTTTCACCTTCGATCTTCAGCAGGTAAGCAATATCCTGGATCGTCTGTTCATCGTTTTATGGGTTCAGCGCCCAGTCTTTCCTTCTGAAGTCCACTGCTCGCGCAGAGTTTGCCACTCTGTCTCGCCGGGAACGATGGCAAGTGCCAGATCGAGGTATTCGAGCGCGTCCCTACGCATGCCGGCTTGCCACGCTTCGCGCGCAACAACAGCCAACCGTTCGGCGACATCACGCAGGATCCCGGCCGCTGCTGCGTTGCCGGGGTCGAGTCTCTGTATTTCTCGGAGCTTGTGAGTCGCGTTGCCAGACTCTGGCAGCGTAAGAAAGCCGTCGGCAACGTGGACACGGGCTTCGGATAGAAGACGGTTGATGCTGGCGATCCGCGATTGTTCGGTTATCAGCTGACGCCGGAGATCATCGACAGCCGCCGCGTCCAGATTGACCGCACTCGCCTGGGAAATGGTATCCGCCACTGCGTTGAACTGTCCCGCGCGAAGTTGACTGGCGACCTGCGCCCGAAGTTCGGCTACCACTTCATCGAGGCCCTGGCGCGCGATGATGTTGTCCGGATCAATGGACAGTACCTGGTGATACCGGGCAGCGGCATTACCCTCCGCCGGAGAGACCAACGCACCGGATTCGCGATATAGCCGTGCCTGCTCGATGAATTGGGTGATGGTTTCGTGGGTGGTATTGGTTTGCCGGATGGATTGACGAATCGCTGCG
>VGVE01000125.1 GCA_016874135.1 Gammaproteobacteria bacterium | reverse complement strand
TGCAAGCCCTCGCCGATATCGGGTTGTACCGTTTCTTCGTACCGAAACGGTTCGGGGGTGTGGAGTTTCCGCTGACCGCATTTGTCGACGTGGGTCTGCTCTTGGCCCAGGCCTGCCCATCCACGGCCTGGACGACAACGTTTTGCATGGAACACAACTGGATGTTTGCGCAGTTGCCGCTGGAGGCGCAGGAAGAGGTGTTCTCGAAAGTTCCCTGGGTGATCGCACCCGGCGTCATCAACCTCGGCGGTATCGCCGAGTTGACCTCCGAAGGCTTCCACCTGGCAGGCCGCTGGCCCTGGGGAACGGGTGTGATGCATTCCGACTGGGCGCTGCTCTCCGGGATCGTTCAGGACACGAACAAGAACACCAAAGAGATACGGCTTTTCGCAGTACCGATGGACAAGGTTGAAATCATCGACACCTGGCACATGGACGGCATGGCCGGCACTGGCAGTCACGATCTGGTGGTGCACGAAGCGATTGTGCCGGAACGTTTTTCCACCACCGTCGCCGGCATGACCTTCGGTCGCGGTGCGGGCGCGCTTGCTCTTGGTTCGCCCATGTTTCGCATGCCGATGATGCCGATTCTCTATCTCGCTGCCGGTGCGCCCGCAATCGGTGCGGCTCGGGGCGCACTCAACAGCTTCGTCACCCGCGCACCGGAACGGCAGAAGTTCGGCTCGAAACAGAAACAATCCGATTCCGTCGCTACCCAGATCCTCATCGGTCAGGTGAAAGCGCAGATCGACACCGCTGAAGTGATCGCACGGCAAGTGGCTGCTGAATGCATGGCCTGGGGTGAAGCCGAAGACATCTGTCCGCTCGAAGTTCGCGTTCGCCACAGGTTGCTGATGAATCAGGCAGTGCGACTCGCCCGGGATGGCATCCGCGATCTGTTTGAAAACAGTGGTGCCATAGCTCACCGGAATGACCAGGCGCTGCAACGTTTTCACCGCGATATTCATACCATCAGTGCACATGCGGTGTTCGACATGGCGGTGATTGCCGAGCAGGCGGGACGTCTGGAACTCGGCATGCCGCTGACCGCTCCGCTATGAACTCAGCCGGAGGGAACTCAGCCGGAGGGAACCCGGTTCTCACCTTTCTGCGTTCGCCACCTCCGATCGTTCTGGTGATGGCGATGGCCGGGTTCGCCGCCCTGCAACCGAACATCATGCCGGTTCTCTCACGCCTGCTTGCCGAGGTCCATGGGCTCAATGACGCAGAGCTGGGTTATTTCATTTCAAGCGGCAACATCGCAGGATTTCTTGTATCGATGTCAGCGCCACTGTGGATCAACCGGATCCGCAGCAGCTTTGCTGTCGGTGGCGCGTTTCTGCTGTATGCCGTAGCAGCGCATGGGCTCTATCTGCTTTCCGGAGACTCGCTGCTGTACGCCCTGCAGTTTTTGCTGAACGGCTCGATTGTAGTCATTGCGAGTGTGTGCTCCGCCGTGTTCCTGCGCACTCCGAACCCGGCGCGCATCATGAGCATCAAAATCTCCAACGATGTGATCATAGCGAGCTGCTTTTTGTACCTGCTGCCCCTCGATACCCTGGGGCTGACCGGCATCATCACCTCGCTTTCCGTGGTGTTTGTCATCGCTGCTCTTCTGGCGCTGCGGTGGCCCGCGACCTATCAGAACGTCCAACCGCGCCGGATGGATGTGAGTGGCATCGGCGGTGGCAGTCGGGATGGCTGGTATGTACTGATCACGCTGACGGTGTTTTATGCGGCTGGTGTGAGCGCGTGGAACTATCTCGGACGACTGGCTTCTGCGGCGGGTCTCGGCAACGATGAAGGCGCGAGTGCCATCGCCGCCGGGCTTTTCCTCGGTGTAATCGGCGCTTTGTCTGCTGCGTGGCTCACCGGTCGCGCCCGAGGCCCCATCCTGCCGGTGACATCCGGTCTGATTTTCGTTGTGTCCATCGCGGCGCTGGGAATGGTCGAGGGCTACGGCCCTTTCCTTCTCGTCACCATCGTTTTCAACATCAGCTGGAATTTCTTCATTCCCTTCCTGATGGCATTGTTGCCACGCGCCGACAGCAGCGGTCGTCTCTCTTCACTGCTGCCGGCAACAGCCATGGCGGGTGGCATTCTCGGTCCACCGCTGACGGGTAATCTCATCCTGTGGTGGGACTATGACGCGGCACTGATCGTCACTGCCCTGCTCGCCGCAAATTCCATTGCAGCCTACCCGGTGCTGGCGAAGCGCGTTCCAGCGGCCCGACCCGTGTGACCTGAAAGCGGAAATCCGACAGCCGAGGGTGCGACGCGCCCTGTTGTCGACTTGGGTCGCAGCTAACGCCTAAGCTCTCTCATGGAACACGAAGTGTTCCATGCTCGACAGCGCCGGCCGATGGCCGGTCGCGTCGCTGTCAAAAAGAGGAGACACACCAATGAACATTGCCGACGAACGCATGCACCCGGTGGGCGATGCGCCCGCATGGAGTGAGAGCTACTACTTCAATTTCGTGGACCCGGTTTCGAAGGTCGCGATGTTTACCCGCATGGGATTTCGTCCAGGAGACGGATGGGCGGACGGTTTGCACGTGGTCTACCTCGGTGGCGATCGGGTCGCCTTCACGTACGGTCGACGGACCATTGGCAAAAATCTCACTGATTACGACCGAGACCTCATCGCGGGCGATCTTGCCATCCAGTGCCTTGCCCCTTTCAAACACTGGCAGATCCGTTACCAGGGTCCGGCGGAAGACATCAGCAACGCCGCGATCCTGCTCGAGCGCAAGAAAATGCGTCCGGAGGGGTGGTTCAAACCGGCGCAGCTCGATATGTCCGTGGACTTTCATGGTATTTCCGAACCGCATTATGCTGCGGCGGGAACACGGGGTCACTTCGAACAGACGGGACGGGTAACGGGCACCATTCGTCTCAGCGGACAGACCATTCACGTTGATGGATATGGGGTACGTGACAAGAGCTGGGGGCCCCGTGACTGGGGTGCTGGCTCGTCCGGTAGCAGTACCAGCGGATCAGCGACAGCTCGCAACGCGGGTGATCCTGCTCCATTCGTCAACTGGTTCTCTATGAACTTCGGCCCAGACCTCGCGCTCGGTGGCGCCGCCGTACGACAGGCTGATGGTTCGATGCGGGGGGCCGGCTGGTTCAACGCGGATGGCCGCAATGAGGAGCTCACCGATGTCCTCATCACCACGTCTTATCGGCCGGACAGCATCTGGCACACAGAAGTACACCTGACGGGTCGCACCCAATCGGGTCGAGCCTTGGACATCAAAGGCAGGGTCCTTACGGTCTGTCCGACAAAGATCCCGATGCGAGGCGGCGCGACCTTCGTCAATGAGGGCCTGGCCGAATTCACACTCGACGGCAAGACCGGATATGGCATTGCCGAGCACTGGCACGCGGTCAAGCGTGAGGATTGAAAGCCGATCAGTGAATCGCGGCGCGTGATGCGCCATTCGAGTGCAACGCATACATCGGCTGCACGCTGGATGATGAGTACCCGCAAGATCGCAGTAACTCGCAGGTACGCTGTCTGTTGATGTGGAACACACGCCAGGACGGTTCATGCCTCGCACTTGAGGCAATGATGATCACGTGCCAGCATGCCTGCCAATTCCCACAGTCATCCAGAACCTGAATCCACAAGGAGCTCCCGATGGCCAACGCCCTTCAGTCCATTCCGCTCAAAACGATACGCAATCAGGCCACAAATCTCGGCCAGTTCGCCGGCAAGGCGGTCCTCGTCGTCAACGTCGCCTCCCAGTGTGGATTGACGCCGCAGTACGCCGGCCTTGAAAAACTGCATGAAACCTATGCTGCGAAAGGACTCGTTGTAGCCGGCTTTCCGGCCAACGACTTTGGCGCCCAGGAACCGGGTTCCAACGCTGAAATCGAGCAGTTCTGCACCACGAAATTCAACGTCGCCTTCCCGATGTTTGCCAAAATCGTGGTCACCGGCGCGGACAAACATCCGCTGTACGCTGCCCTGACTGCGGCCAAGCCCGGCAAGACTGGTGACGCGGCAGGCTTCCGCGAGCGCCTCAAGGGTTATGGCCTGACCCCGACCAGCGACCCGGAAGTGTTGTGGAACTTCGAGAAATTCCTGCTCGACCGCAACGGTAACGTCGTCGCGCGTTTTGCCCCGACGGTGGCACCGGATGATCCTGATCTGATCGCCGCCATCGAAACTGCACTCGCTGCCTGACTACTGGCCAATCCCCTTGGCACGGCCATCCACTCCGCTGATCTCCCGCGAAGGAGCGGCCCGAGCTGCACTCGCGGTCATTGATCAGCACGGACTGGAAGGCTGGAGTCTCGACGAGGTAGCGCGTGCCCTCGGAGTGCGCGCCCCCTCGCTCTATCAACACTTCAAAGGCAAGTCAGATCTGCTGGCCGAAGTGGCAATGCTGATCCTCAAAGACATTCCGGCACCGGTGATCGAAGAGAATGTCTAAGAAGAGACGATCATCCGGCTTTGTCTTGCCGCGCGGAACGCTATTCTCAGGCACCCCAACTCCGCCACTCTGCTGCTGCAGTTTTTCCCCGAGCAGGTGTTCGTCAGAGCCTACGACTTCTGGGCATCGGTCTGTCCCTTTCATGAATCCGTTCAACTGGTCCTGCTGGAAGGTCTCGAAAAGCTGACATTCGGTTCTGCACTCTTCACCGCGGCTGCAAAGTCCACAGGACAAGCCGGCTTTCCTGAGGTGAACGCAAAGGAACTGTCGCACCTCGCGCGAGCGGTCGAATCAGGCATTCATTCGGATGAACAACTCTTCATCGAAACACTCAGGCGCTATCTGGCGGGGTTTCGCGGTCAGCCGCTGCGGGGCGATCCCACAACTCACGCCGGGTTCTACAACCATTCCACTCCGCCGCACGCAGGACTGAAGCTTAAAAACGCGGGGGTTCAGCCGCCTGTGGGATTTCTGAGCAGAACGTCGGCCATACGTTCGGCGATCATCACCGTGGTGAGATGCGTGTTGGCGCTAATCACCGATGGCATGATCGAAGCATCGATAACCCGCAGACCCTCGAAGCCGATGATCCGGCACATCGGATCAACAACCGACTCTGTCTCGTGTGGGTCTCCCCTCCGGCAGGAGCTGGTGCCATGCTGGGTATCGCCGACGTTGGCGAGCGCCCACGCGTCGATCTGTGCACCCGTGCGCATGTTGTCCCAGTCTCCACTGCCGGGGCGGACACGCCCAATGGCTTTGAACGCGTCGGTTTCGAACATTTCCCGCGCCAGGGAAACGCCGTCGCGCAACCGCAGGCGATCACTTTCCGTGGCCAACATGTTTTCTTCGATGAAAGGATCCACGCGCGGATCAGCTGAGTGCAAAACCAGTTCGCCGCCGGACGTGCACTCATTCACCCATACAGTGACGATGCCGAACACCGGCGCACCGCCGCTGATATGGCGGCCGATGCTGTCACCGAGGCGGTTCATGGCGACGATCATCATGTCGCCGGCGCCAGCACCTGCGAGACCTGAGCTGTAGCGCACGCAGCAGTTGGTGTGACGAAAACCTGCCGGCGGGATCACCTCATCTTTCAGCTGCACGACGAAAGAGGCACCGGGATGATCCTGGAAGTTCTGTCCTGTGGGCAGATCGGACCGCACAGGGGTATCGAGGGAATTGAGGTGCGCCGCAGGGCCGATGCCTGAGCGCATCAGAACCGCAGGGGAATGCACCGCGCCGGCACACAGGAGCACGGTGCCGGCGTGATACTCGCGGATCTGATCGCCGACAAGGCAGCGCTCGCCGGTTGCGCGCGTCCCGGAAAACAAAACCTGATCCACCAGCACGTCGCCGATAATGCGCAAGTGATTCCGTCCACGGGCAGGTTCGAGATACCCGTCGTTGGTGCTCACCCGTGTGCTGTCACGACTGTTAATCGCATAAGGGGAAACACCCAGCGCGTACGGTGCGTTGTGATCTTCCGCCCATGGAAAGCCCGCATTGAGTGCCGCCTCACCGAGCGCCTGGTCTACCGGTCCCCACATCGACAAAGGCGCACGATAGACCGGAAACGGGCCTTCATTGCCGTGGTAAGGCTTGTCACCAAGCCGAAGGTCGGTTTCGAGCCGGTTGAAATACGGCAGCACTGAATCGAAGTCCCACCCCACCGCGCCATCAATGCGTCGTAGCGAAAACGGGCATGTTCTGGCGCAACGATGATGTTGGCGGGATTGGGTGAGCGCATGTCGGGAGGTGCATCGGCACTGCGATAATCAGGGCCGGCTTCGAGCACCAGTACATCCGCTCCTGCAGCGGATAACCTGGCCGCGAGAGTGGCGCCGGCAGAGCCGGAACCCACGATCAGATATTCCGGACTCACTTTACCGCCTCAGCTCGATCCGGGACTTGATGTGATACTGCAGATCCTGCGGCAGCCACCACGAAGGTTTGAGCTGTCGCTCTGAAAAAACCTTCTCCGCCTGATCGTCGTAGTGTGGCGAGTCCTTGCGATCACTCTGGCCAACCGGTAGGTACAGGTAACTCTTCACTGGCTTCGACAGAACGATCACCTGAGTGGAGGTCTGGCCGCGGTCACCCCAGCGCTCCATCTCCTTGTTAGGTGGCAGATATTCCATCGAACGGAGAGTGGTGAGACCGATTTGATCATCTCCTCCGCCATCAACCGGCCAGGACTTGTCATCACGACCCACCCGGTAAACCCTGCCCCAGGGTGCATCTGCAGTACCAAGATCCTGTACGAGTCGCTGCATCGCTTGCGCCCATGAGGTCCGGATGAGCTCGAGATCCGCAGCCGTCAGCTCGAGGGTTTTTGGCGCACGGTCTTCAACGGTGGCGTAATGGTCATCGACGGTTGCACGCAGGTTTTTACCCGCCTCACTCTGGTCGAGTTCCATGCGCCAGTACGCGTAGCGGAGCGCCGGCACCGAGTCTTTGTGCAGCTGTCCATCCCAACCGATCACCGCCGCCGCAGTGGCCTCATCTGCGCCGGCCCGTGCCAACGCAGCGAGCCACCGATCCGTGCCATACGGTTTGATGTCGTTGGCGATCGCCATCATTTCTTCGAGGGAGATCGAGTCGTCAGCATCAAGCATCTGGAGCGCCCGGGCGCCTCGAAGATTGGTCCAGCCATGTCGGGGACCGTAATGCAGGCTGCCCCAGACTTCTGGCAGATATTCCTCCGGTGAGAGTACCCCGCCGCGGATCATGCCTTCCGGAGGGATGTTGCAGTTCTGCATGTAGCCGGCTTCCGGATTGAGCAATTGCACCAGCTCATCGCCTGAATGCAGCCCCCCCCACTCCGTCGCTGATGTATCGCCAGGTACCGGCTTTGACCAGTCGTACCCAGGGCTGCGCCGCGGCACACGCCCCACACGCTGGTAGAAGATGTTCCCAGAGGTATCAGCCACCATCATGTTCTGCGGGAACATGGCGAGGGTATTGGCGGCCTCCATCGCACCGGTATAGTCCCTCGCGAAGTTGAGCTTTACCCACGCCGCATTTCGATCCGCGTTCTCGTCGTAGGGGATCTTCGCCGCCCAGGCTTTCTCGCCTTGTCTCGCGATCACCGGTCCATGGTGAGAGAACGTCAGCGTGCGTGTTTTTGTCATGCCATCGGGATAACGCAGCGTCACGGTTTTTGTAAGCAAAGCTTGCCACTCACCGTCATAACGATAGTGCGTGCCGGACTGGTTGAGGGTCAGCGCATAGACATCTCCCGTGTCCGGCCCGCCGGTGGTCATCGCCCACGCGATATCACGGTTGTGGCCGAGACCAATAAAGGGGGAACCCGCGAGACCCACACCACTGCCCTGCAGTTCACCGGCGTGAATTCGCATTTCCCAGAACCGGGAAGGGCCGAACCATTGGAGGTGTGGATCGATCAACAACATGGCGTGACCACTCTCTGAGCGGGAGGGCGCCACAGCAAACTGGTTGGAGCCGCGGATTTCCCGAGCAAATCCCGGCTCGATTCCACCACGCTTGAGATCCCCAACCGCTTCGTCGATGGACCAGTTGTTCAGAAACATGCGTCCGAACGCATCCGCCATGGCCGGCTCCACCCGTTCATGTTGCCACCATCGCGGTACATCTTCGGGATGCTGTGCATACCAGGCGTTGATGCCGGCGACAAACGCCGAGATACGAGCTTTCATCTCTGGTGTGGCGTTGTCCCAGGCGCGGTTCGCATTGCCGTAGTGGTCAAACATCAACGCCAGGAGGCTCGCCTGTTCGCCGGCTTCGCCGACCACTTCAGTGAACTCGCCCATCGCCAGCTTGAAGTTCATAAGCAGCTGCTCGGGCCGGTCCTGTGCCTGAGCGTAACCTTACGCAAACAGACCATCTTCAATCGTCGGCGCGTAGATGTGGGGCACACCCCACGTATCGCGATAGATCACGATACGTCCGGTATCGGCACCTTCCCCGGGTAGCGCTGCCGGCACCACCCAGGGTTTATCGGCGCTGCTGCTGCAACCCGCAGTGGTGGTAAACCCGGCAATAAGCCATACAACAAGCCATCTGAACACGTACCCCTCCCCTTCTTTCCGGCAATGGTCCCCGAACCGGCCTGCAATAGATTGTGCTTTGGTATTGCAGCCCCGCCAAGCCTACCTTCACTTGCCATGAAGCTTCTAGATTGGCCAGCCGACTTGCCGACGGTTCACTGCCTTGCCAAGCTCCATCCCGCAGCTGCGCTGGTGATACTGGCGCCAGCAACACAACATCCTGGATTTGAGGGGAGATACGCGAATGAGTCTCGAGACGATCGAAGTCAAAGCGCAACACCGTTTCGATCAAGACAGACTCAGGGCCTTTCTTGTCGAGCTGATGCCTGGATTTGTGGGGCCATTGGAAGTACGTCAATTCGAAGGCGGACAGTCCAACCCGACGTACTTCCTGCGCACCGGTGCGGGTAATTTTGTCCTGCGCCGAAAGCCACCAGGTCAACTGGTTGCGTCAGCCCACGCGGTGGACCGCGAGTACCGTGTGCTGCATGCACTCCACAGAACAGGTGTGCCGGTCCCGGAAGTTATAGTTTTGTGTGAAGACCCGGAAGTGATCGGCACGGCATTTTTTGTCATGCGCCACATACCTGGCCGGGTACTTACTGATCCGACGTTGCCGAATCTTCCTCCCGCAGACCGGCGCGCGGTGATCCTGAGTTATGTCGATACCCTGGCCAAACTCCATCGACTTGATCCAGAGAAAGTCGGGCTCGGTGACTTCGGCAAACCAGGCAACTACTTCGCCCGCCAGATCTCGAGGTGGGGTCGGCAGTACCAGGAAACAGAAACCGAACGTGTTGACGAAATGCATGTGCTGCTTGCCTGGCTTGAGCAGCACGTGCCGGAGCAATCTGCGACATCAATCGTTCACGGCGACTTTCAGTCGGGCAATTCACTGACGCACCCGATCGAACCCCGGGTGGTTGCGGTGCTCGACTGGGAACTGTCAACGCTGGGTGATCCGCTTGCCGACTTCACCTACTACACGGGTCCCTGGCATGCAGGCCCGGGTGACCGCAGTTTCCATGGCCATGATCTCGCCGCGCTGGGTGTGCCCCGTTATGAGGAGCTGGTTGAGGTGTACTGCGCTGCAACTCAGAGAAGCGGCGTGACCCATGAGTGGTTCTATCGGGCCTTTCATGCCTTTCGCAGTGCCG
>VGVE01000124.1 GCA_016874135.1 Gammaproteobacteria bacterium | reverse complement strand
CATGTCGACCACGAGATCGCGCACCACCGGGAGACCGGGAAGCGGACGCAGGATCAGCTTGCCACCCTTGGCAACTTCCGAAACCGGGGTAATGCAGGCGAGACCATTCTTGCCGTTCATGTTGACACCATCGGAACCACACACGCCTTCGCGGCACGAACGCCGGTAGCTGAAGGTCGGATCCTGGGCTTTCATCAGTTCCATCACATCGAGCACCATCAGGTCTTTGCCCTGCGGCATTTCGACCGTCATGGTTTTCATCTGCGGAACTTCATCCACATCTGGATTGAACCGGTAAACGCTGACTTGCATATCAGTACTTCCGCTCCTTTGGCTCGAACGCTGGCATGGTTCGGGGTGCAAAATTCACTGCGCGTTTACCCACCCGTTTTTCCGTGGGGAAATACATCGAGTGGCACAGCCAGTTCTGGTCGTCCCGCGATTCATAGTCGTCACGGGCATGGGCACCGCGGCTCTCTTTCCTGCCTTCGGCGGCGATGGCAGTGGCTTCAGCCACTTCGAGCAGGTTGTCGAGTTCGAGGGCTTCAAGCCGCGCGGTATTGAACGTTTTTGACTTGTCGGAGAGGTACGCTTTGCCGATCCGCTCCCGGAGCTCAGCCAGCTTGATGATGCCGGCCTGCATATTTTTCTCGGTACGGAAAACACCGAAGTTGTTCTGCATGTTGGTCTGCAGCTCACGCTTGAGGTCGGCCACCGACTCACCGGCTGATGTCGAAGATTCCCAACGGTTGAGCCGTGACAGTGCCCGGTCCAGATCCGACTGGCTCGCTTCGCGGTAGCTCACACCCTGCCGCACCACATCTTCGATGTGTTTCCCGGCGGCACGGCCAAAGACCACGAGGTCGAGCAGTGAGTTGCCACCGAGGCGATTGGCGCCGTGTACGGATACACAGGCCACTTCACCGGCTGCATAGAACCCTTCAACCGGCCGGTCTTCTCCGTTTGCGAGCTGGGTGAGCGCCTGGCCACTCACCTGGGTCGGGACACCGCCCATCATGTAGTGGCAGGTGGGCACGACCGGAATCGGTTCCTTGACCGGATCCACGTGGGCAAAGGTCTTGGACAATTCACAAATACCCGGCAACCGCGTGTTCAACACGTCTTCGCCGAGGTGGTCAAGTTTCAGCAGCACATGATCGCCATTGGGACCAGCCCCGCGACCTTCGATGATCTCGATGATCATCGATCGCGCCACCACGTCGCGTCCGGCAAGGTCCTTGGCGGTTGGTGCATAACGCTCCATGAAGCGCTCACCGTTCTTGTTGATGAGATAGCCACCTTCACCACGGCACCCTTCGGTGACGAGCGTTCCCGCCCCGGCAATACCAGTGGGATGAAACTGCCACATCTCGATGTCCTGAACCGGGAAACCGGCCCGCAGCGCCATACCCACGCCGTCACCGGTGTTCATCAGCGCATTCGTAGTGCTCGCGTAGATGCGCCCGGCACCACCAGTGGCAAATACGGTGGCCTTTGACTGCACGTATACGACTTCGCCGGTTTCAATCTCGATGGCGATGACGCCGGTAACCACCCCGTCCTGGTTCTTGACCAGATCCACCGCGAACCACTCGTTAAGGAAGACGGTGTTGGCTTTGACGTTGGCCTGATAAAGGGTGTGCAGGAGTGCATGGCCGGTACGGTCAGCAGCCGCACAGGTTCGTGCTGCCTGACCACCCTCGCCGAAGTTCTTTGACTGACCACCGAAGGGCCGCTGGTAGATGCGGCCTGAGGGCGTACGCGAGAACGGCAGCCCCATGTGCTCAAGCTCAAAAACCGCCTGCGGACCTTCGCTGCACATGTACTCGATGGCGTCCTGGTCACCGATGTAGTCGGAACCTTTGACGGTATCGTACATATGCCAACGCCAGTCGTCGTTTGGATCATCGCTGGCTATGGCGCAAGTGATACCCCCTTGGGCGGACACCGTATGTGATCGGGTCGGGAACACTTTGGTGATCACCGCCGTCTTGAGCCCTGACTGCGCCAGCTGCAGCGCCGCACGCATGCCAGCGCCGCCACCACCGACGATGACGCCGTCGAATTCCATCTTTCTGATTTGCGTCACTTAGAGACTCCAGACCAGTTTCATCGCCCACAGCACGTAGACGAAGAGGATCACGATACAACCCAGTTGATAAACGAAACGGATCGACGTTGCGCTCGGACCGATCTGGCCGGGCATCAGGTAGTCCGTACCGACCGTCCACAGGCCGATCCACGCATGCGCGGCTGTCGAGAGCACCGCCGCTGTCGTGAAGATCTGCATGCCAATGCCACCGAACCAGGTGGTGAGTTCACCGTGATCAAGGTTCGGATTGCCGAGGAAAAATAGTGTAACCACCACCGAATAGACACCGATGATCACGGCGGTGATGCGCTGGATGATGAAGTCTGCAAGCCCGGACCGGGCAAAGGACGTTGCGTTGGTTACCACAGCCAGGCTCCCAGCAGCACGGCATCAATCGCCGTGAGGACAATAACCGCAATGGATAGACCGTGCGCGGCGGCCACTGAATCACCGATGTGGAAGTCGAGCAGGATGTGTTTGATGCCGGCCAGCAGGTGGTAACCCAGTACCACGAGCGTCGCCCAGAGCAGGAAGGTAAAGATCCCACCTGCGCCAACAAGGGCTTTGGCCGAAGCAAACCCTTCGGCTGATGTGAAGGCTAGATCCGCGAGATAGATGATCACGCCAACGCCAGCCACCAGCAGAATCCCGGTGATGCGGTGCGTGATCGATGCCATGGCCGACAGCGGAAACCAACCGAGAACGTTCAGGTTCACCGGCCGCTTTGAGTTCAAAGTGCTCATGGAGCTTTAGTTTTTCCTTAAGTGACGAGCCCTGCCCTCTGGACAGGATAAGAGGTATCTGGAGACCGGGAGCCGCCTCCCACCCGAGCGGATGGTCGATGTCCGTCTGCTCCCCGACGAACGTAACAAATACTGCCGATTTGGGTGTCTTTGAGGCAGCACAATTCTAAGGGGACGCGTCGACAAATGTCACCCGATGACATGAGCGCCGCAACGCAGCTTTGTTCCACAATGTCCTTCACAGCAACTGTTGCGCAGGCTCATCGCCGATGCAGGGTCAGAAGTCCGACTGTAATTGACAGCCCTCGAGGCGGACCACATAGTCTGCCCGCGCTTCCGACAGGGTTTCTGCACGGCCATTCGCCGCAGACGCCGGGGGAATCGGACCGCGCTGGTTTCGCCCGATCCCCAAATCGCCGAAAGCAGCTATCGTCAGTAGAACGATCAAAACAGAAGAATCAAGACACACCTGCAACGTGAATCAGGCCGGGCCGGCACAGATGGCCCGTGCCGGGAAGTGGAGGAAGCATGGCGCCTAAACCGATCAAGCACGCTCATCTGCAGATCGATGGTGAATCCGTGACGATTGACCTGCCGATCTACCAGGGGACGGCGGGCGCACCGGTCATCGATGTGGCCAAGCTCGGCGCCAGCGGCTACTTCACCTATGACCCGGGTTTTATGTCCACCGCGGCTTGCGATTCGGACATCACGTTCATCGATGGCGACAAGGGCATCCTGCTGCACCGTGGTTATCCCATCGAACAGCTCGCCGAGCAGAGTAACTTTCTCGAACTCTGTTATCTGCTGCTGAATGGCGATTTGCCTAATAGGGAGCAGAACGATGAGTTCGTCAACATCATCAAGCGCCACACGATGGTGCATGAGCAGCTGGTGCGGTTCTTCTCAGGCTTCCGGAGGGACGCTCACCCGATGGCAATCATGTGCGGCGTGGTCGGTGCCATGTCCGCGTTCTACCACGACTCCCTCGACATCGATGATCAGGATCATCGAAGAATCACAGCACACCGCTTGATCGCGAAGATCCCCACCATCGCCGCGATGTGTCACAAATACTCCCGTGGTCAGCCGTTCATCTATCCCCGCAACGATCTCGACTACAGCGCGAATTTCCTGCACATGATGTTCGCCACGCCGACTGAAAAGTACGAAGTGAGCCCGACCCTGGCGCGGGCCATGGATCGCATTTTCCTGTTACACGCAGACCATGAGCAGAATGCTTCGACCTCGACTGTGCGCCTCGCTGGCTCCACCGGTGCCAACCCGTTTGCATGCATCGCAGCGGGTATCGCCGCGCTCTGGGGGCCTGCCCACGGTGGTGCGAACGAAGCGGTGCTCACCATGCTGGCCGAGATCGGTGAAGAGAAAAACATCGGCGAGTTCGTGCGCAAGGTGAAAGACAAGGACAGCGGTGTGCGCCTCATGGGCTTCGGTCACCGCGTCTACAAGAACTACGATCCGCGCGCCAAGGTCATGCAGCAAACCTGCAAGGAAGTACTCGAAGAACTCGGTGTCAACAACGATCCACAGCTCCGCCTGGCGCAGAAACTCGAGAAGATTGCGCTCGAAGACGATTACTTCGTGCAGCGCAAACTGTATCCGAACGTCGACTTCTACTCCGGCATCATACTCAAGGCGATCGGTATTCCGGTGGAAATGTTCACCGTGATCTTCGCCACCGGTCGTACCCCGGGCTGGATCAGCCAGTGGAAGGAAATGATCAGCGGTCCCTACAAGATCGGCCGACCGCGCCAGCTCTATCTGGGAGCCGCCCAGCGCGACTACGTCGCCATCAACAAGCGTTGACGCAAGGATCCGGCCCGACTCCGGAATCGCCGAATCCACAGGTCCGGCGACTGCGAGTGGAAGCTGTTGCGCTGTTCAGGCGTGGCGGTGAACTGTCCCGCGTTCACAAGGAAGGTGGCGAGAAGCTCTCCCACAAGTCCGGCGTTTTTGTCTGCGAGGAGTACGGCTACAATGGCGACTCCTCCCGTGATTTTTCCAACGCCGAGGACTTTCTCGACCACATCTGGCAGCGCTGGTACTGGAAACAGGGTGGAACTCCCGGGGCTCCTGAGCTCATCGACATTCAGGCGTGGCAAAGAATCGTGCATGGCCTTGAGGCGAGTCTGCATCTGGCGCGGCGTCGCCCGACGACGCCGGAGGATGTAAAGGCCGTCGCCTTCTACAAACGCTACCAACGGCTGAAGATGAATATCGCCATTGGAACTGCAGTTGTGGTCCTGGTGATCGCCCTGTTACTGAAACAGTGGGTTCTGTGATCAAGGTACAAACCGTCGCGACACCTTCTGGCGCCGAGATCAGTAGACCGGATGCGGTGCTCATGCTCATCAGCAAACAGGTGCCTTATGTGCCAAGCCTTCACCACGATCCTTCAACAGACCGGTTTGATCTGTCACTGCTCGTAATGCCCCGCCTGGCCAGTGCCGAAGGTAGTGAAAAGCGCGAACTGATCGATGTGGCGGAGAATCAAGCTGCCATGGAACAGCAAGATGCGTCGAAACCCTTGGGGTTTGACGGCCGTGTGGCATGGTTCCAGGCCGGAGGTCTCACGGGTTGGGATACGGTCGAAGAAACCCTGGTGACGGAAGCAGACCTCATCGCTAGAAACCCGGAACTTGTGCCGTTGTGGCCTGAAGCGTTCTATGAAATCAACGGTGGGCTGATTGCCAGCACTCGCGACAATTCAATCGTGGTGCGTTTCGATACCGCCACCCTGGTTGCCGGACGGTTGGACCGTTATCCGCCTGGAAGGCGACCGTTCGCTCCGCATCCGGTGGAGTCACTGCTGATCGAGGCTGAGCCGGTGAAAGCTGATGCCCGCGCTTCGGCCTGGTTACGCACAGGTGTTGATGGTGATGAACTGCGCTTGGATAGCCCTTCAAGTCGTCTGTTGGTGTTCCGCCGCAATACTGGAATCACTACACGAATGCTGGTGGTTGCACGTGTCGCAGATTCAGGCCAGATGCTCCGGTCGGTTGAGACTGGCATCGACAATCTGCAACAAATCCTTCCGGATGCTACTTTTCCCGCTTTCATCGGTACCGGGCCCGCCACCACAAAGAGTGTACCCGAACAGATGATCACCTTTGTGGATACCAGTAGCGGAACGGTGCGCACTGAATCCCTGCAATTCGGTCGCTGACATGGCCCTTAGACCCACCATCCATCGCGCCCAAGTCGAGATCAGCGACATCGATCGCAACCATTATGCGATGCACACGCTTACCCTGGCGCGACACCCGTCCGAAACTGACGAGCGCATGATGGTGCGCCTGCTGTCCTTCGTGCTCGACGCGTCAGAACAGCTCGGTTTTGGTGCAGGACTGTCAGAGAGTGATGAACCGGATCTGTGGGAGAAAGATCTCACTGGCGCGATTCAACTCTCGATCGATGTCGGTCAACCGGATGCCAAACTGATCCGCAAGGCGAGCCGACGGGCCGATCGGGTCAAGATTCTCGCCTACGGCAAAGGGATGGAACCCTGGTGGAACAAAACGCGGGAGGAGCTCTCAGGGCTCGCCAATGTCACCGTGCTCGCCCTGACGCCAGAGGAGTCTGCAGCGCTTGCCACCCTCGCGGAACGTAACATGTCCTTGCACGCACTGGTGCAGAACGGTCAAATCACACTGTCGAGTGCATCGAAGGTTGTTGAAATCACCCCGCTGCAGCGATTTCCTGGAGGTGGGGACTAGCTCTTCGACCGCGCATCGATCTTCGCAAACGCCGCGCGTGCGGCACGTATGCCTTCAACCGCCCGCGGAAAACCGCCATAGACCGTCAGCTGCGTCATGATCTCTTCGACTTCTTCGCGGGTGACACCGTGATTAAGCGCGCCGGGCACATGCACCGCGAGTTCTTCGGGCCGCGCGAGAATGGCGAGGATCGCCACCACCACCATGCTGCGGTCGCGACGGGAAAGCTGTGTACGCGACCAGAGTTCACCGAAAGCCCAGTCAAACACCAGCTCGCCCACGCCGCCGAGTGAAGCCACGATGCCGGCCCGTGCAGCAGCCGGATCCGTTGCCGCACGACCGGCGAACAGCGTGCTCATGACATTCACCGCATCGGCGTGGCGCTGTGGATCACCTTTTTGCCTGGCTTCGCCGCGATCCGGTTGCCGATTGATCCTGTCTTCCGCGTTGAAGGCTTCTGCGACCAGGCGCGACGCCTGCATCGCCATGGGAAAGCCGGCGTAACCAGCTACCTGCAACACGATCTCTTCGATCTCTTCGCGCTTGAGACCATGATTAAGCCCGCCTCTGACGTGGCTCTTCAGTTCCTCACTCGCACCGATGGTCGAAAGAAACGTGATGACAATCAGGCTGCGATCGCGCCGCGAGAGTTGCGGCCTCGACCAGAGATTGCCGAGAACGTGGTCGACTGCAAATGATCCGAGCGCACCGTGTTGACGAACCATCGTGTCTGCGGCTTTGGCGGGGTCGTAGCGGCCCCCGCCCAGCGACCGGAGCAGATCGATGCCATTGGTGCGGCGTTCTTTCTGAGTACTCATGAGCGACTGACCTCCCCTGTTGTATCTCTTGAATATTCTGGCGGGGGTATCGCGGTTGCAACCCCGGCAAGCCGCTACGTCAGTCGGCGAATCAGGCTTGACGTGTCGTTGCGTCCACCACCCAGTCGTTGCACATCACCATAGAACTGATCGACGAGTGCTGTCAGCGGCAGCGGCGTCTGCAGCGCCTTGGCTTTTTCCAGAGCGATGCCGAGATCCTTGCGCATCCAGTCCACCGCAAAGCCGAAATTGAATTCTCCTTTCGCCATCGTGTGGGCGCGGTTGTTCATCTGCCAGCTCTGTGCCGCGCCCTGCGAGATGACACCCACCACCTGTTCCACATCGAGACCGGCCTTCATGGCAAACGAGATACCTTCAGAGAGGCCCTGCAGGATTCCGGCAATACAAATCTGGTTCACCATCTTGGTGAGTTGACCAGCACCCGCTTCACCCATGCGGCGGATTTCTTTCGAGTACATCGCCATCACCGCCTGACCACGTTCAAAGTCCGCAGCCGAACCACCGGTCATGGCAGTGAGCTTGCCGTTGATCGCACCCGCCTGCCCACCGGAAACCGGTGCATCCAGAAAGCCGATGCCCTGTGCGTGTGCCTTCGCTGCCAGTTCACTCGCCAATTCCGCCGATGCGGTGGTGTGATCGATGAGCAGCGCGCCCGCTGTCAAGCCGGCTAACACACCGCGTTCACCATAGACCACACTGCGCACATCATCGTCATTGCCCACACACACGAAGGCGATTTCAGCACCCATGGCCGCACCACCGGGTGTGGGTGCGCTGCGACCGCCATAATCCGCCACCCAGGCTTCGGCTTTGGCGGCGGTGCGGTTGTAAACGGTTACGGTTGCACCGGCGCGTTGCAGATGGCCAGCCATGGGATAACCCATGACACCGAGGCCGATGAAGGCGAGGCGTCGGCCTTGAAGGGATTGAACGGGTGCAGATGGGTCCGTGGCAGAGGGTGCGTTGGCCGGAACGGTAGGTTGAATCATCAGAGAGTCCGCTGCGACAGTCGATTGGAAATCGATTGTCGCAGCCGCTCCGGATTTTTGAAAACCGGAGCGTTTGGCTGAGCAGTATGGAGCGTGATGGGCGTCAGTTGCTCCAGTCGGGCTCAGAGAACATCAGTCATCAATTCCGGGGCGACCCTGTGGTTGCAATACAGCGGAATCAAAAACGACATGCTCCTCCACCGCCATACCGTTGACGATCCGGAAGCGATCGACCCCGAGGAATTTTCGAGGTTCGCCGTGGATGATGCTCGATGTCTCCCAGGCGATGTAGAGCATGTTGCCGCTGCCAGCGCAGTCGAGTGGCGTTACCTTCATGCCGGGAAAGAAAGCGAGCATCCCGTCCATACTGGAAGAGCGGCACGCAGTCGATGACGAACGTATCGAAGCCGATCGCCTGCATCGCCTCGGCTTGCGCCAGCATGCGATCAAGCGACGCGAAGCGCCGTTCACCATCCGGACTGCGTCGCAGTTCGCCCGGGTTCAGCCCCATCTGCAGGCCGATGGATGCCGGGTCGCGCCCATTGGCCTCGGCTAACCGACGGATGATGGCCACCTGCTCGTCGAGCGACGGGTCGTTCTTCAGGCGCTGTGCGATCCAGCCATCACCCAGCTTTGCGACGCGTTGCAGTGCACGCGGGTGCGTACCGCCGATCCAGATCGTGATGTTCAGGCCCTGCGGCGGCTTCGGCTCCATCGCGATGGATTCGAACGGATAGTCCGTACCACCGAAGCTGGCGTCGCTATCACGCCACAACGTACGCAACACTTCGATCGCCTCGTCCATGCGTCGGCCCCGATCGTTGTAATCCTCCTGCAGGGCTTCGTACTCCGCATCCTGCCAGCCGACACCGACACCGAGCCGCACGCGGCCACCCGATAACGTGTCCAGTGTGCTGACCTGTTTGGCAACGAGCACGGGCTGGCGCTGCGGCAGGATCAAAACTCCAGTGCCGAGCGTGATCTTGCGGGTCACAGCTGCCGCAAACGGCAGCAACATGAGAGCCTCGAGGATCGGCATGTTTGGTGAATAGAAACCGCGCCTCCGGCTAGGCTTGGAGCGACCCATCACCACGTGGTCGTACATGTCGAGGCCATCAAAACCGATCGCCTCGATACCGCGAATCATCCGCTCGACGCCATCGGCCCCGTCGCGGTACAACACACTTGGGAAGACCACGTGAATCCGCATGAGCCATTCTCCGCTTTGATGTCTCCGCTTTGATGTCTCTGCTT
>VGVE01000123.1 GCA_016874135.1 Gammaproteobacteria bacterium | reverse complement strand
CACTTTGCGGACAAAGGGGGACATGGGCGTACCGAAGACAACAAAATCGGTCATCACACCTCCGGATGAACGCTGCGGCGAAACTCGATCCGCGCGCACGCAGACTCTTCTTGACTGCCAAGTAGTTCGCGGCCGGATGAACGAAACGTTAAGTGCAGGTCACGGTGTCCTGAAAGATTGGAGCGGGAAACGAGACTCGAACTCGCGACCCCGACCTTGGCAAGGTCGTGCTCTACCAACTGAGCTATTCCCGCGTCAGGACTTCAGATGAGGCTCGGCATTCTAACCGGGGATTGGGTTTTGGCAACTCTCAGGGTCTCCCCGGCAGCAGATAGCCCGCGCAACCGACACAATATTCACCGGCTCCCTGTGTTCGACGCCTCGATCATCTTGATCAGCTCGGCACGGACCTTGCTCACATCGCTGAGTGGTGTGGACCTGAACTTGGCTACCTCGTCAGCCGAATAAGCGCTGAAATCGGCTGGCACGTTGCTCGAGTCGAAGGTCAACACCATCCAGTTGAGCACAGCTGCCAGTCGATCTGCGGGCAGTGCCGCGTTGGCTGAACCAGGGACCTGCACCAGAAACTCACGCCCACCTGGAACGGTCAGAAACTTCGCCAGCTGATCTTCAAGTTTCGGAACAACACCATCGCGGGTGCCGCTGCCGTCCGGCCCGTGGCACCCCTGACAATGCAGCATGTAGTCAATGCGCGAGCGTGCCGGGTCACTGACACCCGGCGTGGCCGAAGCCGTGGCGGGCTCATTCGCGACTGCAATAGCAGCCATCAGCACGGGCGACAACAGCAGAAACCGGAAGGCATGCCACATCTCAGGGCTCGAGTGCACTGCCGATGATGATCGCAGTTGAGCAGTTATAGATGTTACTGGCCGTACCGAGGTACCAATTGAGGTCATTGCTGCGGGACGGGTGATACATCGGACGATCGCCCTCGTTACGGTTGCAGAAACAGTTGCCACACGCGGCGCGACCGCAACAGTCGTTGTAGGAGATCACATACTTGATGCCATCCACCGGGTTCAGACACGTGCCGATCCATGTCACCGGTGACATCTCCGTCCCCGGAGGACAGGTATTTGCAGAGCCGCCGCAGCAGCTGCAGAGAAATCCATCGATCGCGCAATAGCGCCAATAGTCGCAGCTCGCAGGGTTACCGGTGTCGGGCACGTCCGAGGCCTTCTTCGGCTTTTGGGGCTGACCGCCCGCGGCACGTGCGACCGGCAAGAGGGGGACAGCTGCGGTACCCGCGAGCAAACCACCCAGCACACCGAGCCAACTTCGACGGGACGTGCCTCGGGCCACGGCACGACTGAGTTTTTCACCCATGGACTCGACAAAACTACGGCCGTGTTGCTGCTGATCCTGCATGTGCGCGGTTCCCCGTTCTCAGTTGGCCGGCAAGGTGAGCAGCGGCGCTTCGCAGCAACTGCGAGGGTATGAACGAACGCCCCTTCAGGGATCCGGTAGATATCAAGATCTAGGTCACCGTTGGTCACAACCAGCAGCCGGTTCTCGCCTTTGCCTGTGGCGCCGAGGGCGATCCCCCAGCTCTTGAGGACAATGCGGCTGAGCCTTTTCGAGGTCTTCTGATCTACAACCCAAACCTCGCTGCCACCGTTCTTGTGCGTTCCTTCCGCGCCATCCGGCTGCATCAGGACGTAGAGGAGTCCACTCGCATCCGCTACGGCGGGGCGCGCGCCTGCAGGCCGCCAGCTGCGCTCCTGCGCGGTGGTCAGCCACCAGAGCTTCATGATCCGGGGTAGTTCCTCCCGTGTGTCGATCTCGACGATTCGGCCCTGGAAAGTCGGGAACACGGCTTTTCCGGGTGACAACGCCGCTCTTTCGAACAGCGGGTCCTCGTCGGCATCAAAGAACTGCGGTGAGGATTGCGTGCGGCTCCACCGACCTGTGTCATCGAGATGCACCACTCGCAAGGTGCCATTGCTGCACAGGGAGAAGAAGCTGCGTTGTCCCGTGGCAATCACAAAACCGCAGCCACCGATATCCACTTCGGTGACGTACCGTCGGCTTTCGAGGTCTACGACGCTCACGGACTGTGCGGGCGTGAAGTTGTAGACCAGCAGAAACTGCTCGTCAGGCGTGATCGCCGTGCTGATGTTCTTGGGCATGCCCGAGAGACGTTTCGTCGGAATGATGATCTCATCGGGATACTTCAGCGTAGAGCGGTCATAGATTGTCACTGTATCGGTGCGTTCCCCTCCGCGGTTGCCCCGGGACCAGAACGTTTCAGTAATATAGTGTTCGTTGCGTTTGAGGCTGCGCTCGTAAGCACCATTCAGGGATGAGGACATTGAACCCTTGAACTGTCCGGCAACATCGGTTGCGAGCGGATCGATAACCAGCATCCGCCCTTCGAGGAACTTGAACCAGGTCAGGTCATGCACCCGGAGCCAGTGATCCGGCCAGGTTTCCGGGAGCGTAGTGTGCTGGTTCAGTGGTTCTGGTTTGAGCGGGCCATCAGCAAGCGAAACGGCACTAGCCAACAACATAAGGAGCCAGCCAGCACCCCGCTTCATCACGCGTCAGCCAGTCCGAGAATCACCGCTGTTGAGCAGTTGTAGACATTGGAACCACCCATGCACCAGTTGATGTCGTTGTTGGCAGGTGGCCGGTAAACCGGTTTGTCGTCCTCGTTGCGGTTGCAGAGGCAGCGTCCGCAACCACTCTTGCCGCAACAGTCGTTGTAGGAGATGACGTAGTTCTTGCCATCGGCCGGATTGCGGCAGGTACCCACCCAGGTCATCGGCGACATTTCTGTGCCCGGCGGACACTGGTTCTGCGTACCACCGCAGCAGCTGCAGATATAGCCGTCGATGCCACAGTATCGCCAGTAGTCGCAGGTGGTGGGATCACCCGGATCCATCGGGTTTCCGGTGCTTTGCGCCGGCACCCTCGAAGCCGGGCCTGCAGAACTTGCTCGCGCCACGGGGAGGAGCGGTATCGCCGCCGCGCCGACAAGCAATCCGCCGAGTTTGCCCAGAAACCCGCGACGCGAGCTCTGGCGCGCAATCCTTCGGGTGACTTTTTCCATCGCGTTCATTGCGTGTCCTATCCTGTTACGAGCCGACGCTACTGCGCCGTACCGACGGCGTGCACCTGCATCGGTGCCGAACCAAGGTCGTAGAGGGTACGAGAAAGTTGACCGCTATTGGTGTCATAGACATCCAGCCCTCCCGCTACGTTCACAACCAGCAAATCTGCCTGTTCGCCATTGGCCACCCCGATGCTGAGCCCTGGCGTTTCAAGTTTGATCTTCTTGGTGCGTTGCCCCTTGTCCGCGTCATAAACCCACACTTCAAGCGCCGGATCCTTGTGACTGCCGTTGTAGCCATTCGGCGTCATGGCAACAAACAGCGAGCCATCAGCATGGCCGGCAGTTCCGTGCCACCCCGCAGGCCGCCAGTTGCCCTTACGCTCCGCTTCATCCGCGAGCCACCACCGGCGCTTGATGGCTGGAGTCTTGCCACCAACATCAATCGGCTGCACCTCACCAAGATAAGTAGTGAAGTACCACGTCTGGCCAATGAGGCTCGCCTTCTCGGAGATCGGATCTGCGTCGATGTCATTGAAGATCGCACTGGTGGTGCGTTTCTTCAGCCCGCCTTGCGCGTCCAGTTGTAGGTGTGCCAGCTTGCCATCGCCACAGAGCTGGAAAACACCGCCACGGCTGTCGGGATACACAAGGGCGCAGCCGGGCGTAGGGATGTCACCGACTACCGCTTCGGTGTCCAGATCGATGACGGTCAACGACATCGATCCATCCATGTTATAGACGATCAGAAATCGGCCATCAGCGGTGATCGCAGTACTCGACTTGAGCACTACGCTGTTTGCTCTCTTGGTAGGGATGACGATGTCTTTCACCAGCTTCAGGTTGGCAAAGTCATAAACGGCAACCAGATCTTCCCGCGTGCCACGGTTGCCACGGCTGTGGATGGTTTCACCGACGTAGAACTTCTGTCGCTTCTCTGACCACTACAGCGTTGCGAACTGGCCGGCGCTGATCATGCCCTTGAAATGACCGGTGGACGTATCCACCAGACCGAACGATGAATCGATCAGCGCGGCAAACGAAAAGTTGTGCACCATCGCCCACGACGCGGGATACGGCGCCTGGAGACGAAGAACGGTTTCAGGCCCTGTCGTCGGCTCCTCTGGCAATTCAGCCCGGCCGGAAAACGTCGCCAGCGTCAGCACTGAGGCTGTGAGCAACCAGCGGACACCCCGCAACCTTGAAGTCATCAAGTGGCCGCTCCCATTGTTCTGCCCATCGGTTCGCCACCGGATCTCTATCCGGTCTCTACCGGACGGGTACCGGTCCAGCTTGCTCGACTGGTTATGAAGATAGCCCAGCAATATAGTGCCGGCCCGATTGATGCACAACGCGCAGGCCACCGCGCCTTGGCTCCATTGAAAACCTATCCGAATCATTCCAAGGACTCGAACATGGCAAATACCCCTCGCCGTCTTGTTGTTGCCGCCGCTGTGATTGCGGCAACTGCCACCACACTTCCCGCGTAGGCTGCGGTGATGGAAGAAATCGTCGTGACTGCCCAGAAGCGTGAGCAGAACGTGCAGGACGTAGGCATCGCCATCAGCGCCCTGACCGGGGACCAGATGCGCCAGCTCGGTTACAGCAATGCACAGCAGGTTAGGGCCATGGCACCAGGTGTATCCACCGTCCAGCCGAACGGTGAAGCGAACTACTCCATCGCCATCCACGGTATCGCCAACAGCGATTTCACCACCAACGAGGAAAGCCGGTGGCGATCTACCTGGACGAGGTCTACATCAACCAGATGTCCGGTGCGGGTTTCATACTGTTCGACATGGAGCGTGTGGAAATCCTGTGAGGCCTACAGGGGACGCTGTATGGCCGCAACGCAACAGGCGGACTTGCCCACTTCGTGACTCGCAAGCCGACGGAAGAATTCGAGGGTTGTCTCCAAGCGACTGCTGGCAAGTACGACCAGATCAAACTCGAAGGTGCAATCGGCGGTGCCTTGACCGACCAGTTGATGGCATGGGTGTCGTTTGCAACCCATGACAATGACGGTTACGCCGAGAACCGTTTTCTCGACAAGAAGCTCAACAACGCCAACGATGAAGCCTATCGGGCCCAGATCCTCTGGACACCGACAGACTCGATGGAAATCCTGCTGAGCGCCCGATCTGGCGATCAAAGTATCGATACGGGTTTCTTCGAACACGTCACGTCCAACATCACTGGACAGCTCACGCTCAATGAAGTGAACGTCGTCACCGGCTACATCGATACGGATGGTGATGTTTTCAAAAGCGACTACGACCGTGACGGTCACAATGATCTCGAAACCCGCGGTTATACCGGTACGGTCAAGTGGGATCTGGAGAACTTCACGCTGGCCTCCATCACGGACATCTCCACCGTGAAACGGGACTACATCGAAGATTCCGATGCATCGCCAGTACCGCTCTTCAACTTTTTTCTCACCTCCGACGCGAAGCAGTTTTCCCAGGAAATCCGCCTGAATGGCGGTAACGAACAAATGAACTGGGTGGCCGGCGCCTACTTTCTCGACCTGAACATCGAGGATTCCAACGGTGCCAAGAGCGAGCCCTTCATCGATCCGGTGAGCGACACGCCGGATGTCTCAGGACTGGATAACCCGTATGAGACCAATACCGAGTCGATATCGGTGTTTGGCCAGGTGGGACTGGCTTTCGCCGATACGCTGACCGGTATCGCCGGTCTGCGCTGGATCCAGGATAAAAGGACCATTCCTACGCAACCAATGCGGTCGACTTCATTCCGGGCTCGCGTTTTCGCAACGGCAATCCCAGCATCATTGCCAACATAATTGCCAACCTCGCGACTTACGAGGGTGATCGCAAGGATTCCTAGTTCGCCTGGCGGCTCGGTCTCAATTGGCAGGCAACCGACAACGCACTGCTGTACTTCAGCTACAACCGTAGTGTGAAGAGCGGTGGTTACAACTCACTAATCTTCCCGTTGTCGCCACCACTCGACTATGTGGATGAGGTGATGAGCTACGACCCGGAGCAGCTCGATCCCTACGAAGCCGGCTTCAAAACCACTTGGGCGGATGGCCTGCTGCAACTGAACGGTGCGGCGTACTACTACGACTACTAGGACTGTCAGGCATTCCAGATCATCGGCATCGACACCATCACCACCAATGCCGAAGGCGAAAGCTGGAGTACTGAGCTCGAACTCAAGGCAAGCCCAATCGATGGTCTCGAGTTCATGTTCGGTGCGGCTTACAACGACATCGAAGTCGATCTCGAGAATGGCACCCCGAAGACCACTTCGATCCAGTCACCCAAGTGGAACCTGACCGGCCTCGTACGTTACGAAATTCCCGTAGGTCCTGGTCGAGTGACACGGCAATACGACATTCAGCACCGCTCCAAGCACTACTTTGCCCTGACAAGATTGCCCACGGTGACGCAGAAGTTCTACGAGGTATCGAATATCTCGGTCGGCTGGCTAGACGCAGAAGATCGCTGGATGGTCACCGGTTTCGTCAACAACCTGTCTGACGAAGAGTATCTGGTGCAGACCTTCGACCTTTCCGGGCCAAGCGTTTTCGGCATGACAGAACAGTCCTACGGCCGACCCCGCTAATACGGCGTGACCGTACTGTTCAACTTCTGAGGACCGGTTGGAACAATTCAGGAATTGGTGCGGGCTTCGGCGATGCCGAGCCCGCCACCTCCTGGAGTTTCCAATACCAACGTCTCGCCCGTCGGGATGATCTCCGTACCCTTGCCTCGCAGCACTGCACCGCTTTTGAGATAGACGCGCCCTGCCGCACCTGGCCCACCACCGTCACGCCCCCGTGCCGGATGGTTGATGCGGTCAAACATCTTGGAAACGCGGAACGGCGCCCCTTCGATGTGGGCAATCTCGATCACCTGCCCTTCGCCGCCTTGGTATCGACCTGCCCCTCCCGAATCTTCACGCAACTCCTTGCGCCAGATCACGAGGGGTGAAGTGACTTCGTTCACTTCGGTCGACGTGCTGCGGACTCCGGATGGAAATGCGGTGGCGGAAAGGCCTTTGAGTCCGGGACGCGCGCCAGTGCCGCCGTTGAAGATCGGATTGATGACAAAGCGTTGCATGCGTGCGTGACTCGCCACCTCACCTGCATCCATCAGCACGGGATTCCAGATGCATGACGCCCCTTCCGCAGGTACACGTTCCGGAATGACCTGCGCAAGACAACCAAGAACCACGTCCGGGAGCATCTGGCCGACGGTATGCCGCGCAGACACTGAGCGCGGGCGCCGGGCGTTGAGCAAACTGCTCTCTGGCGCGCTGACGCGAATCGTCGCGAGTGAGCCTGCGTTATTGGGAATGTGCCCACCGATAACACAGCGCACGGCGAAAGCCGCATACGCTGTGGTGTAGGCCATGGGGACATTGATGCCCCAGGGAGAGGCATCAGCGCTGCCCGTAAAATCGATCAGCACCGTACCGTCCGTGATGGTCAGTGCGCAGGCGAGTCGCAACGCCTCATCGTACCCGTCGACCGACATGTCCGCGAACCACGTACCGCGAGGGATCTGGCTGATCTCCGCCTGCATCGCCGCCTGCGACGTTGCGACGATGTGATCTGCGAGTGTTTCAAACCGCAGACCCTGAAAATCCATGAACATGCGACGCAGACCTGCTGCCCCTGCATCATTGCATGCAGTCAGCGAGTACAGGTCGCCTTCGGCTACCACCGGATCTCGTACATTCGCCTTGATGATGCGCAACAACGACTCATCGCGAATCCCGGCCCTGAAGAGATAGGTCACCGGAATGCACAATCCTTCTTCGTGAACATCGCGAGCATCGGCACCGAATCCCCTGCCACCGACATCAGCGATGTGGCTGGTGGATGCAAACAAAGCTACACACGAGCCTTGGTGAAACACCGGTGTTACCACCGTGAAGTCGTTGAGATGCCCGGTTCCATCCCAGGGATCATTCGTCAACAAAACGTCTCCAGGTGCGAGGCTCGGCACGGGGTGCACTTCGAGAAACCGGTTGACTGACTCGGCCATCGAATTTACGTGCCCTGGGGTACCGGTTACTGCCTGGGCCAGCATGCGGCCACGGACGTCGAAGATTCCGGCACTCAGATCGCCCGCTTCGCGCACCACAGTGGAAAACGCGGTTCGCATCAGTACCTGCGCCTGCTCCTCAACGATGGCAAGCAACCGGTTCCAGGCGATACCAAGGCTGATGGCGTTCATGAGCTCCCGCTTAACTTGTGAACGCGCCGCGCCCGGTTATCCACGGCATGTCGAGCAGAGTGTGAATGCCTGGATCCCTCGCGCAAAGCGGAACAATCGCATTGACCGCATGCATCGCCGTGGCGAGCAGACCATCCGCCACATAGTTCGCATCAAAATCGATGTGCATGTCAGGCTCTCCGCGGATCGAAACCCGATGCCGCCCTTTCGCCCACTCTGGCGCCACGGTCTCATGCATTCGCCACACTGTTTCGTGCACGATGCGCGGCGTGCCGCCAATCATCCCGGACCACGTCCAATGCTGCCCGGCCACAGTACCGGCCTTCACCAATCCCGACGCCGTCGGCAGATCCTCCTTGGCCAGCGCTGTTTCCATCACCGACTCCACACGTTCGGGCGTTGCACCGAGACCTTCAGCCACCAGCCACACACTCTCTCGAAAGAGGCTGTTGAGCCACTCGCTGCGACGCGCATTGCGGGCTGAAAACTCGTCCGGCATAGCCCCAAAGCCCATGGATCCGAACATGATCTCAGGCGAAGGGTAGTGCTGGAAATTGCTGATTTCCAAGACGTGGATCTGTTCGATGCGCCGGGACAAGGCACTCATCAGCAGAGGGACCAAATCCCCCATCCAGCCGGGGTTGAGACCGGTGGAATGAAACCGTGATCCGCCGCGTCTGCACGCATCTGTCAGTCTTTTCAGGACCTCATTGCCATGCGCCCGGGGATACAGATAACCGGTGACGGTGATGACGCTCTTGCCACCGGACAGCAGCCGGCAGATATCGTCGAGATCACGATCCGGATCGTCTCCATAAACCATCGATGGTAACGGCGCGTGCACCACAACATCGGCGTCCGACTGCAGGATGAGTTCAACTTCCGACGTCGCCGCAATTCCGGTATCGCGATAACCGGCAATTGCACCGATATCCCTGCCGACCTTGTCAGGATTGGTGACATGCAGGCCAACGAGGTCGAGATCCTTCCGACCGAGCACCGCCTTCATGACATGCCGCCCCACGGTGCCGCTCGCAAACTGGAAAACTCTCAAAACCATCTTCTGCTCCTGGTGTTACCGACCCGATTAAGGGGATGCACCTCGCTCCTTCAGCCCTGCATGTGGGTATCGACAAGAATGAGCTGGCCGAAAGGATCCGTCGATACGGTCCAGCCGCTCGGGACCACGGTCGTGGTCTGGTCCTCGATCACACGCACCGGGCCCGCAAGAGTGTGGCCCGCTTGAAGCGCCGTGCGCTCAAACCACCCGGCTTCTGTCTTAGTATGCTGCGCACCGCTTCGGGACAGGGCAGGGTTTTTTGTCGGTCCTTCAGGCAGCGGGTCCGGAAACGCCATTGCCGCTCCGGAGAGTGAATAGGTGAAGCTCAATACTTCAATACGCTGCTC
>VGVE01000122.1 GCA_016874135.1 Gammaproteobacteria bacterium | reverse complement strand
CGTTGAGCGGGTAACTCCAGCCCGGTCAGTGTGCCCGCTTCTGAAACCCGGGTGAGGGAGAACTGCAGCGGCACGGGCGACCAGTAGGAAACTTCGTTGTTGCGGCGGATGTTGCGCTGGAAGTTCAGTCCCCACAGCGGTTTTTTGCCGGAACCATAACGCAGCGACTTGAACGGGATGTGCATCTCACTGCTCCAGCCATGGTCACCGACGGATGACCGCACGGACCAGCTGGTGTTCCACTCGAGGTTGAAGCCGCTCAAAGTCGGGCCAAAACTCTTTGAACCTTCACGCGTGACCTAGGCGTCGTATTCCACGGAGCTGGGCGTGGTGCCGAAAATGAAGCCATTTTGTTTGTCGTGAAAGGCGTCGATGAGCACCTGGAAAGAGTCAACGTCATCGAGCAGGGAGTCACGGCGCGCATCGCCGATGACGATGCCATCGGGTTGGATGTCGTGACAGACGATGCCGATGAATAGCGCTTCATCATCGAAACCGACGAACACTTCAGTACGCTGTGTGGACGGCGCGCCCTCATTCGGCCTTGTCTGGGTGAAGCCCGTTGCGGGTTTCAACCCCCGCCAGGCATCGTCGCCCAGCACTTCGCCATCGAGCACCGGCAGTGTGGTCAAGCGCTGGGCTTCGACGGCGGGTTTGTCGGCTAGTGAAAACATCGGCAGCAGCAGTGCACAAAAGCTCACCGCGCACGCCATCGTGCGTGTCAGAGAACGTGGCATCGATCAGAACAGGTCAGTCGCGAGCTTGGCAACAACCTCGAGTGCGGTTGTTTCGCTGTTGTTACGCAGCATCGGGATCAGCCTGGAAACGCCTAATGCGGCGTAGTCCTCCACCATGGCCTTTGATGGCAGTACCGGCGGCGTCACGCTGAAGGTGAGTTCACCGAGAGCCGGATCACGAGATGTGTCTAGCAGGTGGCGCTTGAGTTCACCGATGACCTTGCCGCTGGTGGCGACATCAAGGGCGAACCCGTACCAGCCCTGGCCACGTTGTACGACGCGTTTGAGTGCACCCGGGCTGGTGCCGCCGACGATCACCGGTGGACCACCCGCCTGCACGGGACGAGGTTGGGCATTGATCCCACCGAAGTGAACAAAGCGACCATTGAATGCAGGTTTTGGCGCACGCCACAGTTCACGCATGGCGTCGATGTATTCATCGGTGCGTGCCCCTCGTGTCGCGAAGTCTACACCCAGCGCGTCAAATTCCTGATGCAGATATCCGGCGCCAATGCCGAAGAGCAGTCGCCCACCGCAGAGCACATCGAGACTGCCGATCTCTTTCGCCAGTACCACCGGATTGCGCTGGGCAACAAGGGTGATGCCTGTGGCGAGCTTGATGGTGCGGGTCTGCCCGGCGAGGAAGGCGAGCAGTGCGGGCGGATGCAACATGGGGGTTTCCGGTGCCGCGGGTGACGGAGCCTGTCGTGGATCTGGCAGGACCACATGTTCGCCGGTCCAGAGTGACTCGAATCCGGCCGCTTCAGCGGCTTTGGCGACGGCTGCTGCCGTGGCGGGATTGGCGCATGCGCCGGTATTGATGCCGAAAAGGCCGATGTGCATGGGTTACTCCGTAGGCCAGATGCTGGAAAGGGATGCAGCGCAATCCTGTTCGGTGAGCGTTCAACGGATGAGCGCGGAATGGACGCGATTCTGCCACAGGCCCGCCACTTCGGGCGTCTTGTTGTCAGGATCAAACCGGCAGCGGCGAACCGATTTGGGCACAATGCGCGCGCCAGTTGCGAAAGAGCGGTGTCATCGTCAATGGATACGGGAACAACAGAGTCCAAGCCAACACAGACTAAACCTGACCGGGCCTCCCATTTTGGCCGCTACCTTGCGGTGGGCTTTCTTACCGTTGCACCGCTATGGGTCACCTGGCTCGTGTTTCAGTTTCTGGTTGGACTGCTCGCCGGTGTGGGCGATCCGCTGCTGAACACACTTTCCTCGCTGGTTGCGCCATTTGCACCTCAATCCGCGGCGTGGCTGCGGGATGGCAACCTGCACACACTGGTTGCGGTACTTATCACCCTTGCGCTGGTTTACGGGATCGGCGTGTTCACCTCGTTTGTGCTTGGCAAGCGGCTCGTTTCATTTTTTGAGTCGTTACTTGCTCGACTGCCGCTCGTGCAGACGATCTATGGAGGAACCAAGCGGTTTGTGCAGAGTATTACCGCGCCCCCCACCAAGGGTCAGCGGGTGGTGCTGATCGCGTTTCCGACGCGGTCGATGAAAGCTGTGGGATTTCTGACGACCGTGATGAAGGATACGGTTACCGGCCGCGAACTCGCCGCAGTTTACGTGCCAACTGCGCCTAACCCGACCTCAGGTTACATCGAAATCGTGCCGATCGAAGACGTGGTGCATACCGACTGGACCATGGAGCAGGCGATGACGTTTGTCATGACCGGCGGCGCTACCGCGCCGGATTCGATCCGTTACCAGAATGAGAATCCAGAGATCAAAGCCGCCTCACACGGCTAGGGATACTCTGAACAAGTAGATATTTGCGTCAGGACGAGGCGGAGTGCTTGGAGAGAAATCGTGAACATGCTGTAAGTTCACGATTTTTCGTAGCGCGCTCCAACGAAGTGATGGCGCAAATAGACATTGTTCAGGGCACCCCTAGAGCCGCAACTCACGCAGCTCGGGGTCTGGTCTGCCGTGTTGCCAGAGCAGCTCAAACTCCTGAAAGAGCCGTCGCGCCGGCACTGGCTCATCCGCGTGCAGTGAACCTTCCGGTTCACGATGGTCTGGCAGACGCCAAAACCCGGTTTGGTCCCACGACACGAAACAGCTGTCCGGCGTTTCGAAATCCGGGTCGATCAGTCTGATCGCCACCTTGCTCGACACGCGACGCGCCAGTTCCAGTAGGCGGTGTACCCGGCTGACCATCAGTTGGCTCGAATGGATCAGGTTGCGCACCCGGGTTGCCGGCGCACGGCGCGCGAAGGCGGAGATCGCCGATCCGATCTGTTCGTTATCGAAGTACGACGCATCCAGTAAGTGGCTGTAGATGATGAGTTCGCGCCGCGCTTCGGCGATACCAGCGGCAAGCGCATCGCGCGCCAGACCTTCACGCCTGAACAGAGTGATGCGTGCTGAACGGACAAGCTCCGCGGCAGGTGTGGTCATTATGGTGTTGCCACGGGCGGACTCACGCAACGCAGCCGTCGGTACGATGGCGAGAAGCCGTGTCATGTTGCGATGGGGAATGCCTGCCTCGGTGTACGGTTCGCCTGTGATCATGAATCCACTGCGTTCGTAGAAACCGATGGCGTGGGTCTGCGCATGCAGAAACACTTCGTTGAAGCTGAGGGTTTCAGCCTTGGCGATCGCAGCACCCAGTAGTCGTTCACCTATACCCTTGTTGCGCTCGGTTTAGAGAACGGCCATACGGCCGATCTATCCCGTAGGCAGCAGGCGCGCACAGCCAACGTTCCGATCGGCGCTTTCGAGTGCAAGAAAGTGACTGGCGTCGTCATCGAGGCCATCCCACTCGAGGGTTTCCGGGACGTTCTGCTCCTCGATGAATACAACCTTGCGAATGCGGCGCAGGCGCTCCTGGTAACTCTCCCAGGCGATCTCGACCACATGCGCTTCCATCAGCGTGGCGACCTGGCGAGGTCGGCGGCAAGTCCGATATAGGTCTCGGGCCGCAGTGAGGCGAGTTCAGCCCGGGCGGTGGGTGGCAGCTTGAGCGCATCAAGAATGATCGGGAACGTGGTTGCATCGAGTCGTTGGCCACGGGTTGCTGCCTTGAGCTGCTCATAGGGTTCAGCCATGCCGTGTTTGCGCATCACGGTTTGTACGGCTTCGCCGAGTACTTCCCAGGCGTGATCGAGATCGGCTTGCATGGCCGCCGGGTTGGCCCGCAGTTTGGTCATCCCCTTGAGCGTTGCCTGCCAGGCGATGCTGGAGTGGCCAAGTACCGCGCCGATTGTTCGCAGTACTGTTGAATCAGAAAGATCGCGCTGCCAGCGCGACACCTGCAGTTTTTCGGCGAGATGACCGGCGAGGGCGTTGGCAATACCCAGGTTGCCTTCGGAGTTTTCGAAGTCGATGGGATTGACCTTGTGCGGCATCGTCGATGAGCCGGTTTCGCCCTCGACTTTCGCCTGACGGAAATACTCTATGGCGATGTAGCTCCAGATGTCGCGGTCAAAGCCGAGCAGAATCTGGTTGAACCGGGACAGTGCGTGGAAGTACTCGGCAATCCAGTCGTGTGGTTCGATCTGTGTGGTCAGCGGATTCCACTCGAGACCGAGGCTCTGCACGAATGACCGGCCGATTGCGGGCCAGTCCGCCTTGGAGTAGGCCACGCTGTGAGCGTTGAAGTTACCCACGGCACCATTCATCTTTCCTAGCACAGGCACGGCGGCGAGACTGTCGCGTTGACGTGCGAGCCGCGCGGCGAAGTTGCGCATTTCCTTGCCTAGTGTTGTCGGCGAAGCGGGTTGTCCGTGGGTCCGGGACAACATGGGCTGGTCTGCATGTTCGATCGCCAGTCGGGAAATCGCATCAATCACTGCCTGCATGCGCGGCAGCAGCACTTCGGCACGACTCCGATACAGCATCAGCGCGTAGGCGAGATTGTTGATGTCTTCCGAAGTACAGGCGAAGTGTACGAACTCCGCGTGTGGGGCCATGGCCGGCAACTGGCGCAGCCGGTCTTTCACAAAATACTCCACGGCCTTCACGTCGTGATTGGTTGTCCGCTCGAGTACGGTGATGGCGTTAGCATCCAGCGTATTGAAGTTGCGCCAGACGTTACGCAATGCGTCGGCGTCTGCACTTGAGGGTGTTGGCAGTTCGGGGATTGCGGGGCTGCCTGCGAGGTGCAGGAACCACTCGCATTCAACTTTGACCCGGAAGCGGTGCAAGGCTTGTTCGCTCACGAGCCAGGCCAGGTCTTCAACACGGCTGCGATAACGACCATCGATGGCGGTTATCGCAGCGAGATGGGGGGTAGCATCCGTCATGCGGACTCACTCCTGTTGGGCCGGCGGAAAAGACGTGGACAGGCTCCGGATCGCGGCCTGAAAAATATAACTTCAGGCAACACTGAGTTCACCGAGTACCTTCAGCATGGGTCCGCGCTGGAGGAGCAGGTGCCACTGCTTTCCACCCAGCTGCTGCCACATCCACGCAAACCGTATTCCGGCGAGCAGGCTGCAACGTATGCGTTCGGCGCTGGTCGTGTGTTGCAGTACGTCCGGTGATCCGGTGACCTGGATTCGCTGGCCGAGTTTGCTGATGGTGTCGCGATAGATGTCAGCCGAGATGCGGACCCGATCTTCCGGGCTGTTCGTTGCTGAGGCATCGAGCAGGTTACGCAGCTTTTCCACCATGGCGCGGTCGCGCCGCAGGAGCGTCGCCAGCTTGAGCAGTTGCGCGACGTAACGCGCTTGTTCAGGCGAGCGAAGCTTGCTAGAGAGAAGATCTGCCGCTGTACCCATTGCCGGGCGAAAATTCTCTAGTGGCCGGAAAACATCGCCGATGTCGGCGAGTTCCTGGGTGAAGATCGCGCCGATGAGAAAGTCAGGAGGGTCGGACAAGCGTCCATTGGCGATGGCCGACACCGTCGCCGCAGCGTGACAGACACCGCTGAAGGCCAGTGCCCGCAGCTGGATCCGGTTGAGGGATGATTCATCCGGTGGCGTGGTCATGCACGACCTCCGTGCTGGATGACAGCGCCACCGAGTACCTGTTCACCCTGATAAAAACAGACATATTGGCCGGGCGTGATGGCGCGCTGAGGGCAATCGAACCGGACCAGCAACCCGCCATCAGCCCGGGCACTGACCCGGGCGGCCTGATCAGACTGGCGATAACGAATCTTGACGTGACAGCCGAAGGGCAGAGTCGGTGGTTCGACAAGCCAGCTCTCGCTGCGGGCGTGCAGCCAGTTTCCGAGAAGGTCCTCAGGGTGCCAGGAAACGATAAGCGTATTGCTGGCGGATTCCTTGCCGACGACATACCACGGTGCTTCCCCGATATCCGCCTGTCCGCCGATACCGAGGCCCTGACGCTGGCCGATGGTGTAGTACGCAAGCCCCCGGTGTTCACCGCGCATCCGCCCTTCGGTGTCCGCAATAGGACCAGGCCGGCCGTCGACGTAGCGTGCGAGGAAATCAGCAAACCGGCGTTCACCAATAAAGCAGATACCCGTAGAGTCCTTTTTCTCACGATTGGGGAGGCGCAGCGTTCGTGCGATTTCCCGAACGTCGGATTTGTGCAGTTCGCCGACGGGAAAAACAACACCTTCAAGCTGCCTGGCTTCGAGCGCCTGCAGGAAATAGCTCTGATCCTTGGCAGGATCGAGACCCTTCAAAAGGCGCGGGCGATCACCGCTGTGATCAACACGCGCGTAGTGACCTGTAGCGATGTGTGAGGCGCCCAGGGAGCGCGCGTAACGCCTGAACTGATGGAACTTGATTTCGCGGTTGCACAGCACGTCAGGGTTGGGCGTGAGGTTTTCTTTATAAGCCGCGAGAAACGCTTCGAACACGTTGTCCCAGTATTCAGCCGCAAAATTGGCGGTGTGCAGTTCGATTCCGAGCAGATCACACACCGCCTGTGCATCGGCGAGATCCTGCTGAGCGGTGCAGTATTCCGTGCCGTCGTCCTCGTCCCAGTTCTTCATGAAGAGGCCGAGTACCTGCCAACCCTGTTGTTGCAGCAGTGCAGCAGATACAGCCGAATCGACGCCGCCGGACATGCCGACGACGACGCTCTTATCCCGTGTGGGTGGGGTTGGGGTACTCCGCATGGACGGGATTTTAGAGGTCCGAACCGAAGAAAGCCCGCAGATCGTCCACCAGAAGGTCCGGTGCTTCGGCTGCACCAAAGTGGCCACCGCGCGCCATGCGCGTATACCGCTTGAGGTTCGCGTGTTCCGCGAGGGTGGCACGTGGCATATGGACGACATCTTTCGGAAACACGGCGAACGCACAAGGTGCCTCGAGACGCGGACCCCGGTCGTGTGCGAGCGGCCAGGGTTTGTTGAAGTGTTCGAAGTAGATTCGCAGCGACGACGTGATGGCGCCCGTGCACCAGTACAGTGCCGCCGTGGTGCATAGGTGTTCGCGGCTGAACGCAGATTCAACCTCGCCGTTGCAGTCGCTCCAGTTGCGCCGTCGTTCCCAGATCCAGGCGGCCGTGGCGATGGGTGAATCCATAAGGCCGTAGGCGAGGGTTTGCGGGTCCAGGCGGTGAACTGCCACATGGGACTGGATGGTGGGCAGTGATTCGGCGTTGCGTGCCTGCATCCAACGTTCATCCTCTGCAAAGGTGGCAGCATCGCGGTTGACACCTGGAATGAGCGTCAGCCCCATGTGAGCGCCGATGAGATGCTCCGCATGCGCGTGCGCGAGATGTGCGGTGATCAATGCGCCCCAGTCTCCACCGTGGGCGGCGAAGCGCGGGTATCCCAGTACGCGGGTCATCAGGGTGACCCAAAGCGCGGCGATACGGGCGACGTCGACGCCTGAGGTATTCAACGGCAGGGAAAAGCCGAAACCGGGAAGCGAAGGAATCACCACATCGAATGCGGGCTGGGTGGGGTCAGACGGGTTGAGCAGAGGCTCGATCACATCCTTGAAGTCCCGGAATGTCCACGGCCAGCCATGGGTCAGAATCAGGGGAATGCCTGCGCCTCGCCGGGCCTTGGCATGTATGAAGTGGATCGGGATGCCTTCGATATCGACCCGATAGTGGGGATAACGACGAATGTCTGCGGCGACGGTATTCCAGTCCCATTCTTCGAGCCACCAGTCGCGCATGTCACGCATGAAGTGCTGCGGCACGCCATAGATCCAGTCGTCCGCACCGATGACCGCAGGCCAGCGGGTGGCCTTCAGTCGTTCCCGAAGCAGCGTAAGCGACTCGTCGGAGAGGGTAGGGTGAAATGGTGTCGCTTGCATCGGCAACCTCGTTCAGCCCGTACCGTCCAGGCTGCCACCCACGGCTCGAATGGCGGCGGCGTGGACTTCAATGGTCGTGCTGATTTCACGCATGGTTGCCGGTGGCAGGCGCAGAATCATTCGATCAGCTCCGAGATTCAGCAGCGCTCGATAAACGTCGGCGTCGAGTGTCAGACCCGTGATCACGATTTGGGGCGAAGCTTTACCCTGCTTTTCGGCGAGCGCGCGGAGCGCGGGAACCATCGTTTTGAGCTCGCTCAAGGGTGTTACCCGACCCTTCATTCCAGGCACTTCTGCAGGAACGACTGAGGGCATCCAGCCATCTCCGTAGTCCACGACACGCTGCAGGACGTTGGGACCACCCCCTGCCACATGTACCGGTGGGCCGTTTTTCTGCACCGGCTTGGGCCATTGCCACGATGGGCTGATATCGACCAGACGACCGTGGTACTCGGCGACATCATGGGTCCAGAGTGCGCGCATGGCTTCGACGCGCTCCCGCATGAGGCGAAACCGGGTCTCGGGTGCGGTGCGGTGGTTGCGAAGCTCTGCCTCGTTCCAGCCGGCACCGATGCCAAGTTCGAAACGCCCGTTGGAGAGCAGGTCAAGGCTTGCGACCGATTTGGCGCAGTTCACTGGATCCCGCTGCGTGATGAGGCAAATTGCAGTGCCCAGCCGGATGGACCGGGTTGCCATCGCCGCGGCGGTGAGCGCAATGAAGGGATCGAGCATGCTGGAGTAGTCGCGCGGGACCTGGCCACCAAACGGCCATTCCGTGGCGGTGGGAATGTGCGAGTGCTCGGAAACCCAGAACGATTCAAAACCGGCCGCTTCCACAGCGGCAGCGACTTCATCCGGGCGCGCCGACTGATCCGTCACAAAGAGGCTGAGACCAAATTTCACGGTTGTTTCCTTATGTCCTGGGTATACAGAAACAAGGTTCGTCGGGAATTCTACCAGCGGTTCGCTGCCATCCCGTTCACGCGGTTACAATCCCGGCATGACAGAACTCACCCATATCGATGAACGTGGCCAGGCCAACATGGTAGACGTCTCGGCCAAGGAGAACACTGCCCGGGTGGCCGTGGCGCGTTCAGTGGTGCGCATGCAGCCCGCCACGCTCGAGGCGATCGTTGCCAACCGGATTCACAAGGGTGAAGTTTTTGCTACAGCACGTATCGCCGGGATTCAGGCAGCAAAGCGCTGCAGCGAGTTGATCCCGCTCTGTCATGCGCTGCTGCTGTCCAAGGTCTCCGTGGACTTCGAGGTGGTTCATCCTGACCAGGTGATCGTTACCGCGGAGTGTCGTCTAACCGGGCAGACCGGCGTCGAGATGGAAGCACTGACCGCTGTAACCGTAGCGGCGTTAACGCTCTACGATATGTGCAAGGCGATGGACCGTGGCATGGTGATCGCCGACACCCGGCTCGTACACAAATCCGGTGGCAAGACCGGGACGTTCGAGGCCCCTTGATGATCTCCGTACAGATCCGCTTTCTCGCGCGGCTGCGCGAAGCCGTTGGTAAGGGCGGCATGACACTCACCCTGGAAACCGGAACGTTGGCGGCGTTGCGGGAGGCGCTCTCCGCTCAGGTCGACAGGTCGATACTGGAGCGGCTGTTCGCGGAAAACGTCCGCATCGCGGTGAACCAGACGTTGTGGGATGGGTCGACACGGTTCGCGCAGGATGATGAGGTGGCGTTTTTGCCACCGGTCACGGGGGGATGAAGGTGCCTGTGCGTATCGTGGTTGCTGAAGCGGACTTCGACGTGGATAC
>VGVE01000121.1 GCA_016874135.1 Gammaproteobacteria bacterium | reverse complement strand
TCGTTTCTGTGGCAGCCGCGCTTATTCCGTTCCTTGAGCACGATGATGCGAACCGCGCGCTCATGGGCAGCAACATGCAGCGACAAGCCGTGCCGACGCTGCGTGCCGAAAAGCCACTGGTCGGAACGGGTCTTGAGCGTGCGGTTGCCCGCGATTCCGGTGTTTGTGCCATTGCCCTGCGTGGCGGCGTTGTCGACAGCGTTGACGCCGGCCGCATCGTGGTGCGGGTGGCTGATGCCGAAACGACGGCCGAAGGGGCTGGCGTGGATATCTACAACCTCACGAAGTTCATCCGCTCGAACCAGAACACCTGTATTAACCAGCGACCGCTGGTGAAGCCGGGTGACCTCATTGCCCGAGGCGACGTGCTTGCCGATGGTCCGTCAGTGGACAAGGGCGAACTGGCACTCGGCCAGAACATGCGCATCGCGTTCATGCCGTGGAACGGCTACAACTACGAAGACTCGATCCTCGTATCCGAACGTGTGGTGCAGGAGGATCGATTCACGAGTATCCACATCCAGGAACTCACCTGTGTGGCGCGTGATGGTCGGCTGGGTCCTGAAGAAATCACCTGTGACATCCCCAACGTGGGTGAAGGTGCGCTTTCGAAGCTGGACGAATCCGGCATCGTCTACATCGGCGCGGAAGTCCAGGCCGGTGACATCCTCGTTGGCAAGGTCACACCCAAAGGGGAAACCCAGCTGACGCCTGAAGAAAAGCTGCTTCGCGCAATCTTTGGCGAGAAGGCGTCTGATGTTAAGGACACGAGCCTCAGGGTTCCGACCAGCGTCAAGGGCACCGTCATCGACGTTCAGGTTTTCACACGTGATGGTGTGGAAAAGGACCAACGCGCCAAGGACATCGAACAGCAGCAGCTCGCGAAGGTTCGAAAGGACCTGGCAGACGAATATCGCATCGTTGAGATCGATACGTTTGAACGCCTGCGCCGCGCCCTGCTTGGTAACAAATCAGCAAGCGCGCCGACGCTGGCTCGTGGTACTGTGATCGAAGAAGCCTACCTCGCAGGTCTGCCTGCCGAAGAGTGGTTCCGGATTCGCATGGCTGACGATGCTCTGAACAACCAGCTGGATGCTGCAGAACAGCAGCTGAAAGCGAAGAAGGAAGAGCAGGAAGCCATTTTTAAGGACCAGAAAGTCAAACTGGAAAGTGGTGACGATCTGGCTCCTGGCGTCCTGAAGATCGTCAAGGTTTACCTCGCCATCAAGCGTCGCATCCAGCCTGGTGACAAGATGGCCGGGCGGCACGGCAACAAGGGCGTCATCTCGGTGATCATGCCGATCGAAGACATGCCATACGATGAAAATGGTCAGCCTGTGGACATCGTGCTCAATCCACTCGGTGTACCTAGCCGGATGAACGTTGGCCAGGTTCTCGAAGCGCACCTGGGTTGGGCGGTGAAGGGCATCGGCGAACGCATCGGACGCATGCTCGAAGCAAAAGAGCAGATCGAACGTCTGCGTGATTTCCTCGACAAGGCCTACAACGGCGCCGGCGAGCGTAAGGTCGACCTCAACAGCCTGACGGATGGCGAGATCCTCGAACTGTCCACCAACCTCAAGGCGGGCTTGCCGATCTCGACACCTGCATTCGACGGTGCGAGTGAAGACGAAATCAAACGGATGCTGGAACTGGCAGGCTTGCCGGCCTCCGGTCAAACGACGCTATACGACGGACGTACCGGTGAGAAGTTTGATCGTCCGGTGACCGTCGGCTACATGTACATGCTAAAACTCAACCATCTGGTTGATGACAAGATGCACGCACGTTCAACCGGCTCCTACAGCCTCGTCACCCAGCAACCGCTCGGCGGCAAAGCCCAGTTTGGAGGCCAGCGCTTCGGCGAGATGGAGGTGTGGGCACTGGAAGCCTACGGGGCGGCGTATACCCTGCAGGAGATGCTGACCGTCAAATCTGACGATGTCAGCGGGCGCACCAAGATGTACAAGAACATCGTTGATGGTGATTTCCGTATGGAACCGGGCATGCCTGAATCCTTCAACGTACTTGTGAAGGAAATCCGGTCGCTTGGCATCAACATCGAGCTTGAGACGGAATAAGGAGCACCTACGTGAAAGACCTTTTGAATTTGCTCAAAGCTCAAGGCAGCGTCGATGACTTCGATTCGCTGCGCATCGGTCTCTCCTCGCCGGACATGATCCGCTCATGGTCCTACGGCGAGGTCAAGAAGCCGGAGACCATCAACTATCGGACGTTCAAACCGGAGCGTGATGGGTTGTTCTGCGCGCGGATTTTCGGACCCATCAAGGACTACGAGTGCTTGTGCGGCAAGTACAAGCGCCTTAAGCACCGCGGTGTGATCTGCGAAAAGTGCGGCGTTGAAGTCACGCTGACCAAAGTCCGCCGGGAGCGGATGGGGCACATCGAACTTGCGAGCCCAGTGGCCCACATCTGGTTCCTGAAGTCGCTGCCGAGCCGAATCGGTCTGCTGCTCGACATGACGCTCCGGGATATCGAACGAGTCCTGTACTTTGAATCCTATGTCGTGATCGATCCGGGCCTCACCGACCTTGAGCTCGGACAACTGATGACGGATGAGGAGTACTACACCAAGCTCGAAGAGTATGGCGACGAGTTCGATGCGCGTATGGGCGCAGAAGCGATTCAGGAACTTCTAAAAGCGCTAGACGTCGATGCGGAAATCCTGCGGCTGCGCGAAGAGATTCCCGCCACCAATTCAGAAACCAAGATCAAGAAGCTCTCCAAACGGCTGAAGCTGATGGAGGCCTTCCAGCGTTCCGGCAACAAGCCGGAATGGATGATTATGGATGTGTTGCCGGTGCTGCCGCCGGATCTGCGTCCACTGGTGCCGCTCGATGGTGGCCGCTTTGCGACCTCCGATCTGAATGACCTTTATCGCCGCGTAATCAACCGTAACAACCGTCTTAAGCGGCTGCTCGATCTCGCTGCCCCCGACATCATCGTACGCAACGAAAAGCGCATGCTGCAGGAAGCGGTGGACGCGCTGCTCGATAATGGTCGCCGTGGACGTGCGATCACCGGTTCGAATAAGCGCCCGCTGAAATCACTTGCTGACATGATCAAAGGCAAGCAGGGCCGGTTCCGCCAGAACCTGCTAGGCAAACGGGTCGACTATTCCGGTCGCTCTGTGATCGTCGTCGGCCCGACGCTCAAGCTGCATCAGTGCGGGCTGCCCAAGAAGATGGCGCTCGAGCTGTTCAAGCCCTTCATCTTCGGCAAGCTTGAAACACGCGGCCTCGCGACGACCATCAAGGCTGCCAAGAAAATGGTTGAGCGGGAAACGGCTGAAGTCTGGGACATCCTGGCGGAAGTGATCCGCGAACACCCCGTATTGCTTAACCGCGCGCCGACGCTGCATCGACTCGGTATTCAGGCATTTGAGCCGGTGCTGATTGAAGGCAAGGCCATCCAGCTGCATCCGCTGGTGTGCACCGCCTACAACGCAGACTTCGACGGCGACCAGATGGCGGTGCATGTACCGCTGACTCTCGAAGCTCAGCTCGAAGCCCGGGCGCTCATGATGTCGACCAACAACATCCTGTCGCCGGCGAGTGGTGAACCAATCATCGTTCCGTCGCAGGACGTCGTACTCGGCGTGTACTACATGACCCGGGAGCGAATTGGTGCGAAAGGCGAAGGTCGCATGTTCGCTGACGTATCCGAGGCGCATCGCGCCTATCAGTGCGACGAAGTTGACCTGCACGCACGCGTGAAAGTACGGATGACCGAGCAGATCACCGGTGAAGACGGACGGGTAAGACCACGCTACAAGGTCTATGACACCACCGTTGGCCGCGCGCTGTTCTATGAAATCCTGCCGCGGGCGCTGCCGTTTGATCTCGTTAACAAGGTGATGGATAAGAAGTCCATAAGCCGCCTGATCAACGAGTGTTATCGCAACGTTGGTCTCAAGGACACCGTCATTTTCGCCGACCAGCTGATGTATACCGGTTTTGCGTATTCGACATCGTCGGGTGCGTCCATCGGTGTTGATGACTTCGTTATCCCCTCTGACAAAGGCGAGATCATCGGCGAAGCCAAGCGCGAAGTGGCTGAGATCGAAGCCCAGTACGCATCGGGCCTCGTCACTCAGGGTGAGAAGTACAATAAGGTCGTCGACATCTGGTCACGCGCCAATGACCTCGTTGCGCGCTCGATGATGGATGGCATTTCCAAGGAAAGATCGCGCAACACAAAGGGCGAAGAGATCGAACAGGCGTCGTTCAACAGCGTCTACATCTACGCCGATTCGGGTGCTCGCGGTTCACCGGCGCAGATTCGCCAGCTTGCGGGTATGCGCGGGCTGATGACACGTCCCGATGGCAGCATCATCGAGAACGCCATCACCGCGAACTTCCGCGAAGGACTGAACGTCAACGAGTACTTCATCTCGACGCACGGCGCACGTAAAGGTCTCGCGGATACCGCACTCAAGACCGCAAACTCGGGTTATCTGACCCGACGTCTGGTCGATGTGGCGCAGGACGTGGTGATCACTGAGCACGACTGTGGCACCCAGGCGGGACTGACGATCAGCGCCATCATTGAAGGCGGTGATGTTGTCGAACCGTTGAAGGATCGTGTCTTGGGTCGCGTGGTCGCCCAGGATGTGTTTGCGGCGGATGGCAAGACCGTCGTCATCGAACGCGGCACGATGCTCGATGAATCCATGGTGGATCGCCTCGATGCGCTCGGTGTCGATGAGATCATGGTCCGCTCTGCGATCACCTGCGATACGCAGTTCGGGGTTTGCAGCACCTGTTACGGACGTGATCTGGCGCGCGGGCATCTCGTCAACGTCGGCGAAGCCGTTGGTGTTATCGCAGCTCAGTCCATCGGCGAGCCAGGTACGCAGCTCACGATGCGCACCTTCCACATCGGTGGTGCGGCTTCGAGGGCAACTGCCGTCGATAACATTCAGGTCAAGCATGGCGGTACCGTTCGTTTGCACAATCTGAAGACGGTGCAGCGGCCAAGCGGTGAGCTGGTAGCGGTATCCCGTTCGGGCGAAATCGCTGTCGCCGATGAAGTCGGCCGTGAGCGCGAGCGATATCGTCTCCCCTATGGCGCGGTCATCTCCGTGGGCGACCACCAGAAAGTCGCAGCCGGACAAGTGATCGCGCAGTGGGACCCGCACACCCACCCAATCGTCACGGAAGTGGAAGGTCTCGTAATCCTTGATGACATGGAAGAAGGTCTGTCCGTCAATCGCCAAACGGACGAACTGACGGGTCTCACCAACATTAACGTCATGGACCCAAAAGACCGTCCCAGCGCCGGCAAGGACCTGCGACCTGCGGTGCGGCTGATCGATACGTCAAGCAAGTCCGTCATGCTGCCCGGTACAGAGATCCCAGCTCATTACCTGCTGCCCAACGACGCCATTCTCAGCCTGGAGAACGGTGACCAGGTCGGTGTGGGTGACATCATCGCCCGCATTCCGCAGCAGGGTTCGAAGAACCGCGACATCACCGGGGGTCTGCCACGGGTTGCGGATCTCTTTGAGGCACGCAAACCGAAAGAACCGGCGATCCTCGCCGAAGAAAGCGGCACGATCAGTTTCGGCAAGGAAACCAAGGGCAAACGTCGCCTGATCATCACCCCGGCGGAAGGCGATGCCGTCGAAACGCTGATTCCGAAGTGGCGCAACATCGGCGTCTACGAAGGCGAACATGTTGAACGTGGCGAGACTGTTTCCGACGGCCCGCCGAACCCGCATGACATCGTCCGCCTGAAGGGCGTTGAGGAGCTTGCCCGGTACATCATCGGCGAGATCCAGGAGGTCTATCGTCTCCAGGGCGTGAAGATCAACGACAAGCACATCGAAGTCATCGTCCGGCAGATGCTGCGCAAGGTTGAAATCGAGGATCCGGGTGAGAGCGGGCTGATTCGTGGTGAACAGCTGGAGTACTCGCAGGTTCGGGAGATCAATCAGGGTCTCGGCACAGAGAACAAGTTGTCGGCGAAGTTCCAGCGAGTCCTGCTCGGTATCACCAAGGCATCCCTGGCAACGGAGTCGTTCATTTCGGCGGCCTCCTTCCAGGAAACCACGCGTGTGCTCACCGAAGCAGCGGTAACCGGCAAGGAAGATTTCCTCCGCGGCCTGAAGGAAAACGTCGTTGTTGGCCGGCTGATTCCGGCGGGAACCGGGTTGACCTACCACAGCGAGCGCCGTCGCCGTCGCGAGGAAGAAATCGCCGGTCGCGGTCGCGAACACCAGGTCACTGCGGACGAGATCGAGCAGGCGCTGCGCGAGGAGCTCAATTCCGCGGGCTGATCTGCGGGCAGTTTTGCTGGTGCAGCCGGTCGCCGAGGATACGCCGTGGTTGCACCAGTCAAAACGCAACCAGTAGAATGCGCGCCCCCGGAAAGGGGCGTGGAAACCAGAAGGCGAGAAATAGGGAAGTTCACCGGGCGAAAGCTGGTGGACGCCGCCAGAAGATCGAATATCCGGGCCAATTTGCCCGGATGCACACGAATCATCTGGACGGGTCATCTAAAGAGAACAGGAACTATGGCGACCATCAGCCAGCTTGTACGCAAGCCGCGCAAACAGAAAGTGACCAAGAACATCGTTCCTGCCCTGCAGGGGTGTCCACAGAAACGCGGCGTGTGCACCCGGGTGTATACCACCACGCCGAAGAAGCCGAACTCGGCGCTTCGCAAGGTATGCCGGGTCAGGCTGACCAATGGTTATGAAGTCACCTCCTACATCGGTGGGGAAGGTCATAACCTGCAGGAGCACTCGGTCGTGCTGATCCGGGGTGGTCGCGTCAAGGACCTCCCGGGTGTGCGTTACCACACCATCCGCGGCACGCTCGACACCTCCGGGGTGACGTCACGCCGTCAGGGGCGATCGAAATACGGAGCCAAGCGGCCCAAGTAAGGCAACCGAGACCCCGGAACAGTTGCCGGGGTGTAAGACCAGAAACCGAAATCCATCAACTCCAGTAAGGTCCGGCTTTTTGCCGGGTAAAGACCTGAAGCGGGGAGCAGTAAATGCCAAGAAGACGTGTTGTCGCGAAACGGGAAATCCTGCCCGATCCGAAGTACCACAATCAGACCGTTGCCAAATTCATCAACCACGTCATGGTCAGTGGCAAGAAAGCGGTGGCTGAACGCATCGTCTACGGAGCGCTGACGCGGATCGAAGAGCGCGGCAACCGCACCAACGCCGTGGAGATCTTCGAGCGTGCACTCGAGAGTGTCGCGCCTTATGTGGAAGTGAAGTCCCGCCGGGTTGGCGGCGCTACCTACCAGGTTCCGGTTGAAGTCCGGGCCAGCCGGCGTCAGGCACTGGCCATGCGCTGGATCGTCGACAGTGCCCGCAAGCGTGGCGAGAAGTCGATGGCTGCCCGCCTTGCGGGCGAATTGCAGGATGCGGCCGAGGGTCGCGGTACGGCAGTGCGCAAGCGTGAAGACACGCACCGCATGGCCGAAGCCAACAAGATGTTCTCGCACTATCGGTATTGAGCGGAACTGAGCGCTAGTCAGCGCTCTGACCGCCGACGAACGTCGCCTGCACCATCATCAGTTAGTCCGAGGAGAGCACCATGGCTCGAAAAACGCCTTTGGCGCGTTACAGGAACATTGGCATCGTGGCCCACGTGGACGCGGGCAAAACTACGACATCCGAACGGGTTCTTTTCTACACCGGGCGCCTGCACAAGATCGGTGAAGTGCATGACGGCGCTGCGACAATGGACTGGATGGAACAGGAACAGGAGCGGGGTATCACCATCACCTCTGCCGCCACGACCTGCTTCTGGAAAGGCATGAGCGGCCAGTTCGATGAACACCGCATCAACATCATCGACACACCCGGACACGTCGACTTCACCATCGAAGTGGAACGATCGCTGCGGGTACTCGACGGCGCGGTGGTAGTGTTCTGCGGTACCTCTGGCGTACAGCCGCAATCGGAAACCGTGTGGCGTCAGGCCAACAAATACAGCGTTCCGCGGCTGGTCTTCGTCAACAAGATGGACCGGCAAGGCGCCAACTACCTGCGTGTGGTTGACCAGATTCGTTCACGTCTCGGCTCCGTACCGGTCCCCTTGCAACTGTCGTTGGGAGAGGAAGAGCGCTTCAAGGGTGTTATCGACCTAGTGAAGATGCAGGCGATCTTCTGGAACGAGGAAGACGAAGGTCTGACCTTCAAATACGCCGAAATCCCGGCCGATTATCAGGACTTGGCGAACGAGTGGCGGGAGAAGCTCGTCGAAGCCGCCGCCGAAGCCGATGATGCGCTGATGGAGAAATACCTCGAGGGCAACGAACTTTCCGAGGGCGAAATCAAGGCGGCCATTCGTGCGCGCACTCTGCGTGGCGAAATTGTACCGGCGCTGTGTGGCTCTGCGTTCAAGAACAAAGGCGTGCAGGCGATGCTGGATGCGGTCGTCGAGTATCTGCCCTCACCGACGGAAGTGAAGGCGATTGAAGGTGAACTCGAGAACGGAACACACGCCGAGCGACGCGTCAGTGACGATGAGCCGTTTGCGGCACTCGCATTCAAGATTGCAACGGATCCCTACGTGGGCTCCCTAACCTTCTTCCGCGTGTACTCCGGCGTGCTCAACTCTGGCGACCAGGTCTACAACTCCACCAAGAGCAAACGTGAGCGTGTCGGCCGTATGGTGCAGATGCACGCCAACCAGCGGGATGAGATCAAAGAGGTAAGGGCAGGCGACATTGCTGCTGCGATCGGCCTCAAGGACATGACCACGGGCGACACGCTCTGTGCCATGGACAACATCATCCAGCTCGAAAGGATGGAATTCCCTGAGCCGGTGATCTCGGTTGCTGTCGAACCGAAATCCACTGCGGATCAGGAAAAAATGGGCGTCGCGCTCGGCAAGCTCGCCCAGGAAGACCCTTCGTTTCGTGTGCACACCGACCAGGAGTCCGGGCAGACCATCATCTCCGGCATGGGCGAACTGCACCTCGATATCATTGTTGATCGCATGCGCCGCGAGTTTGGTGTCGAAGCCAACATTGGCAAGCCCCAGGTGGCCTATCGCGAAACCATCCGTGCCAAAGTTGAGCAGGAAGGCAAATTCGTTCGCCAGTCGGGTGGTCGTGGCCAGTATGGACATGTCTGGATCACCGTCGAGCCGCATGTCGATGAAGAAGGTGAAGCGGCGTACGAATTCGTCGACGCCATCGTCGGTGGAACCGTGCCGCGTGAATACATCCCTGCAGTCGACAAGGGAATTCGCGAACAGCTCGAAAACGGCGTTCTCGCGGGCTTCCCGCTGATTGGCGTCAAGGCGACGCTGTTCGACGGTTCATTCCACGAAGTAGACTCGTCAGAAATGGCCTTCAAGATTGCCGGTTCCATGGCGATGAAGGAAGCGGCCCTGAAGGCGCGACCAGTATTGCTCGAACCCATCATGAGCGTCGAGGTGGTGACACCGGAAGACTACATGGGCGATGTTGTGGGAGACCTCAACCGCCGGCGCGGCATCATCCTCGGCATGGATGAAGACCCTACCGGAAAGTTGATCAAGGCGGATGTGCCGCTTTCAGAGATGTTTGGATACTCCACCGACCTGCGCTCAGCGACGCAGGGTCGTGCGACTTTCACCATGGAGCCGCACCGGTATGCCGAAGTGCCTGACAACATTGCTCAGGCGATCATCAAGAAGAGCTGACCTCACCAACCCGACCGCACCAACACCCGGAGAACCTGAAGATGGGCAAAGAGAAGTTTGAGCGGAAGAAGCCGCACGTGAATGTGGGGACGATTGGCCACGTTGACCATGGGAAGACGACGCTGACGGCGGCGCTGACG
>VGVE01000120.1 GCA_016874135.1 Gammaproteobacteria bacterium | reverse complement strand
ATGGGTATCCATGACGTCTTCGAGCAGTCGCACCCGAGCGCGCTCCGCAGGTGAAACCGGCAGCAGTTTCGGTGCCGGCCATTTGTCCTCGATGTATTCGAGGATTACGGTCGAATCGTAGATGGCCACGTCACCATCGATGAGTGCCGGCACTTCGCCGCGTGGATTCGCCTGCTGAAAAGGTGCTTCCGAAGCACCACTGCCAATGGCCATCGGCAGTTTCGCTTCAAAAGCCACGCCTTTTTCGAGCAAGGCAATTTTTACCTTCTGCCCATAGGGTGACAGCGGATGGTCATATACCAGAATCGACACGACAGTACCCCTCTATTCAGTGACGGATCGTTGTGCATCGTGCCGGTTTTGCCGGTCCTGGAAAAGGCGATGCTCCAATCCTGCCTTTGCGGTTTTAAGACTGACCACTGGCTGGTATCGTTCCCCGCTTGAGCACACCTCACGGATCAGCATCCATGGCCCAGACCGAGTATCGGCAGAAACGCTTCGAACGACCACCGGGCGCCACCGAAATCCTTCTGATCCGACATGGCGAATCCCGCGCAGCCACTGCTGAGAACCCCTTTCCCCTCGTCATGGGACACGGTGATCCGGAGCTGCATCCCAACGGCCGGGAGCAGGCGCGACGGGTGGGAGAACGGCTGAAGGGACACCCCATCCGCGCGATCTACGTTTCGAACCTGCGTCGCACCTCGGAAACCGCTGCACCGCTCGCCGGCCATCTGGGACTCGAACCGGTGGTTGATCCTGACCTGCGCGAGGTATTTCTCGGTGATTGGGAAGGCGGTGTCTTGCGGATCAAGGCGGCCCAGAACGATCCAGTCTATCTGCGCATGCAGGAGGAACAGCGCTGGGACGTCATACCGGGCGGCGAGTCACATGAGGTACTGATGGCCCGGCTGCTGCGAGCGCTGGGTCGGATCCATTCGAAACACCCTGATGAACTGGTTGCCGCAGTTGTCCACGGCGGTGTGGTAGGTTCAATTCTCGCCGCAGCAACCGGCGCTCGCCCATTTGCGTTCAACGGTTGCGACAACGGCTCGATCAGCCATATCGTGATGGTTCAGGGCAAAATCCTGGTGCGTCGGTTCAATGACACGACGCACCTGAGGGATGAGATCAGCAGCGCCTCAGGACAGATGACCTGAGGGGCGGCGACCTGAATCAGCCTTCCTAGCTCGCGACGTTGCCACGTTCCCGCGCACGATCCACGGTTTCTTTGCTCTCTTCCGTGATCTGGTCCCAATCACGTTGCGTGCGACAGATGCGTTGCTTCACTCTGCTGCCGGTGACTTATACGCGGCGGCACACGCGGCGGTCGAGGTCCACTTTACTTGCCGAATCTGCCGCTGCCGTTCCGGGGTTTTCTTCCGAAAAAGTCGTGGTCGGAAGAATCGCAACACCAGCCAGCAACACGACAACAAACGCCAGGGGCATGAAGATACTCCATACATTCTGTAGGCGAGAACTGTACCACCGGGCAACAATCCGCACGGCGACATCACTGTTTCATCACTGACCAGGCCATGAATCCTCAGGACCTTCCACCGAGTCCTCTCATTAACCTCGTTCCAGTCCCGGAGCCGTGGATCAGCGTGTTGAACCATCCGAATCCCGCCCTGGTCAATCAGGCAGCTCTGGTACTCACCGCCCGCACCATTGACGCACGCACCCACCGGCTCGATGGTTTGTGGCATCTCCTGGTGCGGGAGCGAGATCTCATGGCCGCCAAAGCTGAACTCGCTGCGCACCGCGACGAAAACCGAATCACCCCGCCCGGGGTATTGCCTGCGCTTCAGACCGGCAACGGATGGTGGGCAGTTGCCGCCTTTCTGGCTGTGATCTGGTTTGTACCGTGGGTTGAAGCAACCTGGTTGTTGCCGCCGTTAAAGGATGCCGGGGCCTTTGACGTCAGCGCCGTACGGGCCGGGGAATGGTGGCTCGCAGCCACAGCACTGACCCTGCACGCGGACCTCGCCCATATCGCAACCAACAGCCTTTTTGGGGGGCTCTTCGGGTTCATTCTAGGGCGCTGGATGGGTGCCGGGGTCGCCTGGCTCTTGACGCTGGTCGCCGCAATGGCTGCCAATCTGACCCACACTCTGATCCAGCCAGAGGGATTTCGGGCCATCGGCGCATCAACGGCGGTGTTTGCGGCGCTGGGTTTGACGGGAATTTTCGCTTGGCGCCGTGGGGTTTTGCAGAGTGGTGACCGCAAACGCCGATTTGCTCCGGCATTCGCCGCTATCGCCATGATCGCACTCACCGGTACGGGCGGTGAGAACACGGACCTGTTCGGCCACTTCTTCGGATTTGGCTACGGTTGTTTGGCCGGCTACCTCGCCAGCCGGTTACCGTACGAGGGTATTGGCACCTTCGGTCAGTGGATTTGTAGTACCGCCGCATTTGGTGTACTTGTTTTCTGCTGGATCAGCGCACTCGGCTGAACAAAGGCAATCAGGTGTTCACATCGACGAGGCTCGCCACAGAACCAAAGTGTTATTCGATGTCTTCTTCAGACATCTGATGGCCCCAGCTGCGTTTGGCATGCAGGTAGCGCCGATTCCAGTCACTCACGCCGATGACGTGCTTTTCAGCTTCGATGTGACTGAGACCATGCTGTGCGAGATCGATCAGCTTCTTGGGGTTGTTGGTAAGTAGCCTCATGGGCACGTTGCCGACGAAGTGTTTGATCAGCGATGCCGCATCACTGAAATCACGTGAGTCATCCGGCAATCCAAGCGAACGGTTGGCCTGGTAGGTGTCTTCACCACCATCCTGCAACAGGTAGGTGGCCGCTTTCGCCCACAACCCGATACCACGCCCTTCATGGCCAGCCATGTAAACCAGATAACCACCTTGCGGGTCGGCGCTGATTCGCGCCATCGCAGCGTGCAGCTGTGGGCCACACTCACAGCGCTCTGATCCGAAGACATCACCAGTAAGGCAGTTGGAGTGTACCCGCAGCAGCGGGTTGTCCCTGGGTTCACCGATACGCAAAACACTGTTGACCGTCATGAACGAAGCGAGATGGGAGAAAAGGTGCTGACCGCGCCGCTCGCGAAGCTCGCTCGCCAACATCTCCACCTGACCGAGTTCAGTGCTGCGCACCGCCGCGTACCACTGCGCCGTCAGACCGATGCCGGGCAGTTGCACGGGTAGCGGAATCGGCCCGAGAATATTGATCGCCCGTGCGCCAGGGGCTACCGGAACATTGGTATCGATCCGTGTACCTTCTGCATCGATCTGCCAGAGCTTGCCTTCGGCGATCAACTTGTTCCGAACCGTCGGATTGAGATAGGTAAACATCACGTCTTTCCAATCAGCTCCCGCGCCACATCCTCAAGCACTTCGAAACGGGTATCAAAGTTCGGCAGGATCATGATCTGGTGAAGCCCTGCAGCGGCAAGGCCGGCAATTCGTTCTCGCAGCTCTTCCGCAGTGCCGATCATGCTGCTCGCCCGCAGAACGTCCGGCGTCAGAAACTGCTCTTCTTCCGGCAACACCCAACAATTGTGGCCGCCATGAATACGCTGATGTCTGACCGTCTCAGGCGTTTGTTCAAGAAGCTTCGTATAGTCATCCCAGATACCGGCAAGCGCATTCGGTGGCTGAAAACCGAAGTTGCGCCACTGATCGTAGGCGTAATGCACCGCGGCCATGGCCATCGCGCCGCATTGCGCCTTGACCCGGTCGCTGTCAACACGCTCTCCGGGCCGAAGCACCACGATCGTCGTCAGTGCCGTGACCTTGAATTGTTCGCGATCGATTTCTCGTCCCACTTCACGAGAGCCGGTTTCGATCATGTGCCAGATACTCGACATCGCCGCCGGATGGGCCGCCGCAGCGATCACTGCGCCATCACCCAGTTTGCCGGCGATGGCGAGCGACTTAGGACCAAACCCTGATACGTACATCGGGATGGATTCCTGGAAATTGACGAAACCCTTGTCCGGCATGATGTGGCGAATCGGCTTGCCTTCCCACACTGCCTCTTCCCCCCGAAGCAGGGGGCGCATGGCGGCAAGATAGGCCTCGTATTCCTTCAGGCGGTGCGGTGCCTTGCCCATGACCCGCATGGCGGTATTGCCAGCGCCGACACCAAAAAACGTGCGCCCGGGTGCGATCGCATTGATGGTGGCAATGCCGGCAGCGTTAACCGGCGCGGGTCGTGTCCCTGTCACCGCAACACCGGTGCCAAGATGGATCTTGCGCGTGCGCGAGGCAGCGAGTGCAAGCGTCGCGTAACAGTCGGACCACAACATCTGCGAGTCCGCCAGCCACGCATGGGTGTAGCCCAGCTTTTCAGCGCGCTCGATGTAGCCGATATCGCCGATGTGAGATGCCATACAAATGCCGAATTCCATGATTCAGTTCCGAGCCGGTGATGAGTGCGGCGGCAATATCTGTCGCCGGGTCGCGTCCGCAGAAGTCAGTCGTCAAAAAACGAGTCGCAGAACCGACTCGGCCACACAGGCAGGCTTGTCAGAGCCTTGCACTTCGAGGGTGAGCTCATTGATCACCTCGATCATATTGCCCTTCACACTGACCTCTTTGAGCATGCCACGGGTGCGCACCTTTGCGCCCACAAGAACCGGTGTCGGAAACCGTACCTTGTTCCAGCCATAGTTGATACCCATCTTCATGCCGTCGAGGCGAGGCAGACCAACACCTTCACCACCCGGCAGGAAACTCATGATCGACATCGTCAATTGGCCGTGTGCGATGGCCTTGCCGAACGGTCCTGACTTCGCACGCTCCGGATCGATGTGGATCCACTGATGATCGAGCGTCGCATCGGCGAACAGGTTGATGCGGTCTTGGGTAATTTCAAACCAGTCAGTGGGCGATGAAGCCTTGCCGATCTGGGTAGCAAGGGTGCTGCGGGCGTTTTCTATGGCAGACATCGGTTCTCTCTTTCAGGTACAAAAAATATGGGGCGACGATCAACTACACAGGTGTGAACCCGCCCCGTGGTGCGAATTCAGTTGACACTGCGGTCTTTGCCTTCCCAGAACGGCGCCCGTAACTCGCGCTTGAGAATTTTACCGGGTCCGGACTTCGGCAACGGTTCGTGACGTATGTCGATGCCCTTCGGCACTTTGTAGCCGGCGATGTATTCCTTGCAGAAACCGATGATGTCCACCGGGTCTACATTATAGTGTTCAGTTCGGGGAACGACGACCGCGTACACGGCTTCACCCCACTTCTCATCGGGCACACCGAACGCCGCCGCCTCCAGTACCGCCGGGTGTTTGTAGAGAACTTCCTCCACTTCCGTGCAATACACGTTTTCACCTCCGCTCACGATCATGTCCTTGCTGCGATCGACGAGGTAGACAAAACCCTCTTCATCCATGTAACCGAGGTCACCGGTCCAATAGGCACCATCCACGAGTACGGATGCGGTTTGTTCCGGCTTGTTCCAGTAACCGCGCATGACATGGGGGCCTCGAACCACAGCCTCACCAACCTCACGTCGACGCACTTCCTTGCCATTGGGTCCCAGAATGCGGATATCAGAGCCGACAATGCTCTGGCCGCAGGAACGCGCTCGCTCGGAGTCGAGCCACCGTTCTTCATGACGCAGCACAGTTGTCAGCGGCGATAGTTCAGTTGCGCCATATACATGCACCATCTCTGCCGTCGGGAACGCCATGACTGTCCGACGAACCACTTCTGTGGCGATCGGCGATCCCCCATGGGCAATGACGCGAACGGTATCCACCTTTCTCGGGTTGGCGATCTGCTCTTCCGCCATGGCCGACAACATCGTCGGTACGCCGAGGGTCAACGTAACGCAATGCCGCTGGACCAATTCAAGCGCCGCCCTGGGATCGAAGGCACCGAGTGTGACCTGAACACCCGCGGTCCAGATGGACGCGAGCACGCCGTTCGAGCCGGCAGCATGAAAGAGCGGAGCCATCACCAACGCCACATCTTCCGCATCCTGGGGCGCTGAAGTCAGCCAGTGATAGGTGTTGGCGATGAGATTGCGATGCGTGAGCATCACCCCTTTGGATTTGCCTGTCGTGCCGCCGGTGTAGAAGAGACCGGCCAGCGTTTCTTCATTGATGCCCTGTCCGAGTGCACGGGGTGTGGCCGTGGTGAGCAGTTGTTCGTATTGCGTGCCGATCCGGATAACCCGGCCAACTGCCGATTCGAGTCCGCCCGGATCACGATCCGTGATCAGGACCGCCGTGGACGAATCTTCCAGCGCATAGCGGAGTTCCGGTTCGGCATGGCGGGTGTTCAGCGGTACCACCACCAGTCCCGACGCCGGAACACCCACATAGGTCTCGAGATAAACGTGGTTGTTGGCGGAGAGTATGGCAACCCGGTCTCCAGCTTTGAGACCGAGCCCATAGAGGGCGCCGGCCAGGCGTTCGCATCGCTGATTGAACTCGGCGTATGTGAAGCGGCGCTCACCGTCAATTACTGCCGGCCGATCAGCGGCCGTCTGCAGCGCCCGACGAAGAGGGTCAGCGAAGGTCAACACATCAAATACCTGTGGAATTTCCGGAGGGCGGAGTCTCCCAGATCGCGAGGGACGTGAAAACTGCTCCTTCCACCAATATTCGTTGCCGGTTCGAGCCGTTTCGCGTCCCGGAATGGACTCAGGACAATGCTATGACGGTTTGGATCACACGATTCTAGCGCGACACCCTCTGGCAACTGCGCCGAACTTAGTGATTTCCTTCAACGAGCGATTTGTAGAGATCCAGATATCGTTTCGCGACGACATCCCAACCGTAGGTCCCTGCGGTTTTTCGGGCCTCTTGCGCAAGACGCTCTGTGGCCGCCGGATCGGTCTCAAGCGCGATCAAGGCATCTGCCAGCGCGCCTGAATTCCGGGGTTCAACTACCCGACCGTTGTTACCGTCATGGATGACATCACGGTTGCCAGAGATATTGGTAACCACAGGGCAAGCATGGGCTGCCATGCCTTCCAGCAAGGCTAGGGATAGTCCCTCCGCACCCTCATCCATGGAAGAAGAGATGTAGTACCGCGACGAGACGAGGAGATCAGCCAGCGGATCAGGCGAACCCGCTTGCCAACCGGGCACCGGAAGCACTCCTGCAAACTTCACAACATCGGACAGCCCACGCGCCTCCACTTCCGCGCAGAATTGGTCTGATCGATCACCGACGATGATGAACCCCAGGCGAAGCCCTTTCGCTTTGGTCGTTGCCGCCGCATCAACGAGAACATGATGTCCCTTCCGCGGATGGTAGTTTCCGATAGACACAGCCAGATGCGTACCCGCCGCGAACCCCTATCGCTCCGCCATGTCGACCACGGGCGGTTTGTTGAATCGCTGCAGATCGACGCGATTGACGATATCGTGAATTCGCTCTCCTCTTGCACCCGCATCCAGTAACGAACGATATACCGTCTGACTGATTGCGGTGTTGGCATCGGCGTTTTGTACGGTCCAATCAATACAGCGTCGTTGCACCGGATCCAGACGCTGACCAAACTGAATCTCTTCCACCACGTTGATGTCTTCACCGTGGGGCGTGATGACGATCGGTGTACGAAGTAACTTTCTCAGTCGCAGCGCCTGGTAGCCTATTGGGTACGTGGCATGCGCGTGAACGATGTCAAAGTCATTTGTGATTCCGATTACCGCTGTCCAAATAGACAAACTCGCATGCGGGAATCAACCGATCTGTGGAATCCGGAGTACCGGATAGGGAAAGCGGAGTTTTCTGTCGACCCACCACCCGGACATGCCGGCAACGCAGACCTCGTGACCAAAGTTCTGGTACTGGATGGCGAGGTTGTGTTGCACGAGTTCCCGACCGCCGATCAACGGCAGATGGCTGTTCACCAGGACAAGGATGCGCATGTTGTCGACCTATCCTTCAGCGGCTGATTGAAATGTAGAGTGACTGAAGCATTGCCCTGACTTTCGGCCGGGGAAGTGCTTCTGCTTGCTGCCTGCTTGCCGTACCCATCGCAACACGGTCGACGTTTCCATTCACAAACATGCGCACGTGCTCGGTCATCATCTCGACATTACCGTAGGGTGAAATCATCCGGCACGCTTCCGTGGTGTAGTCATGCATGCCGGGAAGGTCGGTGCTGATCACGGGCAATCCGCAGGCCATGCCCCCCAGGATCGCGTTGTTTGTCGCGGCGTCTTCGAGCGGCAACAGCAATGCTGCTGCGGATTGATAGGACTGAAGAAGTTCAGCGTCGGAGACATTCGACGACCGACGCAGGTTTGCAAGCTGCGGTACCTTTGCCGCAGCCTCCGTGTTGCAGACCAGGTGAAATTCAACCTTGGGGTCAATACGGAGAAAATTCTCGGCAACAGCAGCGAAGGTTCTTAAGCCCCTCAGGTACGAGCCAACGCATACAAACTTCATGGGTGCGTCAGCCTGGGTGCCCGGACGGAAAAAATCGATATCCACTGCGTGCGGAACAAAATGCACCGGTATGCCAGGTGCAACTTCTGCGAAGTAGTCTTTCTGACAATTGGCCATGACCACGATGGCGTCCAGCTGACGCAAGTGCCTGACGTCTCGCACGAGTTCTCGCATGCGCCATGCGGGAGTGTGATAGGAAACAACGATTCTGTTCTGCCGCTTTGCGATGGATTTCATGACGCCGAGGTATCGGTGCAGATTTTCCCCGTACAGGAAATGGAAAACCTGGTCCTGATCCTTCAGCCACCGTCCGGCGGCACGGCACTCACCCCAAAAACCATCGCGGTGATACCAGGTCCTCCCGCTTGACTCGATAATCGGCTTGCACAGCCTCAACCAGGCGCTGACAGGAATCGATAGATCATCATGGATCAGGATCGGGTCTGCATCCAGACCATGGCTGGCATGGTGTTATCAGGAAGGCGCTGCGTGATTCCATATCCGCAGGCTGACAATATTGATCCGTGGATTGCCCATGCGCACCGACTCGTTGTCCATTGAGCCACTTCGGGCGTCCATTGTACCCCACAAGTCCGAGGACCCAGCTCTGGCCATGTGACCCTCTTCTCAAGGCTGGTTCCGAATCGGATACCCTCGGCTGATCTGCTGAACGATCGACGCAGAACTCGTTTCAACCCAGATCGACTTTCTCGAACCGGATTCCGGACAGTATGGTGACGCAGGTCTCGAGATTTGCCTTGAATGAAGGTCGTGCGGCCATTCGCCGGGTGTGGGCGACCAGCGCGGGCCATCGCGTGACATCAGGCAGTCCCGCGACGAGATCGAGGTTCGTCATCTGACAGGAAAGCGCGATGTCGGCGATGGTCATCACATCGCCTGCAAGCCACGTGCGCCCATTGAGTTGCGCCTCCATGTAGTCAAACAGCCGCGGTAACTTCTCCTGCCACGTCTTTCGCGCGGTTTCGAGGTCCGACGGCTTGCCTTGCATGCGCGGGAACAGAATGGGTCGAAACAGATTGAACCCGACGGTGGCGGCCATTTCCGAATCCGCGTACTCCTCCATCCAAAGCGCCCGACCCAGGGTGTAAGGGTCCTTCGGGTACAGTCCCGGTACGGGCGTATCGGCCTCCAGAAACGCGCAGATCGCAGACGAGTCGGGAATCGTGCCGCTCACCCCTTCGTTGCCTCGGCGACGGTCGCGCAGTACCGGGATCCGGCCTATGGGCGATATCGCCAGGAACCAGTCCGGCTTCGCCATGATATTCACCGCTTCAAAATCGTAGGGCAGACCCTTTTCATGCAGGACCACTTCCACTTTGCGGACAAAGGGGGACATGGGCGTACCGAAGACAACAAAATCGGTCATCACACCTCCGGATGAACGCTGCGGCGAAACTCGATCCGCGCGCACGCAGACTCTTCTTGACTGCCAAGTAGTCGCGGCCGGATGAACGAAACGT
>VGVE01000119.1 GCA_016874135.1 Gammaproteobacteria bacterium | reverse complement strand
CTCCTACGAGCCTGCGATCACCCTGCAGAACGGCCATACCGTGCACATTCCACTCGACTCGCCGGACTACCGGCCCGACTGGCAACGGGTGGCAGCGGCGATTACGCCGCGCACTCGGGTCATCATGATCAACACCCCGCACAACCCCACAGGTGCCGTCTGGGGAGCGGATGATCTGCAGGCTCTCGAGCAGTTGGTCATCCGGCATGGCTTATACGTGATCGCGGATGAGGTCTACGAACACATTGTCTTTGATGGACGGCGTCACGAGAGCGTGTGCCGGTATCCCGGCCTCTATGAACGCAGCTTTGTGATTTCGTCCCTGGGCAAGACGTATCACGTCACGGGCTGGAAGATCGGTTACTGCGTGGCTCCCCGCGACCTGACCGTTGAGTTCCGCCGCATCCATCAGTACGTGACGTTTACCTCGATCACACCCGTGCAGCTGGGGCTTGCGGATTACCTCAGCGCACATCCGGAACACCACCGCGGGCTCGGCAGCTTCTACCAGCAGAAACGCGATCTCTTCATCAGGCTGCTCGAGGGGTCGCGGTTCACGCTGCGTCCCTCCGGTGGAACCTACTTCCAGTTGCTCGACTACAGCGCGATAACGGATGAGCCTGATCTGGGGCTCGCGAAGCGATGGACAGAATCAGCTGGTGTCGCCAGCATTCCGTTGTCGGTGTTTTATCAGCAGGCGCCCGGCGACAGGTTGTTGCGATTCTGCTTCGCCAAGGCTGATTCAACCCTCGAGAAGGCGGCGGAGAAGTTATGTCGTCTGTGATCATCAGCCTCATACAGACCTCCACCCGCTGGCACGATCCGGCAGCTAACCGGCAACTCTTCTCGCAGTGGCTCGACCGGACATCCGCTCAAGCCCGGCTGGTTCTGTTGCCGGAAATGTTCACCACCGGATTCACCATGGCACCCGAACAGGTATTTGAAACCATGGCGGGTCCGACAGTTGCCTGGCTTCGTGCGGAAGCGACGACGCGGCAGAAGGTGATTGGTGGCAGTGTGGTGATCGGTGAACAGGGTCAGTACTTCAACCGTTTTCTCTGGGCGCAGCCGGATGGTGCCATGCAGCACTACGACAAGCGGCACTGTTTCCGGATGGCGGGTGAACACGAACACTACGCGGCGGGAACCGCCCGCCCGGTGTGGCCAACGGGATCGATGCGCGTACGTCCGCTGGTTTGTTATGACCTGCGCTTTCCGGTCTGGCTGCGCAGGCGTGATGACTATGACCTGCTCGCGTGTGTGGCCAACTGGCCGGCGGCAAGGCTCGATGCCTGGCGCACGTTGCTGAAGGCGCGAGCCATCGAGAACCAGAGTTATGTGGCCGGGGTGAACATTCTTGGCCGGGATGGTGCGGGTGTCGAATATGCCGGTGGCAGCGTCGTCTATGGTCCTGACGGGCAGTGTCTGCTCGATGCACAGGATCGCGAAGGTGTATTCAGCGTCGAACTCGACCTCGATCACCTTGCCCGGTATCGTGCCGCGTTCCCGGCATGGCAGGACGCTGACGGGTTTCAACTCATTGATTGATCACAACGAGGCAGCAAGGTGCGAATCAAGGCGCAGCTAGTGGCGTGGAGGACGATGGGCACAACAGCCCTGATGGTGTTGGCCCTGGGTGCCGGAGGATGTTCCCGACAGGAAACGGCTGCGGCACAACCGCCGCACCCGGGTGAAGCGATCTATCTGCGGAGCTGTTTTTCCTGCCATGCCAGCGGCACGGCCGGCGCGCCCAAGGTCGGTGATGCCGAAGCCTGGGCCGTTCGTATCGAAAAAGGGCGTGACGCGCTTCTCGCAACCACGATCGAAGGAATTCTGCCGGCGATGCCCGCCCGCGGCCTGTGCTCTGATTGCACGGATGAACAACTCGCCCAGGCCATCGATTACATGATCGTAGCCAGCCAGCCGGCGCCGGATGACGCCGCGAAGTAGTGACTTCGGCCGATAGATGGCGGCAGGCGCCATCTACAAACGGATTTATCGTACGGTTTGCTGGCCCGCAAGTTGCTACGATTCTGGCTGGCTTTGTAGCGTTCACCAAATCAGATCCGCTTGCTGGAGGTATCCCACATGGCAACGCCCCGTCCCGGTGACATCGTCTCTCGCCGCAAAGGTGTGGTGATGCACAAAGGTCTCGTCATGGCCGACGGGACCGTTCTGCACAACACGCCGTTCCGGGGTGAGACGCGTGTTTCCATGAGCGAGTTTGCCGCCGGCAAACGCGTCTATGTCGAACACCAGGAGACGGATGTGCGCCAGCGGGCACTGCGTCGGGCCGAGCTGCATGATCCACGCGGTTACGACCTGTTGCTCAATAACTGCGAACACACCGTGCATCGTCTGAGCAGGGGCCGGGCGGAAAGCCCGCAGTTACAAAGCTGGGTGGCAGCGCTCGGTATGGCGGGCGCCGCGTTCGCCATCACCCGTCATCCCGGTATTGCAGCGGCCGGTTTTGCGCTTGGCAAAAAACTCATGTCCAGGGCACGGGAGCGCTGAAACTACCGAACCCGGGAATCACCAGCCGGTGACAATGCAAACGCATCCGGTCGTCGTTCTGTAGCGCCGACCCGGGTTTGCCATACAGGTTGTCGCCGGCGATCGGGTAACCGGTCCACGCCAGATGTACCCGCAGTTGGTGGGTGCGACCGGTTAGCGGCGATGCCATGACGAGTGATCGTTCACCCTGCCTTGCCAACAATCGTATGCGGGTGAGCGCTTCGACACCTTCATCTGACTTACGCGCCAGACGGTAAGTCTTGCCGTCGATCCGAATATCCGCTCGCTCGCCTGCGACCCGGTAGCGGCTCTTTCGGCCAGGTTTCAGAGGCAGATCGATCAACAGTGTGCCTTGGTCAGGAAATGCGCCGAGCACCTGCGCGACATAGAACTTGCCGATGTTTCGACTCGCAAACAGTTTGGTCAGGTGGCGTTGAACGGCTTGTGATTTCGCCAGGATGAGCACACCGCTCGTTCCCTTGTCGATGCGATGCACGAGGAAAAAGCGTCCGCGAGCGGCAAGCAGCGCCCACAGGTTGATCTCCGTGGTGCGATCCTGAAGTACTGCAAGGCCAGATGGTTTGTTCAGAACCAGGAGTTCCCGATTCTCGAACAGCACCCAGTCTTCACTGAACCTCATGTGGCGCGGAGGGAGTCGAGAAATGCATCGACGATCAGAGTGGTGCGTTCGACATCCACGCTGGTGCCGAGGCGATCCGCGGGGTGATGGAACCAGCGGTTGTTGCCGAGCATGGACAGATACCGTCCGCCACGTTCGTGGATGTTGCGCGCTTCGCCGAGCGGCGTGTTGCCGTGGGGAAGAATGTCGAAACCCGTGATGCCGCGGCGTTCGAGCGAGGCAATCAGTGGCGCGAGGCGTTCCGCAGAATCTGCTTGCAGCAGAAGCCGGCTGTTGTACGCGGCGAAGTTCGCACCCAGGTGCACCCAGAAATGAGCCTCGGTTGCGAGGCCGGGATGGCGGGCCAGGAACGACCGCATGCCCAGATGGCCGAGTTCGTGGCCGCTGTTGGCCGTGAAGTGCAGTGTCCGTGCGGGTTGATTCGCCGCGAAGTGGCGCATCAGCGCGAGCCACACCACGAGCCCTCCTCCGCGTTCAGCGGTGCAGGTCCACCAGGCGCTTTTGGGCGTGTAGATGACCAGCGGTGCGAGAGAGGAGTCTTTCCCTGCAATGGTGAGGTCTACGTTGGTGGCCTCGGTCTGTTCCCAGCGGCTGAAAATCTGCAGGCGGGCGGTTTCCTTTTCTCTGGTTGCGTCTTCCAGACGCAAACGGTGTTCACTCGAAATCTGCAGCGTCGGAGGGCCGAAAGGTGTGCCGTAGTGTTCAGCGTTCTGGATCGCAAGCCCGGGCTCCGTATTTTCGGCAGCGGAAATCGCAATCAATGCACCGTGAGCAGTTTGTTGTCGGAGGGAATCGAGAGTCGCGTGGCTGCTGATGGCGCCCTGTGGTGTAAACCGGGTAACACCAATCGATGTGTTGCTGCCGATTTTTCCGGTTACACCCTCGATTCGTTCGGCAGGTGTGTCCGGCCCGTCGAACAGGGGCACGCCTTCGATGGCAGTGCCGTCAGCCAGCAGAAGCTGCGCGGTGATGATGTCGCGCCTTGCAAACGGGTAGCTGTGCAGATTGGGCTTCAACCCCGCGTCTTTGCAGGCATCTATCAACCACGCTGAAGTCGCGCTGTCCCCATCGGTCGCGGTGCGATGATCCGGGATGGCGTCAAAGGCAGTCAGATCGGCGAGGATCTCTGCGCGTCTCATGTCATCGTCTCCCCCTTGCTCTCACGCTAACATCTTCGTCCAAAGGAGACGCAGCATGAACATCCGCGATCTGAAATATCTCGTCGCCGTGGCCGAGTGCCGGCACTTCGGTCACGCCGCCGAAGTGTGTCACGTCAGCCAGCCGACACTTTCAACACAGCTCAAAAAACTGGAAGAGACTCTGGATGTCGTCCTGATCGAACGCACCAACCGTCAGGTCGTGCTTTCAGCAGTCGGTGAGAAAATCGTTGCCCAGGCACGTCGCGTCTTGAGGGAAGTGGATGACCTCAACCGGATTGCACAACAGCATCGCGATCCGTTTGGCGGGGACCTGCGTCTGGGGGTGATTCCGACGGTGGCGCCGTATCTGCTGCCGCGAATTCTTGGACCGATCCGAAAACGCTTCCCGAAACTGCGTATCCAGCTCAACGAAGGACAGACAGCGGATATCACTGTGCGACTGCGCGCCGGGTTACTGGATGCGATCATCCTGGCGTTACCATACGTGGACGATCAGTGTGAAGTTCGCCCGTTGTACCGGGAGGCGTTCTATTTCACCGCATCCACCCAACACGCACTGGCTAGGCGAAAACAGGTGAACGAACGGGATCTCGCCAGCGAGCAGATGCTGCTGCTCGAAGATGGCCATTGCCTTCGTGATCAGGCACTCGCAGTGTGTGAAAGTGCGGGCGCTGTGGAGAACGCCAACTTTCGGGCCACAAGCCTCGAGACACTTCGGCAGATGGTGCGCGCCAATGTCGGCACTACCCTGATGCCGGAGCTTGCGATCTCCAAGACTCCCGGCATCCGCTATATCCCGTTTGCTCGCCCTTCCAGGTCCGATGCGCCGCATCGGGAAATCGGACTCTGTTGGCGACGTGCGTCGAGCCGTGGTGATCTGCTTGAGGCGATGTCCGGATTACTGAAGTCCGCTGTCGCGGAGGTCTGATACCAGGCACTCGCGGATCGCCGGGTTGACCGTGATCGAATAAGGGAGGCCCGGGTGGTCAATACCCATGCGTAACGCAGTACCCCGTTTCAGGAGAGCGATGCTCGCCGGGTCGAGTTCGAATCGCAGGAAGTGAACGGCAGCAGTCTTCTGTTCATTGGTGCGATCCAGGTCTTCGTTGGCGATGGTGAAAACGCGGTTGCCGCCGTCTGCCTGTACCCACACCTTGTGTTCGACGCCGCCGAGTCCCGAGAGGGCAACCCGACGTTCCTCCACATCCGGATACTCAAGCATGAAGGTCGCCTTCCAGTTGGCGCCATCGGGAATGAGGGGATTGTAGGCTTCCAGTTCTTCTTCGATCGCAGCACGTTCGAATATTCGTTCAACGCGGAGCATCTCCTGCACCTGGTACTTGATGGTGATGCGATCTTCGAAGTTCAGGGTTGCATGAGGCCCGAGTTCTACCTGCCGACATTTTTTGTGGGCGATGACTTCAGCGCGAAAGGCTGGCCGCGCTTCTGCGTAGTCTTCGAGGTTCCAGAGATCACTGCGATTCAGTTTGTTCATCATTCGATTCCGTAAGCGCGTTTCACCATCGAAATCGGGTGTTCTGCATGATGGGTATCCGGGTTATCAGGCTGGTCGAGGCCGTGTGCAATGAGCCGGCCGGCCATCGGACAATCGGAACCGAATGTCTCTGGCGCGGTTTCTTTTACCTTGCGCACCACCGGACGCACGATCTTCATCGCCTTGTCGTAGGTTTCCGACTTGACTGCATAGGTTCCATCGTGCCCGGAGCACCGTTCGATGGCGGTGACTTCCGTTCCAGGGATGGACTCAAGGAACTCCTTCGTTTTCATGCCGATGTTCTGCACCCTTTGGTGACAGGCGACGTGATAAGCCACCTTGCCGAGAGTTGTGACGAAGTCGGTACGAATGAGCCCTGCCTTGTGCCGGAGCATCAGAAATTCGAACGGATCGAAGAAACGCGCTTTGACTTTGGCGACGTCTGCATCCCCGGGGAACATCAGCGGAATCTCCTGTTTGTACATGAGTACGCAGGAAGGCACCGGACCGATGAGGTCATAACCGTCTTCGATGGCATCGAGGAAGAGTGGCAGGTTGGCATCCTTGAGGGACTGCACTTTTTGCAGATCACCGAGTTCCAGTTTTGGCATGCCACAGCACTTCGCATCCTTGAGCAGCCTGACCTGGACGCCGTTGTGCACGAGAACCTTGATCAGGTCTTCAACCACTTTGGGTTCGTTGTGGTCACCGTAACAGGTGATGTAGATCGCCACCTTGCCGGTGGTGCGGCTGCACGCCACGGGTGTGAAGTGGTCGCCGAAGCTGTCGGGCTGGAAGCGGCTGATGGTCTTGGCAGTGAACTCGGGCAGCGGGGCCTTCGGGTGAATGCCCACCATCTTGTCACCCCATTCGCGCAGGGTGTTGTTTCCTGCAGCAAGGTTCGCGAGGCGGTTGATGCCGGGAATAGAGACGGCGTCGAACACCGGATCGGTACTGGTGATGATGCGGTCGCGCCACTTGGTGTCTCCGGCGCGGAATTTCTGCGCCTTGGCACGCAGCATCAGATGCGGAAAGTCCACCGCCCATTCGTGGGGTGGCAGGTAGGGGCACTTGGTTTCAGCGCAGAGATCACACAGGAAACACTGGTCGACCACCTTCATGTAGTCGGCCTTGTTGACACCATCGACCTCGAGTGTCGGTGATTCATCCACCAGGTCGAACAGCGTCGGGAAGCTGTCGCAGAGGTTCACGCAGCGACGGCAGCCGTGGCAGATGTCGAACACCCGTTCGAGTTCGTGATCGAGCTTGTCCTTGTCCCAGAATTCGGGCTTGTCCCAGCCGAGGGGTTGTCGGTCGGGTGCGCTCAGGTTGCCTTCACGGATGGCCATGCCGGAGTCCTCGGTTGGTGACGGAAGAATGCATTGGTTCAAAACAAAGGGGCCGCATGCGGCCCCTTTTTCGCCTTTTTCTGGTAGGGGCGGGAATCAGCCGAGCGCGTCCAGAGCTTTCTGGAAACGGTTCGCGTGCGAACGTTCGGCCTTTGCCAGGGTCTCGAACCAGTCGGCGATTTCATCAAAACCTTCAGTACGAGCGGTCTTGGCCATGCCCGGGTACATGTCGGTGTACTCGTGGGTTTCGCCAGCGATCGCCGCCTTCAGGTTGTTTCGGGTATTGCCAATGGGCAGCCCCGTTGCCGGATCACCCACACCTTCCATGTATTCGAGGTGGCCATGCGCATGTCCGGTCTCACCCTCAGCGGTGGAACGGAACACGGCGGCAACATCGTTCTCGCCCTCGACGTCGGCCTTGGCGGCGAAGTACAGGTAGCGGCGGTTGGCCTGGGATTCACCCGCAAAGGCATCCTTCAGGTGCTGCAGGGTCTTGCTGGACTTCAGGTCCATGGGAGGTCCTCCTCATTTTCGATTAACGGGGTGCATGCATGCGGCAGGGAGTATACGGCTGATCGCCCGGGCAGCCATTCGAAACCTTCGATTGTTTCCATAGAGGGCTTCTATGATAGAAAACTTCGATCACGGACCAGTGAAGTCATACACTGCCTCCCCCGATACGGATTCCCGAAGTGCGTTCAGAACTTGGCGTACTGCTCCGGCTGGCTGCGCCGCTTATCCTCGCCCAACTCTCGCAGATGTTCATGGGTGTTGCCGATGTGGTCATGGTGAGCCGCGTCAGTGCAACCGATATGGCAGGGGTGACGCTGGGCGGCAACCTGTACTTTCCGACGCAGTTCCTTGTAGCGGGTTTACTCATGGCGCTGACGCCAACGATTGCGCAGCTGCACGGTGCCGGGCGTACCTGTGAAATGGGTGAGGTGGTACGCCAGGCGTTCTGGATTGCCGTACCCGCCGGTGTCTTGCTGGTGGTGCTATTCAACAATATTGAGCCTGTTTATCACTGGATCGGGATCGATGCGCGTGCGATCCCGGTCGCAGTGGGCTATCTGCATGCGTTGTCCTTCGGTGTCATGCCGCTGCTCTGTTTCTTTGCGATGCGCTACCTCTGCGAAGGCAACTCCTGGACCAAACCCGCGATGGTTTTGTCCATGTTATCGCTGCCGATGAAGGTGTTGCTGAACTACGGCTTCATCTACGGCAATCTCGGTCTGCCTGAACTCGGTGGTGTGGGTTGCGGTTATTCGTCTGCGACCATTGCCTGGCTGCAATTTACGGCGATGGTATTCATCGTGCGTCACTCGCGGATGCGCCAGTCTAGTGTATTCGACCGGTTTTCGCGGCCGGACGGCGCAGCGATCGGCCGATTGATCCGGCTCGGTGTACCGATCGGTCTCGCCAATTTTCTTGAAATGGCGGTGTTCTCCGGGGTGACTCTGTTGATCGGTCGTATTGGTGTCGAAGCCGTGGCGGCGCATCAGATCGCCATGAACGTCGGTGGCCTCACCTTCATGATCCCGATGGGGATTGGCATGGCGGCGGCTATCCGCGTCGGCTTCAACACCGGTGCCGGCGATCTTGAAGCGGCGCGACGAAGCGGTTGGTTGGCGATAGGGGTTGCAACAGTGTTTGCGGTGTTTGCGGCGATAGGGGTGTTATTGGGGCGCCACTGGATCCCATCTCTCTACACTCCGGATGCGGCAGTGGCTGCGCTGGCGGCAAGTTTGCTGGTGTTCGTCGCCCTGTTTCAGCTTTTTGACGATACCCAGGTGACGGCGCTCGGTTCACTGCGCGGCTTTAAGGATACGAAGCTGCCAATGTACATCGCCCTTTTTGCCTATTGGGGTGTGGGGTTTCCGGTGGCTGTGGTGCTGGGCTGCGGTGCCTTTGGTCTCGAACCGATGGGACCGCAAGGCTTCTGGACCGGTCTGACGCTCGGACTTGCAGTCGCCGCCGTCGGGCTCGTCTGGCGATTCCGGTGGCTCTCTGTAAATCACCAACGAATTGGCGCACTCGCACACCAGGCTGGCCACTGAATCATGGAAGCGTGGGCGGTTATCTCGATTGGTGCCGCGTTCCTGCAGAACCTGAGGTCTTACCTGCAGCGTCGGCTCACCTCGCAACTGTCGGTGAACGGCGCGAGCTTCGTCCGCTTCGCCTACGCCTTGCCGTTCGCAGGTATTTACCTCGGCGTGTTGGCCGCTGGCCAGCCCCTGCCAGTCCCCAACGAGGAGTTTCTGGTGTGCTGCCTGATTGGTGGCGTGGCCCAGATCTTCGCTACAACGCATTGGTGGGCTCGCTGGTGGGCAGCAACTTTGCGATTGGAACGGCGCTCTCGAAAACTGATACACTGCAGGCCGCCTTGTTCGGGTTCCTGCTGCTGGGTGAAGTGCTGACGTTGCCGATGTTCATCGGTGTCGTGGTGTCGTTTGTCGGAGTGCTGCTGCTTTCCGGTAAAACACCACTGAAGAGCCTTGTTGGCGGCGAGAAGGCCGTGGTGCTCGGAGTGCTTGCAGGGACAGGTTTTGCCATCTCCGCAGTCGCCTTCAGAGGAGCGTCGCTCTCTCTGCCTGAAGGGGAGGCCATGGTGCGTGCAGCCATGACCTTGGCTGTTTCCCTGCTCATGCAGGTGCTGTTGATGGGTGTGTTCCTGAGGGTCCGGGAACCCGGTGAGCTGCGCCGTGTGTGGGCGGCACGCACCACTGGCTTGTGGGTCGGGCTAACCGGGGCGGGCGCTTCCGCCGGCGGGTTTACCGCCATGACCCT
>VGVE01000118.1 GCA_016874135.1 Gammaproteobacteria bacterium | reverse complement strand
GCGAAGTACTACGAAAGCCTGGCGAGGACAGTGCACCTGGAAGCGTTGTCTGATGCCTCCCCCGATGGGGAAGTACTGGCGGCACTTCGGAATGACCTCAATGTCCCTGGCGCTCTGGTGCGGCTGCACGCGTTGTTGATGCAACTGAACCATGCCGACACGGATACAAATCGGGTGAATGCCAGGTCAGTTCTTCTCGCGTCCGCCAGGCTGATGGGGCTTTTGCAGCAGGAACCGCAGGCTGCCTTGTTTGCATTGCAACCGGCGTCAACAGTTTCGGCAGAAAGTCTGTGTGCCCACGATGGAGTAGCGGCTCTGCTGGAGGCGCGTGAAGGAGCACGTCGCAGCCGTGATTTCGCCAAGGCGGATGCCCTGCGTCTTGAAATTGAGTCCGCGGGCTTCCTGGTGGAGGACAGCCCTACGGGTCCGGTTCTGCGATCAAACACCAGGAAGTCACCATGACGGGCTGGCCCACGCGTTTGCTGGTGCTGCTGGTGCGCGGCTATCAGTTGTTCATCAGCCCGATGTTCGGCCCGTGCTGTCGATTCCAGCCGACGTGTTCGCAATACGCCGTCGAGTCGTTGCAAACACATGGGGCTGTTCGAGGAAGCTGGCTGACTTTGCGGCGCCTGCTGCGCTGCCATCCACTGCACCCGGGAGGGTATGATCCTGTACCCACAAACCATCCATAACCCCTCCCATACAAAGAAGGTGACGTTCGCTGATGCGAATGCAAGTTTCAGAATGATCAGAAAGAACCCCCGCGGCGACCTGCCGCAGATTCACCCAGGCGCGTTTGTCGATCCCACCGCGATTCTGTGCGGCCTGGTCATTGTCGAAGAAAACGTCTTTATAGGTCCCTACGCGGTCATCCGCGCCGATGAGGTGGACGCCAACGGACGTATCGAACCCATCGTGATCGGCGCCCATTCCAACATCCAGGACGGAGTGGTGATTCACTCCAAGTCAGGAGCGAAAGTCAGTATCGGCCAACGTACATCGATAGCACACCGCGCCATCGTGCATGGCCCATGCAGTGTCGGCGACGGCGTTTTCATCGGCTTCAATACAGTGCTCTTCAACTGCACCGTAGAGGATGGATGCGTCGTACGCCATAACGCTGTGGTCGATGGCGCTCATCTTCCGACTGGCTTCTATGTGCGCTCAACCGAGCGTATCGGACCCGAGACTGATCTGGCTTCGTTGCCACAAGTGCCGGCAGACGCCAGTGAGTTTTCCGAAGACGTGGCGCGCGCCAACAACGGGTTGGTGCACGGATACAAAAAAATCCAGAACGAGTTTTGAACATGAATGTTGTTTCCAGCGAACGCGCCATCAACCTGACCTTGCCCGACCTTACTCAGCGCAGGTTTGATCAACCGCTGTCAGTGGCGATGCTCGCTGCCGAGATCGGACCAGGCCTTGCGAGGCAAGCGGTTGCTGGCAAGCTGGATGGCCGTCTGGTCGATGCCTGCGACCTGATAGACCGCGATGCAGCAGTCGAGATCATCACCCCAAAGGACGACGAGGGGTTGGAGATCATTCGTCATTCCTGTGCGCACCTGATCGGGCACGCCGTCAAGCAGCTGTACCCGGACGCAAAGATGGTTATTGGTCCCGTGATTGACGATGGCTTCTATTATGACATCGCCTATGAGCGGCCCTTTACACCTGACGATCTGGCCGCCATCGAACAACGCATGCACGAGCTCATCGCCAGGGATTACGACGTCATAAAACGTGTATTGCCGCGTGGCGACGTAAAGCAGTTGTTCAGCGAACGGTCAGAGACGTACAAACTCCGCCTTATAGAAGACATGCCGGATGAGCAGATGGGTATGTACTTCCATGAGGAATACGTGGACATGTGCCGTGGTCCCCACGTGCCCAACACCCGTTTTCTGAAGCACTTCAAACTCACCAAGGTGTCGGGAGCGTACTGGCGTGGAGATTCGAAGAACGAACAGCTCCAGCGCATCTACGGCACGGCCTGGGCCGACAAAAAACAACTCGACGCCTATCTGCAACGTATTGAAGAAGCCGAAAAGCGTGACCATCGCAAGCTCGGTCGTGAGCTTGATTTGTTCCACTTTCAGGAAGATGCACCCGGCGCGGTGTTTTGGCATCCGCGGGGCTGGACCGTATTTCAGCAACTCATCGCCTACATGCGGCGGCGTCAACAGGATGCCGGCTATGTGGAAGTGAATTCGCCGGATGTCATGGATCGCAGCCTCTGGGAAACCTCCGGCCACTGGCACAACTACCGTGATCACATGTTCGTCACTGACACGGAAGACGGTCGCGCCCTCGCGCTCAAGCCGATGAACTGCCCTGGCAGCGTGCTGCTGTACCGCCACGGCCTGAAGAGTTATCGAGACCTGCCCATCCGGATGAGTGAATTCGGCAAAGTGCATCGGTACGAACCTTCAGGTGCACTGCATGGATTGCTGCGCGTGCGCCACTTCACCCAGGACGATGCCCACATCTATTGCACTCCACAGCAGATGGATGCGGAATGCCGCGAGGTGGTGGCACTGGTTCTCGACATCTATCGCCAGTTTGGCTTCGATGACGTTCGCATCAAACTCTCAACGCGACCGCAAAACCGCATGGGCAGTGATGCGACCTGGGAACTGCTTGAAGGCGCGTTGATCGATGCGGTTGAGGGCATGGGACTGGACTATCGTCTCAACCCCGGTGAAGGTGCGTTTTACGGTCCCAAGCTCGAGTTTGTCCTGCGTGATGCGATTGGTCGCGACTGGCAGTGTGGCACGCTGCAGGTCGACATGAATCTGCCTGAAAGTTTCGGCGTCGAGTACGTCGATGAAGATGGCCAGCGCAAACGTCCGGTCATGTTGCATCGCGCACTCTTCGGCTCGCTGGAGCGTTTTACCGGCATTCTGATCGAGCATCACGCCGGCAAACTGCCCGCCTGGCTGGCGCCGGTACAAGCCGTGGTGTTATCGATTACCAGAGAACACAACGCCTACGTGAACGATGTTGCACAGTTGTTGCGCGGGATCGGGCTGCGAGCCATCGCTGATGACAGCAATGAGAAGATTGGCTACAAGATTCGCGAGCAGACGTTGCAGCGTGTGCCCTTCCTGCTGGTGGCCGGAAACAAAGAGCGCGACGCCGGCACGATCGCCATTCGCAGCCGCGAGGGTGAAGATCTGGGCGTGCTGCCACTGGATCAAGCACTGGAGTTTTTGCAAACAGCGACCGAGGCACCCGACTTCACAGCCCGCAACGACGCACAACTGCAACTCGGTGCGCGTTTAGGCGCACACACCCACAACCAGACAACTTTCGCACGGTGAACCATGGCCGGTTTCCAGATTCCCCAGACGTATGACGAGTGGCGGCACTGCATTACCGTGATCTGCCGTCAACCACTCAACGGTCCTTACATCGCGGACCGGATCGAGGCGCTGAATTCGGCGACGGATCACATGACGGTGCGATTCGTGCAGTTGTATGGCGAACCGCAGCGAATGAAGACGATCGAGTGGTTCAAGAGGGCACAGAGTGAACTCTGACGCTTCGTCGTACTTCGCAGCCGGGTGAGCAACTGGCAGGTGCCTTCGAGCCAGGGCGCTCACCTACAGGGTGCTCAGCCACACTGACCTGGCATCACCGTTTGATATCGACGTCAGAGGAACATCCAGTGAGTACATCCAGCCAATCCGAAACCGAAGAGCCGCGATCCTTGCGCTTTGCATCCCGTACCTCGATCGAGCAGGTTGAAGAAGGTCACGATCTGGCGCCCAAATTTGATCGCGATGGACTGATCGCCTGCGTGACCACCGATGCCACCAGTGGCGAGGTGCTGATGCTGGGTTACATGAATCATGAGGCGCTGGAACGCACCATCCTTACCGGTGAAGCACACTACTGGAGCCGCAGCCGACAGGTGTTGTGGCACAAGGGGGCGACCAGTGGGCTCGTGCAGACCGTGGTCGAAATGCGTATCGACGACGACCAGGATGCTGTTTGGCTGCGGGTCTCGCTGTCAGCGGGAACCCACAGCACACCCGCCAGCTGCCATGTGGGCTACCGTAGCTGTTTTTACCGCTCCGTTGAACTGAAGACGGGCAGGATCGTTTACGCGGAAACAGAAAAAACATTCGATCCCAGGTTGGTTTATGGCGATGCGCCCAACCCCACCATCCTGTAGTGAAGGGCATCGTGTCTGACTTGCGGAACACGTGCAGCATCGCAGTCCATCAATTCGCCAGCCTGCAACCTGGGCCAAGGCTGATTGTCCTTGGCGCGGTGCACGGCAACGAAACGTGCGGAACCGTCGCGACACGGCGTCTGATCGGGGAAATCGAGAACGGTTCAGTCAACATAGAGCGTGGCTGCCTGACGCTGGTGCCGGTCACTAATCCGCTCGCCTACCAGCTCAAGCGCCGTCACGGGGATCGTAATCTCAACCGCAACATGCGCGTTACGGCTGAGCCGCAGGACTTTGAAGATCGGCTGGCCAACGTCCTGTGTCCGTTGCTGCAGTCGCACGATGTGCTGCTTGATCTGCATTCGTTCCATACACCAGGGACGCCTTTCGCTTTGATTGGGCCTGCCAACAACACCGGCGATCTTGAGCCCGTTGCAAACGCTGAAGCGGAAGAAGCCCTGGCGCTACGCCTTGGTGTTGGACGTTTCGTCGAAGGCTGGCTTCAAACCTATGCCCAAGGTGTGAAGGATCGGCAGGGGCGCGGCGCCATCGGCCATGTCGACTATGGCGTTGGCACCACAGAAACGATGCGTCGTTATGGCGGCATAGCGGTCACCCTTGAGTGTGGTCAGCATGCAGACGACAGAGCCCCACAAGTCGCCTACGAGGCCATTGCAAACACGCTCATCCATCTCGGCATGGTGCGAGGTGACGTTCCACCGCCGGTCGAGAAGCGCGAAACCATACGACTGTATCGGGTGATTGACCGATTACATCCGGATGATCGTTTCAGCAGGGACTGGCGCAGTTTTGAAACCATCAAGCAGGGTGATCTGATCGCCCATCGTCATGCGGGCACCGCCTTGATTGCCGACCGCGATGGTTGGATCGTTTTTCCGAATCCCGCCGCGCAGGTGGATCAGGAGTGGTTTTATCTGGCCGAAGCGTCTGACCGCCTCTGATTGAGTGTCCATCCGGCTGGGCAGAGGATCCGACATGCCCGTCGAGGGTGCCAGGCGCTTGACCTTATGCAGGATTGAGCCCAACCCCCAGCGTACTCCGTTACATTCGCCACCAATCAATCCGCTTAACCGCCGGAGCTGTGTCCAGCGATGACCGACTACGAGCGGTGTGAACCGGGACGAAGTTCATCACGCGTCGGGTCTGGGGGAGTGGTCAGCTGGTTGAGGACGTAGCGCCATGAGTCGATAGACGCCTGTGCGGTCATGGCCGGCGATCCGGTTCGATCACGCAGTAGCGAGCAACCCTTCGATCGTCACGGTGTGAGCGTGACTAAAGTAATCACCGCCAATGGCGATGCGTTCCAGAAGCTCTGCTCGGTGTGGCGACAGGATGGTGGCTTGCCGGTGTTACCCGCCTTCGAAATCGCGCTTGAGAAGGCCGATTCCGAAGGCGAAACTCTGATGCTGTTCGTCGGGAATCGCGGCCTCGTGCAGTCAGGTGGTGTCAATGGGCAGGAACTGTGGGACCCGACCAGGCCTTCGAGCAGCCATACGGTTCCTGATCTGATCCTGCAATATGAACTGCAACTTGACGCAGGAGTTTCAGGCGGGGTCAACCACCGGTTGGATCACGACCAAATTTCGCGCACTGCCGGCGGCGCAACAGAACCATCATTCGAACCCGCCGTTACTGGTGGTGTTCGGATGCTTTTTTTTCAGCAGCACAATCGAGGCAAGTATCGTGAACACATTTTGCAAGTGGGTCCAAAGCGCCCTGGTCGTGGCCAGTCTGCTCTGGCCCGTGGTCGGCAGCGCACAGGCCGCGACCGTGAATCTTTACACCACCCGGGAACCCGGGTTGATCCAACCGCTGCTGGACGAATTCACCAGACAGGAAGGTATCGCGGTTCAGACCGTGTTCCTCAGCGCCGGGATGCTGGAGCGAGTGCAGGCGGAGGGTGCACGCTCGCCTGCTGATCTGCTCATGACAGTAGACAGCGGGAATCTCCTGGATCTGGTGAGTGCGGGACTTACCCAGCCGGTCTCGTCACCGATCCTGAATGCGGCCATTCCTTCACATCTGCGCGATCCGGCAGGGCACTGGTTTGTGCTGTCGCTGCGTGATCGTGTTCTGTATGCCGAGAAGTCTCTGACGATCAAGGACTTTCGCTACAGTGATCTCGCGGATCCGGCGTGGCGAGGCAAGGTGTGCATCAGGCCGGGCCAGCATCCCTATAACATCAGTCTGATCGCGGCAATGATTGCGCATCGAGGTGAAGCCGAAACGGAGGCCTGGCTGCGCGGAGTCAAGGCCAACCTGGCCCGCAAGCCTGCCGGCGGAGACCGGGATGTCGCTCGCGATATTCTGGCCGGTATCTGCGACCTCGGCCTCGCGAATGCGTATTACGTCGGGCAGATGCGCAACGCTCCTGAGGGCGACCCGCAGCGCGAATGGGCACAGGCGATTCAGGTTGTTCGACCGCAGTTTTCCAATGGTGGCACGCACGTCAACATCAGTGGAGCCGCTGTCGCCAAACACGCGCCCAACCGGGCTAACGCGGTGAAGCTGCTGGAATACCTGCTGAGCGATGGCGCTCAATCGGCGTACGCCAAAGTGAATTTCGAATATCCGGTCAAGGCCGGGGTGGAGCTCCATCCCGTCGTTGCCAGCATGGGCCCTTTGAGCGCAGACCCACTGCCCCTCGCGCAGATCGTTGCGCAGCGCAAGGCCGCCAGCCTGTTGGTCGATAAAGTGGGCTTCGACCAATAGTCGGGCGCAGCAGGGCTGTCGCACCATGACCGCGAGGACACCGCTGCCTTGGCGGGCGGGTGCTGCGCTGACGCCGCGATCGGCGACGGTGTGGACTTGGGGCGCACTGCTCGTCGCGGCCTTGATGGTGCTGCCCTTGCTGTCGCTGGCCTGGACTGCCGCAACCGGCAGTGCTGAGCTGTGGGCGCATCTGTTCGCCCATGTACTCTTGCCGGCAACGCAGAGCACTCTGCTCCTGCTGGGTGGCGTAGGGCTGCTGGCTTGCCTGATTGGCACCGCCTGCGCCTGGTTGATCGCGACCTATAACTTTCCGGCGCGCGGACTGCTGCAGTGGGCCTTGCTGCTGCCTCTGGCGGTGCCGACCTACATCATCGCCTATGCCTATCTGGATCTGCTGCATCCGCTGGGGCCATTCCAGTCGGGTTTGCGCTGGGCTCTCGGTTATGACAGTCCGCGGCAATTCAGGCTGCCGGACTTCCGCCATCTGGGCACCTGTATCCTGCTGCTCAGCCTGGTGCTTTATCCCTATGTCTATCTGAGTGTGCGGGCGATGCTCGTGACGCAGGCGGCTAGCTTGATCGAGGCGGCACGCAGTCTGGGCAGCGGCAGTCTGGATGTGTTCTTCCGGGTGATCCTGCCCTTGTTGCGACCGGCCTTGGCAGTGGGTGTAGCGCTCGTGCTGCTTGAGTGCCTCAATGACATAGGCGCCTCCGAGTTTTTGGGCGTCAAGACGCTGACTGTGACGATCTACAACACCTGGGTCACGCGCAGTGACCTGCCCGGTGCAGCCCAGATTGCCCTCGCTGTGCTCACCGTTGTGTTCCTTGTGCTCTCGCTTGAGGCGTTCGGCCGGCGTCAACGGCGCTACGCTGCCGGCCAGCGTGCGCAAGCGCCGTCGCGCATCGACCTGCGCGGATGGCGCGCGGGGCTTGCATGCTTGTGTTGTGTGCTGCCGATTGTTTTCGGGTTCGTCTTGCCCTTGTTGTACCTTCTGACCGTAAGCGCGCGGCGTTGGCGTGCGGAAGGGCTCTCCCCGCAGCTGTTGGAGAGCGCGGCCAACACCCTGATTCTGGGGCTCACGGTCACTGCTCTGACCGTCCTGCTGGGGCTTGTTGTGACTTATGCGCTGCGGCTCGGGCAGCTGCGACGTCGGCCCTTGCTGGCGCAGATTGCGCAGCGCGTTGGAAGTCTCGGCTATGCATTGCCGGGTACGGTATTGGCGATCGCCCTTCTCGTGCCGATGGCGGCGATGGATGAGTTTGTCGGGCGCACCTGGCTGCTGGGTGGGCTCGCCGGTTTGGTGCTGGCCTGCAGTCTGCGTTTTTTGACCATCGCGAGTGGCAATCTGGACGCCGGCTTCGCACGTGTTCCCCAGAACCTGGACCAGGCCGCGCGAAGCCTTGGCGCCGGTCCGGGCGGCACGCTGATGCGGATACATCTGCCGTTGTTGCGTCCGGCGCTGGCTGCGGCTGCGATGCTGATTCTGATCGACACCATGAAAGAGCTGCCGGCCTCACTGCTGCTGCGGCCCCTGGGCTTCGAGACACTGGCGACCTGGCTGTACGCGGATGCATCACGGGGCAGTTATGAGGAGGGCGCACTCGCGGCGCTGATGATTGTGCTGATCGGCATACCGGGCATCGTGATTCTGGCAAAGCTTGGGCTGCGCAGCGCCGTTCGCTCGGGGGGAGTGTCGCCATGAGCGATATGCTGCGCGTGGAGGCGATCACACTGCGCTACCCAGGTGCACCCAGGCCCGTGATCGTGGACCTCGACCTGGCGCTGTTCGCGGGCGAGATTGGTTGTCTGCTCGGGGCATCGGGGTGCGGCAAAACTTCGGTGCTCCGTGCCATTGCCGGCTTTGAGCCGCTGCAGAAAGGATGCATCTCGCTGGGTGGCCGGCTGTTGGCGCAGGCCGGGTTTTCCCTGCCACCCGAGCAGCGTCAGATCGGCACGATGTTCCAGGACTATGCGCTGTTCCCGCATCTGAGCGCTGCAGACAATGTTGCCTTCGGTCTGCGCAAGCTCGATCGGCCCACCCGACAGGCGCGCGTCGCACAACTTCTGGACATGGTTGATCTGCACGACCGCGGCGGGCTCTTTCCACACCAGCTCTCCGGTGGGCAGCAGCAGCGGGTCGCGCTGGCGCGCGCCCTGGCAGCGGAGCCTGCGCTGCTGTTGCTGGATGAGCCATTTTCCAACCTGGACGTCGATACCCGGTCACGCCTGCTGGTGGAAACGCGACAACTGCTCAAGGCACGCGGTTTGTGCGCGCTCATGGTCAGTCACGATCCGGCTGAAGCGATGGCCATGTCGGATCGTATTGCGGTGATGGCTCACGGGCAGATCCTGCAGTTCGATCGTCCGCAGGTCCTGTACGAACAACCCGCGCATCCGGCCGTTGCCGAGTCTATTGGTGGTGGCTGGTGGCTTAAGGCGCAGAGTCTGGGTCTGCCGGGCGATGATCGTATCCGGTTGCGGAACGGACAGATCGGAATCGATCCGACGGGTCCACTGCGCGCCCAGTGCGTCGCTGACTGGTTTTCCGGTCCTGAGCACCGCCTGCGTTTGCGGCTGGCCACAGGAGAACACCTGGAGCTCAGCGTCGCGGTGCGAGACGTTGATGAGTGGGTCAATCTGCGACTATTGGTACCCGAGTCCGCGCTGCTGCGCTTCCCGCCCCTTTGAAGAGCCGTCAGGAAACCGGCGTGGTCTGATCGATGCGCATACGTTCGCGCTCTTCCCATGATTGGTAGCGGGTGAGCCCTGTTTCGTCGAAGAAGACGATCGGGCCGCTGCAGAAGAACAGATATTCCGTGTCTTCCAGCGCTTCCGTCCGACCGTGCAGTACACCATTCGGTTCGTAGTCGTAGTCGCCTGCTTCGAGGATTCCATTCCGGACTTTGAGCCGCCCCTTGAGCACATAGGTATGGGCATCCGAAAGATGTTTGTGGGGCGGCGCCACGTAACCTTTTTTCCAGCGATAGAGCGCCGCCCAACGACCCGTCTCAGGGCTTGTCCACAGCACTTTCAGCCACGCCTCACCGGGTTTCGATTCGATCCAGGGCGTATCCGCCCGGACAATGATGTCCGTCAGTTGATCATTCAGCGGGCCGATGTTCTGAAGGGGCATCGATGGTTTGTCTCGCTGTTGTGGGTGGCAGGCGCGCGTAGTTTCTCAACCCCCGGTGCAGCGCCTGACGAACTCGCCCACGTCCTTGAGTGCAGCCGCACTTTCCGGCGCGGCGACCGCGATCACCGGCCAGACGTGGATGAGTCCTTCACCTTCGAAGTAG
>VGVE01000117.1 GCA_016874135.1 Gammaproteobacteria bacterium | reverse complement strand
ATTGGCCGTCCTTGATCGTGGCGCACTGCGGGCAGGCAAAACGAAGTTTGAGTAGCCGACCGCTAACAGGGAAACCTGCGCCCTGGCGCACCACGCGAACACCCCTTATTCTGTCTGTTGGAAGCGGCGGGTAGTTCACGTTAAGGCCGATTCCAGCCGGGAGAGAATCCTGCATGGAGCTGATGAGTCGCACCACGAATGATGCGACAGCGGCGTAGTGGCGATCAACACACGCCGGATCACACTTGGGTTCATCCGTGCTCACCGCCAATGCTGCGACGGGATTCGAAAAGCTCCCGCCAAGAGCGCCGATTGCCGCACCAACTGTACCGGAGTGCTGTGTGGCGTTGCCGAGGTTGGCGCCCTGGTTGATACCGCTAACGAGCCAGTCAGGCGGCGATCCATCCAGCGCGGTTGCGACCTCGATGGCAAGCAAGCCAGCAGTTAACGGTTCGCTGCCCTCCTGTCCATCGAGGGATGCTGAGTAAGTGCGTTCCGACTCCCGTCTGATGCGAAGGTTCGAGGCATTGATCGCAGCGCTGCTACCGGATTGTTGGGTCAGTGGCCCAACCCGGGTGACGGTATGGCCTGCAGCTTTGAAGGCGTTGTGCAGTGCGCGAATGCCCGCCGAATCCCAGCCGTCGTCGTTGGTAACAGCGATGTTGAGTGGTGCGGATCGCGCCGCCAGCGGAGCGTATGCGAGGAGTGTCGTGAGGGTCAGAAGCAGGGCGAAGGTCTTGTGAGACATGACTTTCTCCGACGTCGTATCAGTGCTGAACAACCGTTCCACCATCGACATTATAGGCTTGGCCGGTTATCCAGCTGCCTTCGTTGCTACACAGGAATACCACCATGTTCGCGATGTCGGCACCGGTGCCGGCGCGCTGCAGGGGAATACGCGCTCGAACCATGTTGTCCCAGGTGTCGCCACGACCAAGGTCGTCCATTCGAAAGGTGTCGATGATCCCCGGACAGATGGCGTTGACCCTGATGCCGGCTGCGCCGAGCTCATTGGCCATGCAGGCTGTCAGTGCATGGATCCCGGCCTTGCTTGCTGCGTAGGCCGCGGTATTGGCACCGAACATCTTCCCAGCGATGGAGGAGATGTTGATGATCGCACCACCGTGTTTCTGCTGGATCAGTTGGTGGGCGAAGACCCTCGACATATAGAACGAGCCATTGAGGTTCACATCGAGAACCTGCCGCCAGTCTTCAATGGCCAGATCCACGACGGGTTTGCGGTCGTTGCCACGCGCCGCACCGGCGTTGTTGATTACGAAGTCGACATGGCCGAATGCGGTGAGTGTCTGCGCGAGCAGAGCCTCGACTGCAGCAGGATCGCGTGCATCGCAGACGAGCGGTAGCGCTTTGCGACCGCGCGCGCGGATTTCATCGGCGACTGATTGGATATCCTTCCAGCCCGCAGCTTTTTCGTCTTCCGGATAGCGCGAGGGATCACGACCGGTGCCGGTGATCACCACGTCGCAACCAGCCTCCGCCATTGCCAGCGCGATCGCCCGACCGATGCTACGCATGCGACCGGCGCCCGTAACAACAGCAACCTTGTTATCCAACGTGGCCATGGGTCAGCCCTCCGGAGCAATGGTAAGGGTGAGCCCGTCCAGCGAGTCGCTGAACGGAATCTGGCAGGTCAGGCGTGATGACGCCCGGATGGTATCGAGAATCCCAAGAAGGTCGAGTTCATCCTGGGTCGCCGGTGCCAGCTTCGATTGCCACGTCGGGTCGATGTAACAGTGGCACGTTGCACAGGCGCCCTGACCCCCGCACAACGCTTCGATCGGCAATCCGTCCGCACGCAGCAGTTCCATCACGGATCGTCCAATGAGTGCCTCAACCTCATGCCGGTTGCCATTGCGGTCAGTAGCGATGATGAAAGGCATTCTTGGTTGCGGTTCGCGACGACAGTTCGGGAGCCGAATCAGCGATGGAGTGACCGGGCCGCCGCTGAACATTCCTGTTGGCGGTCGTTGTATGGCCTGAACTAGCGCGCCGACTGGCCTTCGAACTCCGGTGACGCCGGATGACCGAGCAGAATCGCGCCGAGGTCTTGGTATAGCTGATGCGAAACCCAGCGGTGCGTCGCACAGCCGTGAGCGTCCCGCAGCTTCCGTTCAAGTGGTGAGTACATGCGCATCCCCGTGGTTCCAGCGGTATTGTGCAGCAGATCGACCACGCGCATGCAGACGTTTGCGCCGTGTGTACAGGCGAGACGCGCTTCCTGGGTCGCTTTGGGCGAAGGGAGTTCCCGGCCGGCCAGAAGCTCGTCCTGAATGGCGTTCATGCTCTCCATCACATAGGCGCGCGCGGCGCGGTAGTCGGCCTTGGCTTCCGCTACCCTGAACTGCGCGATAGGCCGGTCTTTGAGCGTCGAAGGAGACATCATTGGAATCTTGTTCTGGGCCAGATCGGTAAAGGATTCGATGGCACCTTTGGCAACGCCGAGCGCTACGGCCACCTTGTTGTAGGACAGGCGCAGCGGAACTGGCATGCGGTAGACCGGATTCGGGTAATGTGCCGGCAGCGACATCAGATCGACTCCGGCGTATTTCGGCGCAACGTAAGCGCCGTCTGCACGAACGTCGTTGCTGCCTGAGCCGCGCAATCCCGCAACATCCCAGGTATCGACGATCTGCCACTCGCAGCGCGGCATGAAAAACATGCGCACGTTTGGCATCCCGTTCGGGAGTTTTTCCATTTCTCCATTCGTCATCACCGGTGCGGCCATGAAACACCACGAGGCGTTGTGACAGCCGCTGATGAAGGTGGACTGTCCCCACACCTTGAAGCCGCCGTCGGCCTGCCGCTCAGCACGTGAGGGCACTGAGCCGGGACCGCCGCCGCCGCACATCACCACGCGTGGATTGTCGAGATAGATTTCCCGGGCGAGTCCTTTCTCCATACCTCCGGCCGCCATGGCGTTTATCTCGGACCCGAGCATGACGTTCCAGGATGTGGACGCATCAATCGCCGCAATTGCCTCAAGGATTTCGATGGTCTCGGTCGCGGTGGCGTCTTCGCCCCCGAGTTCGGTTGGCAGTGCGAAGCGAAAGAAGCCCTGGTCGATCAGTTTGTCGACGAGATCGTCTGGCAATCGACGCTTCTGTTGTGCGCGGTCACCGCCCTCAAGAATGACGGGGCGCAGTTCTTCGACTTTCTTCAGACGAGCGGCCAGCTGTTCGGCTTTCATGGTTTCTCCGGAAGTTCTGGATCAGAGTTGGTAGTACGGTGGCAGGTCTGCCTTGGAGATACGACGCAGTGTCTGCATGGGGTTGACCCCGAAGTAGATGTCTTCACCGACGAGTTTGCTTTTTCCGTCAGCCGGCCAGACAGTAACGAGCTGGGCGTCGGAGAGCCAGAGGTCGTCTTCCTCAATGGACTCCTCGCCGACCTTCGTCATGCCCATCGCCTTGAGATCGCGGCCCCGATTGACTTGTTTCACATGGCCTTCGGTAACCACGTTTTGTGGGCTCGCAATCACCTTTTCGACGACCACTTCAAATTGCTGGCGGCCGGTACTGAACATGCCTGAGTAGAAGCCCGCCACTGCATCACGCCCTTGAAGCACCATGGGATTGCCATTGCCCCAAAAATGGTAAATCGGTTCCGAAGTCAGGGTGGCCATCAGTGGTTCCAGCTGGCCTTTAATCTCGGCTTCCATGTGTCGCGCGACTTCCCTGATCAATCCCGAGATGCGAGGGTCAGGCTCCAGGGAAGCTGCGCTGTCCAGCGCTTGCCAGCTTGAATGGGGGTTGATCGCGTAGGTCATGGATTGTGCTGCCGCAGCCAAACTCGATGAATTGGTTGAGTACTTTCCCGGAAAACACGGTTGTAGAGCAAGTGGCAATGTTGTTTGTGTCCCGATCACAACAAAAGCCTTGGTCGTCACCTGTGAAAATGACCCTGCCGTTGCTCCAAGGAGGACCTCCACCGTTCGGAAAGAGAATCCGGATTCACGAATCTGGAGCGCAAATTGAGGATCAGCGGTTCGCCTTGGAAGGCGAACAAGTGATGTCCCCGTAGTAGCAAAGAGTGGGGAGCCAATCCCATCACGTTTCGCTCAGGGTTGTGGTCGGGACACTACGGCGCATCGCGCTGTTGGTACCGAGCGCCGATTCGCGTGTACCGCGAATCGGAAGACGCGAGGGAGTTTTCATCCCGGTACCAAAAAAGAACGATGAACAAGCAGACGCTGAGGATTGGCGTCCCCTAGGGGAGTCGAACCCCTGTTGCCGGGATGAAAACCCGGTGTCCTAGGCCTCTAGACGAAGGGGACGTGGAGGAGGCTTCAAAAAGAGCGGCGGATTGTAGGTATCGACCCTAAACGCGTCAAGAAAAGAGGCGGCTCCTAGCATAGACCCGGGTTTGTTCGAGCCGGATAAATGGTCACCGGTTCCCAAACAAGCCACCCAACGCGTCGAAAACGGGTCAGAATCTGGTGCCATCAGGTTGCTTGGGAATATGGGATGTGGAACAGGCAAAGGGCGCGCGTGTTGCTAAAGTACGTACACGGTCTCGCTCTGGTCATTTGATGAGGCGCTGGATTGACCGTGCCATTCCGAAAGCCCTGCGTCGCGATTCAGGGGAGAACTATCGGCACGCTACTCTGGTAGTCCACGCGGCGCTGATTTCTTCGGTTTGCATCTTACTGGTCCTGCTTCTGCTCGCGTTCCTCGGATATGAGCAAACGGCGAGAAATGTCGTATGGCTCTTGCCGCTTCAGCCGCTGCCTGTGTTGTGTTGTGGCTCAGGTTGCGCGTGGATGTGGCATCACATGTGTTCCTGTCACTGCTGTCGATTTCCATCGCCTGGGTTTTTGGTCCGAGTGGTGGTCTCGGCGTGTTAGCAACGATTGCGTTGGTGAACGCCAGCTGGCCGATGGTAGGCCTTCGTGGCGGGATCGTCTGGACGGGTATTGGCGTGTTTTGGGCAGCGGTATTGGAACCCTTCGTTTTCCGAGCGGAGGGTTTTTCCGTGATGTTCAGTCTGGCGACTGCAGTCATCACGCTGGTCACAGGTATTGGTACGGGGATTGTCGAGAATTCGCGTGCCAAGGCACAGGAGGCAACGAACACAGCGCTCGGTGAACTGAAACAACAGCAGGACTCGATGCGCACGTTTGTCGAGGTGGCCTTCCCGGCATGGATGGAAACGCGCGGAACCGAATTGACCCGGGTGAGTGACGCCGCCGCGTTTCTGTTCGACAGTGATCGCGATGTATTGATTGGTCGGCGTCTCAGAGAATTCATGCATGCCGAAGATTTGGAAAATGCGCACCAATGGTTCCTCCGCGCTCAAGGGCACGGTTTCCGTACCGAACTGCGGATTGGAGATCACAAAGGCACCTGGCGGTGGCTTGAAGCCATCGGTGTGCCCCTCGCGCCGGATGGCCTCGAGGACGCACGCCAACGATGGATGTTCGGAATACGTGACGTGGCCGACGAACGTCGCGGTCGCGAGCGCCTCATCCAGGCACAGAAACTGGAGAGTGTTGGCCAGCTCGCCGCAGGCATTGCCCACGATTTCAACAACCTCCTGACCGTGGTTAATGGCTATGCGGAATTGTTACCTGCAAGTCAAGCCAGAACGCATATTCTCCGGGCCGGGCGGGACGCCGCGAAACCGACTGCGGACATCCTGTCGTTTGCCCGAAGTTCACCTTCGAGCGCAGACACCGTTGATCTCATCGAACACATTCACAAATGGAGGTCCGTTTTCGAGAGTCTGCTCGGTGAGAAAACCCGCTTGCGGCTTAGTCTGCCGCTGAGCGCCCATGCGCGTATCAGTGAAGCGCAACTGAGCCAGATCCTGCTCAATCTCGTGAGCAATGCCAGAGACGCTCTACCCGCTGGCGGAGAAGTTGAAATCCAGGTCCTGGTGGATGCGGCTGCCGGGGAACTTTGCGAACCCAAAGGGCGCGAAGCCGGCGAACATGTCTGCATTGTGGTGCGGGATACCGGCGTTGACATGAGTGATGAAGTTCGGTCGAAAGCGTTTGATCCGTTTTTCACCACCAAGAGCGTTGGACAAGGTACCGGACTCGGGCTCGCCAGCGTCTACGGGATTGTGAAGCAGCAAGGTGGTACGGTGGAGATCAGCAGTACGCCGGACTCTGGAACCGAAGTACTCGTCATCCTGCCGCGATGGCATGAGGCTGAACGTCCGTTGGCAAGCAATCAGGGTCGTCCGAGGGGTCTTCGATTGCCGCAAGTGTGCTCCTGCTCGAAGACAACCCCATGGTTGGAAGTCTGGTTTCGGATGCGCTGACCAGAGCCGGTTACCGCGCGGACGTTTGTCAGTCCATCGCATCTGCACGTGAACGCTCCGTGGCGATGAAGTATGACCTTCTGATTACAGATGTGGTGCTCCTCGGCGAGTTCGGTACCGATTTTGCACTGGAGTTGCGTGGTCTGCAGCCGACGTTGCCGGTACTGCTGGTCTCCGGTTATGCGGATGTGGAGATATCGAGATGGCGCGACAACGTGAATGGACGCAGCGCCTTTCTCGCCAAGCCGTTTTCAATCGAAGCGCTGTTGCGAGAGGTTCGGTATCTGCTGCCGGAACACCCGTTGGTATCGATGTTGTCTGACCGCGCGGTGCCGGCAGTGAACCAGCACAAACCCGGCTGAGCACACTGCCTATCTGTTCCCCAAACTCTGGTTTGCGGCCGCGGTGCAGCAGACACATCCAGCTTACATAATCCGGAAAAGTCCCGATAACTGCGAATGACCGATTCGGGGAGACTGCCGCCTCGGATTGAATTGTGTCTTCTGCAGTTGGGAGGAAGAACATGCGCCAGGGTTCAATGGCACTGATCGGCAAGATTTTCCGCAAGAACAATGCATCCTACCTCGTGGTCCATGAGGCGGCTGAAGAGGGGAAGCTGGTCGTGCGCAAGATCGACGGCCACCGTGAAACACCGCAGATGGCCGCTGCGGAAGTAGCGGCAAGCCTGAGTCGTCAGTACGCCTGAAACTGGATTGTGCCATCACAGCGGACGTCGGTCCTGTCTGTTGATGGTAGATCAGCCGGGCGATTCAGCTTCAGCGAGTAGCCCCTGATGACATTGCCGCGGTGGCAAGCGTTTCGCTTCTGCTGCCCGGCTTCGGCACAATGATCCGGAGACGTTCTGGAACGGTCCATTGAGCCCGCTAAACCGTTTTCTCACCGGTAATGCCAGCTGGTTTCTGGCTGTAGGCATTCAGAGTGTGCTTTTCTCCTGGCTCGTCACCATGGTATTGCACGAGTCTCCGGCGCGCGTGGGTGTCGCGCAGATGGCGACGCTGCTACCCGTTCTCCTCCTGCTGCTCGTCGGTGGCGGCTTGGCTGACCGGCACGGTGGTGCGCGGATCGCCTCTGTGGCACAGGCGCTGAGTGCCATACCGCCGCTGCTCCTCGCCCTGACCATCGTTTTGAATCAGCTGACGTTTGGAGCCATGCTCGTCTACGGCGTGGCCATGGGTTGTTTGCAGGCGTTTGTGACCCCAGCGCGAGATGGTCTGCTCAATGACGTGGCGGGTAGCAGTGTGCAACGTACCGTGATGCTCGCCAGCCTGACCCAGTTCGCCTGCCAGATCGTAGGTGTGGCAATCGCCGGGCTGGCGGGCAAAACGGGGGCTGAACCACTCCTGATCGTACAGGCGCTCATCTTCATGGCAGGCGCTGTAGCGTTGCGCGGATTGGCAGGTAGTGCACGACGACCGGGAATAGATGGGCGAAACAAAGATCACCCTGGACTGTTGCATGCCATTGTCGAAGGAGCACGGAGCGTCTGGCATTCGCGCCCCATGCGGTTTGTCTGCCTGCAGAACATCGCCATGGGATTTTTCTTCATGGGTTCGTTTATCGTTACGTCGCCGCTCTTGGTTCGCGAGCAGTTTGCGGGAAGTGCGGCCGACCTCAGCCTCGTCAACGGTGTGAACGCGGCCGGCCTCGCGTTGACCATCCTGTTGATGCTGCGCTTCGGAGAGGCGACCTGGCCAGGTAGGACGCTCCTGCTATCCCAGGGAATAGGCGCTGCGGTGCTCCTGCTCGGTGGGCTCGCCCCTTCGTTGCCGCTATTTGTCGCCGTCATGTTTTTCTGGGGGATCTGCGGCGGATTCGCCATGACCATGGCGCGGACCATCGTCCAGGAACTCGCGCCGCCGGAACAGCGCGGCCGCATCATGGCCTTCTACGGCTTTACCTTTACGGGTGCCGGGCCGTTCGGCGCGTTGCTCAATGGCACGCTGGTCAGTGCGTTTGGCGCCCAGGGTGCGTTGATGATGGTGAGTGCGGCAATGATAGCGGTCATGTTGATCGTGGGGCTGAACAGCCCGCTGTGGGATCTGAGATCACACCATCTGTCGGCAGGGACGCGGTGACGGAGGGTTTCAGGCTTGCAGTGGATATCGGTGGTACGTTCACCGATGTCGTGCTAGCCGGTAATCGCCAACTCCACACGGCAAAGCTGCTGACCACCCATGCGCAGCCGGCGGTCGCAGTGATGCAGGGCATTCGCGATATCCTGGCATCGACCGGCGTGCAGCCGGAAAACATCAGCGTGATGCTGCATGGCACCACCCTCGCCACCAATGCGCTGATCGAACGCAAGGGGGCGAAAACCGTACTCATCACCACCCGTGGACACCGCGATGTACTCGAGATCGGTCTGGAAAACCGGTTTGATCAGTACGACATCTTCATGCAGAGACCGATGCCTTTGGTCAGTCGCGCGCATCGATTCACCGTTCTGGAGCGTATGAGCGCACGCGGCGACGTGCTGCGGCCGCTCGCAGATGATCAAATCAGCCGGGTGATCGCAGAGGTGCGAGCCAGCGGTGCAGAAAGTGTGGCGATCGGTCTGCTGCATGCCTGGATCAATCCGGTCCATGAAGAGCGTATCGAGGCGGCACTCGTGAAAGCACTGCCGGAAATCCTAGTTTCGCTGTCGTCACGGGTGTGTCCGGAGATCCGTGAATACGAACGACTGTCGACCACGGTTGCCAATGCCTACGTGCAGCCGCTGATGAGCAGTTATCTCGAGGATTTACAGCAGGCAATCATTGCTGCCGGCATAACGGCGCCGCTGCTGATCATGACGTCGGGTGGTGGGCTGACATCCGTTGCGACGGCCAGTAGGTTTCCCGTTCGCCTCGTGGAATCGGGCCCTGCGGGTGGTGCGATGCTGGCATCCGCGTTGGCGCGGCGATCAGGTTTAAACCGTGTACTTGCGTTCGACATGGGTGGTACCACGGCCAAACTTACGCTCATCGATAACGCTGAACCCGAGTGGTCACGCGCTTTTGAAGTCGCTCGGGCTTGGAAGTTCCGCAAAGGCAGTGGCATCCCCGTGCGCATTCCTGTCCTCGAAATGGTTGAGATCGGTGCCGGTGGTGGTTCGGTCGCTTCGGTGGATGCACTTGGCCGATTGCAGGTAGGCCCTGGCAGCGTCGGTTCCGAGCCTGGACCGGTTGCCTATGGTCGTGGTGGCAACCTGGCCACGGTAACCGATGCGGACTTGGTGCTGGGAAGACTTCGGCCGGATCGTTTTGCAGGCGGCAAGCTGGTGCTCGATCGTGACAAGTCAGCACACGTAATTCGGCGCGACATCGCCGCCGTGCTGCAAGTGGATGAGATCATCGCGGCTGCAGGTATTGCCGATACGGTAACCGAGAACATGGCTTCTGCTGCGCGGAATCATGCCGGTGAATGGGGGCGGGATCTGGCCGGTCGAACGCTGATCGCATTCGGTGGATCGGCGCCTTTGCATGCAGCGGAGCTCGCCCGTCGGCTGGGCATTGACAGAGTGATCGTACCATTGAGTGCCGGAGTGGGCTCGGCGGTCGGATTCCTCGTTGCACCGGCAGCCTTTGAGGTCGTACGCAGTCGACACTTCTTTGTTGATGAAGCCGATACACAGAACCTCCCGGCACTGATCACGGACATGCATATCGAAGCGGAGGCAGTTATTGGCCCGTTACTCAAAGGCAAATCCTCGCGCGCAACTTTGCGTGCCTGGATGCGATATGTGGGCCAAGGGCATGAGATACCGGTAAGTCTCCCCACGGAAGAGACAGCAAGAGGGGTACTTTCCGTTGCCGTACTCGGCGACGCTTTTGACCGGGCGTATGGGGCGATTTACGGGCGCCTGATTCCGGAGCAGCGTATTGAAGTATTGAGCTTCACCTATTCACTCTCCGGAGCGGCAATGGCGTTTCCGGACCCGCTGCCTGAAGGACCGACAAAAAACCCTGCCCTGTCCCGAAGCGGTGCGCAGCATACTGAGAC
>VGVE01000116.1 GCA_016874135.1 Gammaproteobacteria bacterium | reverse complement strand
CAGATTGGCATCGGGCGCATCCTATTCGTGTTGCGCATCGACTCGATGAGGTGCGAGCACTTGGCGCTGACTGCCTCGATAAGCTAGCCAGGGGCACAATACGAATTCGCCCAATCGCACGGTGTGTGTCCGCTGAGAGACAATCAAATCATGATCGTTCCCGACTACCGGGCTGAAGCCCGCCGCATCGTTCGATGCAGTGGTACACAAGTCACCGTACGCCGGTTTGGCTGGTCCACGAGTAGTGAAGCAGACGCGCAAGCGATGGCAGAGCGCAGAGCGGAGGAAGCACTGCAACAGATTCTCTCCGGCGAACCCATCGCTCGCAGGGAACCGAAAGTGGCCTACAACGGCGCAGACGGCGTGCCGGTTCGTGAAGAGGTTCTGGCTCGCCACGGTGAACACGTGATTATGCGAAACCAGTACGGTTCACGCTGCCTCAATACCCCTGATGCGCTATTCGGCGATGTGGATTTAGATTCCACGTTGCGGATAGAGCCGGCTTTGGTGGTTGCCGGCGTCCTCGCGGTGCTCGCGTTTGTTCCAGGATGGTTCGTAGGTGGATGGACAGTTGCCGCGTTCGCGGCTTTCCTGGGCTTGTTTTTTTACGTGGCCCGTTGCAATCGGGTTGCGGAAGATACGTGTCATGCTGGGTGGTGGAAGCGAGCGGCTTGCGCCGCAACGTGTGGCGGCATTTGTTGCGCGCCACCGGGATTGGAACATCCGTATCTATCGCACACCAGCGGGACGACGTCTGCTCGCAACACACCGGAAGTTCGTAACGGACGATCCGGAAGTGACGTCGTTTTCCTCTGCCGTTGGCGTCGACAGGCTCTACGCACAGATGTGTTTGCGACAGCGGTGCTTCCGGGCTCGCCTCACGGGTAAACCCTGGCGCATCGGTGTCGATTCACCGTTGCGGCCCCGTCCCGGTGTATGGCCGGTTGCGCCGGATCGGTTGCCGGAACGAACCGGCGGGGTTTAACACTACTAGCAACTCGCGACAAACTTTGCAGCGCATCGCTTTGTCGAAGTTCTGGGTTCGGGGCGGAGCGTTCCGTCGCTGCATGAAGTGATCGACTTGCATGACCGTGAAAGCAGGGTACTCGAGCGATCGCTGCCCCTCGCGTAAACCTGTTACGGCTTCGACCGCCCGATCACCAGGGTTCTGCCCTCTCAATGCTCATGCGGCCGTTCAACCCCCGCCGGAATCCGGATGCGGTCGATCATGTTCTGTACTGCTTCCGGCGGCGCGCTGAACACCCTCGATACGGCGAACGCCACGACAAAGTTGATGACCGCGCCAACAGTGCCGATGCCTTCCGGTGAGATACCGAACCACCAGTGCTCGGCGGTATTGCTCGCCGGGTCCACGAACTTGAACCAGGTGATGTAGGCCAGGGTGAAGGAGAGTCCGATGACCATGCCGGCGATGGCGCCTTCGCGGTTCATGCGGCGGCTGAAGATGCCCATGAGTATCGCGGGAAAGAGTGATGCGGCTGCGAGCCCGAAGGCGAAGGCCACCACCTCGGCGACGAAGCCCGGCGGATTGACGCCGAGATAACCGGCAACGACCACTGCGATCGCCGCAGCGATTCTGGCCCACATGAGTTCCTGACGATCGGTCAGCGGCCGGGCTAGGGTCTTCTTGATCAGATCGTGCGAGAGAGAGGTCGAGATCACGAGCAAAAGCCCTGCAGCGGTTGAAAGTGCAGCAGCCAATGCGCCGGCGGCGACCAAGGCGCCGACCCACGCGGGCAACTCGGCAATCTGTGGATTGGCGAGCACCATGATGTCGCGGTCGACATAAACCTCATTGCCATTGTCAGACGGTGTGTTGGCGAGGGCGCGCGAACCGGTGTCGGTCAGCTCGCCGGTGAATTCCGGTTTGCCTGCGAACGGTGCGCCTGGGCCGTACTGGATCAGCCCGTCGGCGTTCTTGTCAGTCCAGGCAATGAGACCAACGTCTTCCCACGTCTTGAACCAGTCCGGCACATAGTTGTAGTTCTGTTGATGCACGGTCTCGATGAAGTTAAGGCGAGCGAACGCACCCACCGCAGGGGCCGTCGTGTAGAGCAGGGCGATGAAAACCAGCGCCCATCCTGCGGAGACCCGCGCATCTGAGACTTTGGGTACGGTGAAGAACCGTACGATCACATGGGGCAGTCCGGCAGTGCCGATCATCAGGGCCATGGTGATGGCGAAAACGTCCTGGGTGGATTTCGCGCCATCGGTATAGGCATCGAAGCCGAGAGCTACGAGCGTATTGTCGAGTCGATCGAGAACCGATTCGCCGGAGCCGTCGTTAACCGCATCCCCGAGGCCGAGCTGCGGCACCGGATTGTCGGTGATGAGGATGGAGATGAAGATCGCTGGCACCAGGTACGCGAAGATCATCACCACATACTGAGCTACCTGGGTGTAGGTGATGCCTTTCATGCCCCCGAGTACTGCGTACACAAAGACTACGGCCATACCAACGATGACGCCGGTCGAGATGTCCACACCGAGGCAATTCGAGAAGACGATGCCGACGCCCCGCATCTGTCCGGCGACATAGGTGAAGGAGATCAGGATCAGGCAGACCACCGCCGTGGCGCGGGCGGCGTTGCCGTAGTAACGGCTGCCGAAAAAGTCCGGCACGGTGAATTCGCCGAATTTTCGCAGGTAAGGCGCGAGCAACAGGGCGAGGAGCACGTAGCCACCGGTCCAGCCCATCAGGTAAACCGTGCCGTCGTAACCCATGAACGCGATGATGCCGGCCATGGAGATGAACGATGCAGCGCTCATCCAGTCCGCAGCGGTCGCCATGCCGTTGGCGACGGGATGGACACCACCGCCGGCTACATAGAAGTCGTTGGTGGAACCGGCGCGGGTCCAGATGGCGATGCCGATGTAGAGCGCAAACGAAGCGCCGACGAAAAGATAGGTGAGAAATTCCGGGCTCATGTCAGTCCGCCACCCCGTACTGCCGGTCGAGGCGTTTCATCAGGATCACGTAAACGAAGATCAGGATCACGAAGAAATAGATCGAACCCTGTTGGGCGATCCAAAAACCGAGTTTAAAACCGCCAATGCGGATCTGGTTCAGAGGCTCAACCAAAAGGATGCCGCAGCCGAACGACACGACGAACCACAGGGTCAGCAGTATTCCCATGAGGCGCAAGTTCGCGCGCCAGTAAGCCTTGGTTTCCACCCGTCTCCCCCCATCGCCTGTGGAACTGATGCGTCGGCGATTGTAGACCGTGTTCAGTCTCAATTCAGTGCGGCGGCGAAAACATGACGGCCATGCGTGCCGTCTTCCTTGTGATCTTCCTGAGCTGCAGTTTCAGTGCTGCCATCCTTGCTGCACCGCAGGCGATCGCGGATATGCGCTGCGAATACGGTCTGATTTCGCGGGGTCTCACGCCTTGGGAAGTGCGACGACGCTGCGGCAGGGCGGTGTATACAGACCGCCGGATCGAACATCGCCCGCCGGGTTATTACGTTGAAGTGGATGAGTGGATCTACGACCAGGGGGATACCCGCTTCCAGCGACTGCTACGTTTCGAGAACGGGCGCCTTCGCAGGATTGAACTGCTCAGCAAGGCACGGGGTATGTTACCGCTGCTGTAATGCACTCCATCTGGCCTGGATATGGGCCGTTCCGCTCTTCAGCCGAAGATTGAGAGATTCACCGTTTCGGCGTTTGTTGCGAGTTCAACAACGCCTCTTGGACCGTCGACTGTTGCCTTCATGAATGGCGCGCCTGAACTGACTTCGAGGCTAGGAACGAGGCCGTTCATGGCCTTCCGGTAGCTCTGTGCTTCCCGTGTTGTGATTTCGAAACGACGTAACGCGCCAGCCAGCGGGTTCGTCCTTGCGGGATGGGCGCATTGCATCCAGTCGATGAAGAAAGGCAGCTGGCCGCCGAATGGATGTTTGCGTGGAAAGAGCAACTGCCACTCGAGCCACTCCCCTGAAGGTGTCTGTCGGCGGTTAATCACCGGCCCGACGCTGTCGATGGATCGCGACTTCAGTGTCGCCGCGACCTGATTGAGTTCGCCGCGTGCGCACCACGTGATCAGCCCACTCTGTTTGAGCTTCTGCAATCGGCCTCCGAAATTGCCGTCGAGTGGTTGCTTGGGGTCAGGTGCGATGATCTCGAGATAGGTGTCACCGAACGACAGCAGTGCATTGCACGTACCGAGATCGGCGTAGCTGCCGCCTCGGATGGCAGCGACACCGAACACGGCTTCAGACTATGCGATGCCGGCATCCAGATCCGCAACGCCATACATGAAGTGGTCGATCATGGTTCGATCACCTTCCATCACTTTCCAAATTCGGCGCGGATGCGGGTGTGCATGCTGTCGAGCTTTTCAATCAGCGCATCAACGCTGCGATAACCGGCCTGGAACATGGCGGTCGCGTTGAGTGAACCCCACTGGAAGCCTTGCGACTTCACTTCGGCGATGCGCCGCAGCACGTGGTCATCGTTTTTGTAGAACTGGCGTCCGGCATCGTCTGTGGGCGGACGATCCAGCATCTGCTGCAGGCCGATGGCAGCCGGGTCGCGTCCTGCGGCTTCCGCCGCCCTGTGAATCGCCTCGATAGCGCGGTGCGTGCTGGACTCATTGAGGCTTGCAGTTCCGAGCCAGCCATCCGCGAGTTCGCCGACACGTTTGAGTGCGGCGGGTGTTCCACCGCCCACCCAGATCGGCAGTTTCGCACCCTGTGGTGACTTCGGTTCCATTGCCATGGCGACCGCCTGGTAGTACTCGCCATTGAAGTCGACCTTCGACTCGGAGAACCAGTGACGGAGGAAGAGAATGGCCTCATCCATGCGTTTGCCGCGGTTGTGGAAGTCTTCGCCCAGCGCCTCGTATTCACTCGCCTGCCAGCCGACCCCGACACCGAGCCGCATGCGTCCACCGGAGAGGGTATCGAGCGTGCTCACCTGTTTGGCGACGAGGGTCGGTTGGCGCTGCGGCAGAACAAGCACTTCGGTGCCGAGGCCAATACGCGTGGTTACCGCAGCGATGTAAGACAACACAACAAGAGCTTCGAGGATCGGCATCTGCGGTGGATAGATGGGCGCGGCGCGTGTGTCCGTGGGAAAACCCATCACCACGTGATCAAACATGTCGATCTGGTCGTAGCCGATCGTCTCGATGGCGCGGGCCAGTTTCATCACCCCGGCAGGACCTTCACGGTAGGAAACACTCGGAAACTCGATGCTGATCTTCACGCTGTTGCGGCTCCCTTTCCCGGATCAATGATTTGCTGCGACACTTCCGGGAGATTAAGCGAGAGCAGGTGCCTGGTGAAAGAGAAGCAGCAAGAGCCGCAGCAAGTGAAGTCCAAACCCGTACAACCCATACGTCCCGCCGCCACGGTCATCGTCGTGCGGGATACCCATCCCGGATTCGAGATCTTCATGCTGCGGCGGGCGAGTGAGTCCGCCTTTGCCGGCGGCATGTATGTTTTCCCCGGCGGGCGGGTGGATAGTGATGATCACCTGCACAAATATGATGCGCATCGGCAAGGTCCTGCCGCCAGCCAGTCCGCGCAGCAGCGTGCGCTCGGTGATGAATGGCGCGGCTTCTGGATCGCCGCCATCCGCGAAACGTTCGAGGAAGCGGGCCTTCTGCTGGCCTATGACCGGTCGGGTTCGCTGCTGACGTATGACGATCCGGTGCTGACGGAGCGGTTGCAGAGTTACCGCACCCCGCTCAACGACGGCGAAATCACCCTGCTTGAGATCTGCGAATGCGAGAACCTCAAACTCGCGGTGGATCACGTGCATTTCTATAACCGGTTCATTACGCCACTTGGCCGGCCGAGACGCTTCGACACGCGCTTTTTCATTGCGCAAACGCCGCCTGGCCAGACGGGCAGACACGATGACTCGGAGACTGTCGACAGCCAATGGATCTCGCCCGCAGAGGCGCTAAAGCGTAATGCCGCTGGCGAGTTTGACCTCATGAACGTGACGAAGATGCAGCTTCAGAAGCTGGCGCAGTTGCCGACGTATGCAGACGTCGTGCAGATGGCAGTGAACAACGAACACTTTCCCGTGCATCGCCCGGTGCTGCCACCGGGTGCATGAGCGAAGCGTGGAAGACGCACACGACAGCAGCAGGGCAGCGGATGAAAACGAAGATGCAAAAACAAGATCAAAAAGTTGATCGAACTTTGCTCAACACCTCATGCATCCGGATTTTCTTTGAGTACAATCCGAGCCGATTCGCGAAGTGGAGATACGCAGCCTCGTAGCGCGTGTGATCGATACCGATCCAGCCAAACGAAGCGTAAGGGCTGTGCGAAGTGGAGGAACACGGGGTAAGGGGTTCCGCGTTCCACCAAGGGCGAGAAGGGGCTCGCCAGACCGGAGTGGAACGAGGACAGAAACTCCGGTGATAACCAGAAAGCGGGTTGCGGTGACCGTGACGTTGCCGGCGATCCCGATAAAGGACAGGGTATCGTGAAACGAGAGATTCGCGTCGAAGATCTGGTCATCGAAGTACGGGAAAACCTGCGTCGTAAACGCAATGTGGGTTTTCTCTTTCAGCCGAACGGTCGGCTCATTCTGGATACACCGCCCAGAGTTGAACGTTCTGTGCTGAAAACCATGGTGCGGGAGAACCTGGGCTGGATTCGCCTGCGTTTACGCAAAGTGCGCGAAGAAGCGCGCGTACATCCGCCGCTGCGGATCCACAACGGCGGCCACATCCCTTACCTGGGGGAAAATCTGGTGGTGCTGTGGGTAAAGAGTGAGAAGTCGCGGGTTCACCGGGCCGGCAAGGTGCTGGAGGTACACGCACCGAACGCCCGTCATGTCCGTCGCCTCGTACTCGAGTGGTATCCCGGCCGCGCATCTCGGGCGTTTGCCAAACAGGTCGAACGGTGGGCCGGCTTGCCCTGGCTGCGTACACGATTCAAGTCCTGGCGGCACCAATACACCAGAGCGCAATGGGGGTCGTGCAGTGAGGATGGCCACGTTTTGTTCAACACCCATCTGGTGAAAGTGCCGGAGCGACTGGTGGAGTACGTGGTGCTGCATGAGCTCTGTCACCTCAAGGTTCACAACCACGGGCCAAAGTTCTACAGCCTGATGCATGAACACATGCCGGACTGGGAAGAACGACGCCGTGAGCTGAACGACTACCAGCAGATTCTGTTCGGGGACTGATTGATCGATCTCCGACTCACGCGGCTCGGCATTTCCCCAGACCGCTTAACCGGTCTCTCCACCGCAGAGGTCAGTCGCCTCTTCCGCATCGTCAGCATGCAGCGCACCGGGCTCACCCTGAATGATGGTGAGCACTGGATCACGGTCCCCATGGCCGGACGTTGGTTCAAACCCGGCAGTCCACAAAAACCGGTCGTCGGCGACTGGGTAGTGGTGAATGAAGCCGGAACCGCAGTGGCGACGCTGCTCGAACGCCGCAATCTACTCCGGCGCCAGCAGGTGGACGGTTACGGTGCCCAGGCGATCGCCGCCAATATCGATGTGCTTTTCATCGTTACCGCCTGCAATACCGAGTTCAGTGCATCGCGCCTCGAACGGTATCTGCTGATCGCCAAGGACGCCGGCGTCACCCCGGTGATCGTGTTGACCAAGGTGGACGAAGTCGAATCTGTGGACGCACGCCAAAATTATGTCGATGCGGTCAAGGCGATTGCGCCGGTGGTTGAAGTCTGTGCCGTCGACGCACGTGATCCGGATGCGGTGGTGATTCTCAGGTCATGGTGTGGCCCCGGTCGAACGCTGGTACTGCTCGGTTCTTCAGGGGTTGGGAAGTCAACGCTGCTCAACAGCCTCGCCGGCTCAGAGCGTCAGCGGACCGGTGCGGTAAGAGCGGCCGACGACAAGGGACGTCACACGACCTCCCACCGTTCGTTGCATGCTCTGCCGGATGGCACGCTGGTGATCGACAGCCCGGGTATCCGCGAACTGGGGTTGCCGGATGCGGACCTCGATCCCTCGACGGCGTTCGATGACATCCAGGCGCTGTCGCTTGGTTGTCGCTTTCGCGACTGCGGTCATGATGCGGAACCCGGCTGCGCGGTGCAGGCGGCGGTGCAGGCGGGCAGCATTGAACGGCGTCGCCTTGATAACTGGCGGCGCATGCATGTTGAGCAGACGGAGCGGCGCGAGATTGTCCGGTCTCGAACGGACAGATCCCGCGAGGTGGCGACGCGTAGCGCAACAACTCGCGGCGCAGGAAAAGGGAGGGGTAAACTGACCGGCCAGCTCGATGAGGACTGATCGTTGGTCTGAACCGCCTCTTCGCTGGAAGCCTTTTTTCTGGAATACCGAAAGTGACCCGATTGCATGCGCCCAATGTTCGCCTTCAAGGCGTCTCTGTTACCCGCAAGATGGCCGCATCGTTGCCCGGGCTTCGTGCCCAGGCGGAAGCGAACGGGCTACGCATCCATCATCTCGGTGCGGGTTACCCGCATCCGGAAGTTACCGATCCACGCGGCTTTCTGGCGCATGAAGCCCACTACTACGCGCATCTTGATGCACTTGAGCGTCGCAATGATCCAGCGGCGTTGCCGGAATACCTGCGCGAGAGTTTTTCTTACACCGACACGCTCGGGCCAAAAAAGCCGCGCGAAGTGTTCGCCGCGGCTTATGGGCACGACTGGGGTGTCATGATGGCGCCGGAGCACCTGATCCCGACCGTCGGCGCAACCGGCGGTATCCATCTCGCCTGTTCGTTGTTTGAACACTCGGGCACACCGGTGGCCTACATCACCGACGCACCGACCTATGCCGGATTCACGGCGCGTTCGGCGCTCTGTCAGCATGCGCGGATCTACTCGGTGGAGATGGACACGGAAGGGGCTGACCCTGAGCGGTTGCGGTCGCAGATCCGCAAAGCACGTGCAGACGGTTTTCATGTGCCCTTCTATTACACGATTCCCGATGGCCACAATCCGGCGGGATTTTCGTTCAGCGACCGACGCCGGCGTGAAATCCTCGAGGTGGTTCAGGACGAGGGCATTCTCATTCTTGAAGATGCGCCCTACGTGTACATCAGTTTCGCTGCAGCCGAGAAACGGCCGACACCGTTTGTCGGGTTGGCGCCGGAACAGACGATTCATCTTTTTACCGGTTCGAAGATCGGCTTTCCCGGACCACGGGTCGGCTTCGTTTATTCCGCCGCAAGACTCGTGATCGAAGGTGGGCAGGACGTGGCGTTCACAGACCTCGCGCTGACGGAAGCCGCCGCCGCGATTCTCTTCCACAGTCCAGGTGCGCTGCGTGGGTTCGAAGCACTGCTGCACGATGAGAACTTTCATCCACGCAAGTCACTCTGGCCGCTGGCCGAGAACAAACTGCCGGTCTATCGGGAAAATCGCCGGATCCTGCTCGATGGATTTGAAGACGGGCTCGGCGCGCATCGCGACCGCTTTCACTGGACCATTCCGGAAGCGGGGTTCTTTTCGGTCTTCACGTTCAAGGATCCGAAGGTCAGAACGGATGAAGCCTTTACGCAGAAACTGGTTGCTGAATTCGGCATCGTGGCGATTCCGATGTATGACTTTTATCCCGCCGACGCGCGGGAGCGTGACCCGCGCGCCGGGCTTAATCAGCTGCGGCTGTCGTTCTGCTTTTCGGAAAGTACCGGAGAGGACCGGCGGCGGGATCTGCGGGATGCGGTTGCCGCGTTCTGTGTTGCGGCCAAACAACTGGGCTGAGCCGCTTGAACTATCCGCCTGACAGGATCGACGGATCGCGGGTAACCCTGTGCAAAATCGACTCGGCTGATGCCGCGGCAATTTTCAGGGCTTCTTCGGACCTCGAGGTTGTCCTTTTCATGGACTGGTCGAGATCGCAATAGCTCGATGACGTTGTACAGCATCTCGCCTCTGCCCAGGCAAGATGGACCGAAGGCCATGAAAACCAGTGGGCGATTCTGGATCGGCAATCGGGCGCAGTGGTCGGCACGATCGCCTCTCGCCCACGCGAGTATTTTGCAGACTTTGGTTATTTCCTGGGACGGAAATCTCTCGGATCGGTGCGACTACCGATGCAGAGAACCACCGCTCACTGCGGGTGCTCGAAGCTGTTGGGTTGAGAAAGGAAGGAGTGCTCCGAAAAGCGACGGTTTGACCCAACATCGGCCCTGAGCTGTAGTAGTTCAGATTTGATGTGACGGTTACCCGTTCTTCGGAGGTGTCTGTCAGCTCAGATTCAGGCGATTCGTTTCTGCTTCCGCACCTCCTTGTCGTCAATGAGTGTATCAAGAGGTGTTCTGCCACAACTCATCCTGCCTTGGTGTGTTCGCTCGTTGTTGTAGA
>VGVE01000115.1 GCA_016874135.1 Gammaproteobacteria bacterium | reverse complement strand
AAGATTGTTCACGTCTCCGCCGGGTGTGACCGTGAAGCCGACCTTCACGCGGCCGTGCCTGATCTCATCACGATCATCCGGCGCCGGCGCGCGCAGTGGCGGAGGCTCGGGGAAATACAGCAGCTCAGCGGTGGCAAACCGGTCAGCCTGCGGCAGTTTGGCTTCAGTCAGAATGCGCCTCGCTTCGACATAGAGTGGAGTCGCTCGCTCGGGGCGGTCAAAGAGCAGGAACCAGTCGGCGAGATCGATGAATGCGTTGGCCTTGTCCAAGGCGGACGCGTTCGGGTCTTCCCGCAGCATGTTGACGATGCGACTCAGTGCCTTTTCACCTTGTGGAAAGTTGTTGACGTAATGCACCGCTTCGTCGGCAAAAGGCGTGTTGTCTTCGTAGGGCCTTGCCGGCAAGGTTGTGGCACCGTCGACCTGGTCTTCCGATGAGCGCTGAAACACCGGCGGGAAGCGTTCGAGCCGATAGGTCGTGGCGATACCCTTCAGTGCCCGCAACGTTGCTTCTCCAGTCTCCTGCTGGTTGCGGGTAAGTGTCTTATCAGCCTGCTGATAGAGGGCGCGAGCCATCAGCACGTTATGGGTCTTGAGGTGCCAGTCGCCCAGGCGAAAGGTCGCCGGCAGCATGTCCATGGAATCAGGCTCGTGCTCACGCAGCTGCACCTCATAGGCATAGTGTTCCCGGTCGTTGGCGGCGGCGAGATCACCGAGAGCGGCAAGGGCGTCCGCTTCCTTGTAGACGATGTTGGCTTGACTCGGCGAGTGCAGACCACTGCCCACTCGATCGATATGCAATGCCCGGCCATAGGATTCACCGGCTTCTTCATATTCACCCGCGGCCATATGGGCATCGCCGAGAACAACGAGCGGGCGTACCAGCTCGAGGGAATAGCGGTGGGTCGCGGTTTCGATCTGCTCGATATACGCGTTGAGCTCAGCCTTGGCGGCATCCACTTCCTTGGCCTGGATGGCAAGTTCGATGGTGCTCAGAGCGTCTCCAGTCGAACCCTCAACCAGAGATCCGCCGAGGGTGCTGTCTTCGCTCCCGGGTGGAGCCTCGTCGGCTGCTGGCGGCGCTGCGGGTGTTGCAGTTGCTTCGCTTTGGGTCGAAGCCTCGCCGCCGTCCGGCGCATCTTCGGCGGCCCGGCCGGAGGTGACGACAAAAACCAGCACGCAGGCCGCAGTCCACACCCGCCACATCAGCCGTATGGGGCGTAACGTCTGGAACCGTCTCCGGAAAAACCACGTTGTGATCGCCATATGCCCATCAGACCACGAATCCGGGAATGAGTTTCAGTGTGGTTTTCCTCCCGGTCGCAAGTCAAGGTAGCATGCCGGCCGTTGTGCCCCGTTCCCTATTCGTAGCCGCAGAGATGCCAGTAACCGAGCCTGCCACGGATCCCGCTCACGATGATCAGCTCGATGCGCGTGGGCTCCGCTGCCCCGAGCCGTTGCTGCTGGTTCGTAACCGGCTGCGTTCGATGACAAAAGGTCAGGTGTTGCATATCCTTTCCACCGACCCGTCAACCACCCGTGACTTTCACAATCTGTGCCGGTTCATGGGTCATGAACTGATGGCAGAGCGTCTTGGCACCGAGCCGCTTGAGTACTGGATACGCAAGGGCTGAGCGCGGTTGATCGTCCGGCACTATTTCGCCTACGGTTCCAACATGAACGTTGAGCGGGTGCGCGCGCGCCGCATGCCCTTCGTATCGGTGACCAGCGGCCGCATTGGTGACTACGAGTTGCTCTTCGACAAGGTCGGACGGGACCACCAGACCCAAGCGCATGCCAACATCGCTCCTCGGGCCGGCAGCGTGGTTGAAGGGGTGGTCTATGAACTGTCGGACCCGAATGACATCCAGGTGATGGACCAGTTCGAGTACACCCCGGTCAACTACAGCAGGGATGTGATCCGGGTGGAAACGCGCGCTGGTATGATTCAGGCTTGGACCTATTTCGCCAATCCTGCGGTACGCAGAGCCGGGCTTCGACCCGAGCGTTCCTATCTCGAACACCTGTTGTTGGGTGCACGTTATCTCTCGGCCGACTATCTAGCCGGGCTGCGTGCCGTGCAGACGCTGGATGCCTGCACGCTGGACCAAGCTGTCCCGGAAGAGAGGCCACGTGGCTGAGCCGTCAGACATCGAAATCGCGAGCTGTTTCAACGCGACGTTTGCCCGCAGTCACCATACGGTGCTTGTTGGTGGTGTGCTGGCTCCGTATTACCTGCCGGCTGCCGCGCCGCACCGTTCGATCATCCGCTACCGGGAAAACTTTGCGGCGAGTGCTTTGCACGAAGCAGCGCACTGGTGCATGGCGGGGCAACATCGCCTGCGGCAGCGTGATTTCGGTTACTGGTACATCCCGTCACCCCGCAGCGAGGAAGAGTCTGCCGCGTTCCTTGCGGCGGAATGCCCGGTGCAGGCGCTCGAGCAGATCTTCGCGGAAGCAGCAGGATTGCCCTTCCGCGTTTCGCTCGATGACCTTGGCCTTGAGCTCTCCTCGCGACGACAGGAGTTTGCGGCTGAAGTCCAGGCGCGGGCGAGGACATGGCGGGATCATGGTCTGCCGCGTCGGGCGCAGGGGTTTGTCCACAGTCTGACAGGAAGATTTGGGGGCAGAAGCGACCTACAAGCCGGGGAACACGATGTGGACGAAGCGATCCTGAGGACATGAGCGAAACCGTCGATGTGGTGGTGATCGGAGCGGGTGTTGTCGGGCTGGCTGTGGCGAGGCGACTGGCGCAGACGGGTCGCGAAGTGCTCGTGCTGGAACGACACGACGCCATAGGCACCGAAACCAGCGCGCGTAACTCCGAGGTCATCCATGCGGGCCTCTACTATCCGACCGGATCGCTTCGGGCGCGGCTTTGTGTACGTGGTAAGCATCTCCTTTATGCCTACCTGAAGGAGCGCAGTCTGCCCCACAAAAACTGCGGCAAGGTGCTTGTCGCAGTGGATGATTCCCAGGCCGCTGAACTCGCGAAGTACCGCAAGCAGAGTGAAATCAACGGAGCGGGTGAATTGCGGCCGCTCAGCGCTGCGGATGTCAAACATCTGGAGCCGGATGTGGTTGCGGTAGCGGGGCTGTGGTCGCCAACGACAGGTATCATCGACTCGCATGCCTACATGTTGTCGTTGCAGGGCGATCTGGAAGCTGCGGGAGGTCTGGTTGTGTTGAACACGGCTGTGCGCGCGCTGCGTGCCACCGACACCGGAGTCACAGTTAGTTGTGCGGACATGACGCTCGATGCCGGGCTCGTCATCAACTCGGCGGGTTTGTCAGCACCGGCGGTGGCTGCGAGCTGCATGGAGGCGCCCAAATCGTATTACGCACGCGGGCGCTACTACACCTTGTCGGGCAGGTCCCCGTTCAATCACCTGGTCTATCCAATGCCGGAACCCGGCGGTCTCGGTGTGCACGTAACACTCGATCTCGCCGGTCAGGCCCGCTTCGGTCCAGACGTGGCGTGGATCGAAGCGGTGGACTACACCTTTGATGACTCCGCCCGTGAATCTTTCGCCAGCGCCATCCGCAAATACTATCCCGGCCTGGACATGGCGCGGCTGCAGCCGGGCTACACCGGAGTGAGACCGAAGATCACAGGACCTGGAGCACCCGCAGCGGACTTTGTGATCGAAGGTCCTGAAACCCATGGCGTGGGAGGTCTTGTGAACCTCTTTGGAATTGAATCACCCGGTCTGACGTCGTCGCTGGCGATTGCTGACTACGTGCAAGCGCTCGTGGCCGCATGAGCACGCACCCGTGAAGGTAGGACTCATCATCAATCCGTTGGCTGGCGTCGGCGGCGCGGTCGGTCTCAAGGGCAGTGATGGTGATGCAATCACCGTGGAAGCGTTACGGCGGGGTGCAGTGCCGCGGGCTGAAGAACGTACCCAGACGATGCTGCAGTCGCTGGGCGACGATGTGCACCGGTTCCAGTGGTTGTGCGCCGACGGAGTGATGGGTGGTTTTTTGCTGCGAAAGCTCGCCGTATCACACTCGGCCATTTCCGGCGTTGCCACCAGAACCTCCGCAGAAGACACCCGTCAGGTTACACAGGCCCTCCTGCGCGAAGGGGTCGCCGTACTGGTGTTTGCGGGTGGTGACGGTACCGCCCGTGACATACTCGCGGCGGCGGGATCCGCCGTGCCGATGATCGGCGTACCAGCAGGGGTAAAGATGCACTCCGGGGTTTTTGCGACCTCGCCACGTTCGGCGGCCGCGTTGTTGCAGGGCCTTCTCAACGGTGAACTGGTGAACAGTGTGACGGCTGAGGTGCGGGATGTTGATGAAGCTGCGGCACGGGAGGGGCGGGCATCGAGCCGTTGGTTCGGTGAACTCACGGTGCCGGCGGCGGGTGGCTTCCTACAACACACCAAAGTCGGCGGCCGCGAAGATGAAGGGCTGGCCGTCGAAGAAATTGTGCAGGGGGTGTGCGCGCGAATCGCCTCCTTGAGAACGGCTGATGAGCCGGATCGGCCGCTGGTACTCGGCCCCGGTGGAACGCTCCTCGCGATCAAAGAGCGACTGATGGACCAGACCGGTGGTTCCGTGAAGGGTACGCTGCTCGGGGTGGATGTGCGGATGCCTGATGGTCGCTGGGTATGCGACGTGATGGCGTCGGATCTCCTGTCACTGCCAGGACAGCCGCTGCTGATCGTCGGATTGCCGCGTCAGCAGGGCATCCTCTTCGGGCGAGGCAACCAGCAACTTTCTGCGGCGTTTCTGCGGCGGCTGGAAAGGCCCCGTGATATCGTCCTGGTGGCAACGCGCACCAAGATCAAGGCACTCGAAGGCCGACCGCTGTTGCTCGATACCGGTGATGCGGAACTTGACCGGAACTTGACCGGGCTCTGGAAAATCCTCTGTGGCTACGACGACCAACTCTTCTATAGGGTTGAAGCGGGCTGATTTTTTCCATGTCGGATTTTTTTGGTGGCAGAACGATAGCCATGTCCCACCGATTTGGTGCCGGAATCTTCCTAGTCTTGACCTTTGCCTAGTCATCGCTGTTCTGGCTGATGTCTCCCAGGTTGTTCCCCGGAAGCGACCCGATAGCTTCACCCGTATTCCTCCTGGGTGGCGCCGGGCCTCTGATCATGGCGCTCTTGCTCACACTCCGCGAAGCACCAGCGATTCGCAGCGACTTCTTCCAGCGACTCATCGATCTGCGGCGTATCTCCGGTCGCTGGTGGTTGGTGGTGCTCTTCCTGCACCCAGTGCTCATCGTGCTGGCCTGTACTTTGGCGGGTGTACTCAGTGTCAACCCGCTGCACGTTTCCCGATCACTCGCCTACCTTCAAACTGAGTCTCTGACGCCTTTCATTAGTGGCATGCTCGCGCTTGCGTTTTTTACCTTCTGGTTTGGACCGCTGCCGGAAGAAATTGGTTGGCGAGGCTTCGCGCAGGAACGGATCTCGGGGAAGGTGGGTCTAGATGCCGGATCAGTGCTGCTGGGATGTGTCTGGGCGCTCTGGCATCTGCCGCTTTTCTTTGTACCAGGTACGTTTCAGTATGAACTCGGTATCGGGCATGCCCGCTTCTGGGTGTTCATGCTGTCGATAGTGCCGTTGTCCGTGATCATGGGTTGGGCGTGGATCCATACCCGGCGCAGCACCCTCGGGGCGGCACTGATTCATTTCAGTGGTAACTTCGCGAGTGTGCTGGTTGTGAAGTCCTTTGAAGCGGCGTTGATTGAATTGTTGCTGTTGTCGATGGTGGCTGTCGTGGTAGTTGTGGTCTCGCGTCGCTGAGGAAAGAGTCGGCTATCCGCCACCGGCCACGACTTGTGGGGCATTGGCCCGTATCATGCGTCGCTTCGTTCATCCGGCTGTGCGCCGGTCAAGGCACAGATGAGATCCTGGAGCAGACTTGATGGCGTACCCAAACGGGGAAATCGACCCCGGAGCGTGGGTGCGTCGTTACGGGGTAAATCGTTGAGGGGTCTTGCGCTGTTGGCCCACTGTCTGTGCCTCACCCTCGCTCTCATTGGGTCAAACACCTGGGCGGCGTGTGAAGCGACGAACACAGTTCCCGGACTACAGTCCATGAGCGCAGTGGGGTGGGGTGTTGATCAACACAACACCCGCTACCAGCCAGCCTCCACCCTGAACGCAGCCAATGCATCGAGGCTGGATCTGAAGTGGGTCTATGGGCTTTCGAGCGAGACGCCCCGTTCCTTGCCACTGGTGACCGAGGACACGGTCTTCGTCGGTGATGCCGGCCGCGGGCTGATCGCGCTCGCGCGTGAAACGGGGTGCGAACGCTGGGTGTATCCGCATGAGGGTTACATCGCCAGCGCCATCGTTCCCGGACGGATCGGCGAGAGGACGGTGCTCTTTTTCAACGATCGGATTACCGGACTGTATGCAGTTGATGCGCGGGATGGTGCATTCATCTGGCATGCCGTGATCGAGGACGAGCCCGTTCCGTGGTACTCGGGTACACCCGTAGTCACCGAAGATACGGTCTTCCTGCCAGTGGCTTCACTTGAAGTGGGGTTGGCGGCCAATCCGCTATACGGCTGTTGCACCACGAGTGGTGGCGTGGCCACCTTTAACATCGTGACCGGTGCGAAGCGCTGGTATCTGCCGACGATTGAAGCCCCTGCCCGGGTAACGGGAAGCCACTTCGGATTCGTGCAGAAACACGGTCCGAGTGGTGCTGCGGTCTGGGGTGCCCCGGCCTACGACAAACGAAGGGGCTGGCTTTTTTTCGGCACCGGGCAGAATTTCTCCCATCCGACGACGGCAACCAGTGATGCGGTTTTCGCCGTTGAAGCGAAGAGTGGCAAGGTGATCTGGACTCGGCAGTTCACACCCGATGATGCCTATACCGCAGCCTGCAATATCAAAGCACTCAACCATCCGAATTGCCCGGAACCTACTGGGCCGGACGTTGATTTTGGCGCGCCGCTGATGTTGGTGAAATCGAAAGCCGGTCGCGAACTTCTGATTGGCGGTCAGAAGTCGGCAGAAGTGCACGCCATGGATCCTGAGAGCGGCGAAGTGATCTGGACCACCCGGCTCGGTCGGGGTGGCATCATTGGTGGTGTGCATTGGGGAATGGCTGCCAATCAGAACGCGGGGCTCCTGTTCGTGCCGATCTCTGACAAGGAGGTGAAGGGGTTCCCGTCCCCGGGTACACCGGCGCCCGGCCTGTACGCCCTCGATATCGAAACCGGCACCGTGGTGTGGCGCTATAAGGGCGAATCACGCTGCGAGGATGACGCCTGTGTGTTTGGCATGTCGGCTGCGATCACGGCGGCCAACGATGTGGTGGTCGCCGGCGGCATCGACGGATATCTGCAGGTTTTTGCCGCCGGCACGGGAGAAGTCTTATGGACGGACGATACGTGGCGGGAATACGAGTCAGTTAACGCGGTCGTTACCCAGGGTGGCGCATTTGATGCACATGGTCCCATGCTCAAGGATGATCTCGTGATCGTGAATTCAGGTTACGGCTATGTGGGTCGCCAGCGCGGCGGAAATGCCCTGCTGGTCTATCAAGTGAGGGCATCCAATGACTGAAGAACCGGTTCTGGCCGGACGATCACGGCGACTGGCCGCAACGATGATTGATGCGATTCTGGTGTCCCTGGTAACGCTTGTTCTGGTGGCAGCGACGGGTGTGGTGGAACATGCGGAGGACTACCGCGACAACGCCTGGATGTTCCATGTGCTGCTGCTGGCGATCGCCGGCTATTTGTTGCTGAACGGTTATGGTCTGTGGCGCTCCGGTCAGACCATCGGCAAACAGCTGTGTGGAATCTATATTGCCCGCGTGCATTTGGCTGGGTTACCACGCGGGGAATCGAGTGGATCCAGGGAACGCACGGGCGCACCTTTCTGGAATTTGATTCTGATCAGAGCCTGGTTCTTCCCCTTGTTGTTTGTGGTGGTGATCCCGTGGCTCGCCTGGATTCCGCTACTCGACCAGGGACTGATCTTTACCCGCAAACGGCGTTGTCTGCATGACGTGCTGGCTGGCACAGTCGTGCTGCGCCTCAATCACGTTGCAACAACACCTCAAGTTCAGAACCCGCCGCAGGAGGCCCCTTGAAAATTCTGTTTGTGATCATCCTCGTCCTCAGCTTTCTGACGGAAGTCCTCGCTGCGGTGGCGCTGATTGGTGGGCCGGAGGGCATTGCCGCAGCCGGCAAGGGCGGTCAGTGGTCCATGCACTATGGATTTGCGGCGCTCGCCATTGCCAGCGTCTCGCTGTGGACCTGGTCCAAACGAACGGTGCCAGCAGTGATCACCGTGGCTATTGGTGTCCTGCTGGTGTTCCACTCAGGTCTCGCAGTGTCCCTGTTTCTCGCGGGAGATCAGCAACCCGGCCAGGTCATCCATACCGTGCTCGCCGGCTTGCTTCTGGTGCTCTTCCTGCAGCGGGGCAAGCTCGCCGGTTGAGCAGCTTTATTTTGTCTTGTTCTGCCAGGCGTGCCGATAGACGCGCCACTGTCCTTCTGAGTTGCGACGCAGAACGTCGATATAGCGCGCCGCGGTGCGTGCGGCGGTAAGCGCTCCGGCCTGCTGGATGCCTTGATTCTGGTTCTTCAACGTGAGGTGGATCACGTAGTCGTACTCGGCCAGCGCCGTGTCCCCATGGATCTCAACGACGGGGCTGCGTTCAACTTCGATGCGATAGTTTGCGCCGGCAAATACCGGTCCGAGGAACTGGCGGTAGTTCTCAGCGCCGACAATCGCTTCAGCATCTGGCGGCAACAGCCGGACGTCGGCGTCTAACATAGCGACATAACCATCGATGTCTGCCCCTTCCACCGCCTTTCGCCAGTCGGCATAGAGGCCATCAATCGCGGCGACGTCCGCCGCGGTGTCTGCGAGAGCCGTGGTGGTGAACCCGCCGCTGAGCGTGATCAGCAGAAGTGCCATGAGCCGTGGTCGATTGCGCATGTAATGCTCCCTTGGTGGATGGTTGGTGGCGCCGGTGTACTTTCTAGTTATGGGGCGGCTATGGGCGCCGATCGTTGATACTCGCGAGTACGGCTGTCAGCTCGGCTTCCACGCTCGCAGCGTGTCGCCGATCCCGTTCGGCTTCATCAGCAGTATGCGGCGTAGGCGAGCTGACGCGCCATCGACGGGCGCGCGTGAATAGTTCTTCTGCCCGCGAGATGTCCGCGGTTGGGTCGGAAGCGATTTCCTCGAGTGCTCGGGTAAAAAGATCGTCGAGAGCGACAGCACCGTAGATGTCGTTGTTTATCCGACGCATGAGGAGTTCCGCAGCATCATATTCACCCTGGCGGATGGGCGGGGCGGCTTCGAGCGCGCCGGCCGCGAGTTTTTTGCGGGTGGCCTTTAGCCAGATCTCGTAGCTGTCTGCCATTGTCGATACTAAGATCGGCTGATCTGGTACTTCACTCGGTACCAGCGGTGGCGGGGTGACAGGATAACGTACGATGTCGGATATGAGGTCCATCACCAGAACCCCGGTCGTTGTTGATTAGCCGGTCTGCGGGGTCTGCCTCAGGCGGTGCAACAGAGTATTTTCTTCGATGGCCACAGCGGCGGAATCACCTTGCAGGGAAGTTGGCTGGATCAGCAGTGCGAGCGCGCGCCCGGTCAGCACGGCCTGCTCAATGGCGTCCGAGCGCAGCATGTTGTTTTAACGAACGAGACCTTATTCACGCATCCAGATAAGCGCCTGGAAGCAGGCGACATACCGGTCGCTGTGCATGCCGAACTCGTCGGTTTCCTCCTCCTGGTAGACGTCTTCGACGAAGAGGTCTCGAGGACGGGGAAACACAGAAGCCAGAATGACCAATGAACGGGCGACACCCTTGCAGAAGTCGTCAAGATTGAGCGTCACCGTCATGGGCGCGGCTTTCCCGGAATCCGCCTATGCCTGGCGGTAGCGGCTCAGGAATCGGGCGATGCGCTGCATCGATTCTTCGAGATATTCCTCGCGCGGCAGAAAGACCACGCGGAAGTGATCCGGTTCCGGATAGCTGAAGCCCGTGCCTTGGACTACGAGGACCTTTTCCGCGCGCAGCAGGTCGAGCACGAATTGTTCGTCGTTACTGATGTTGAACTTCTTCCTGTCGAGGCGCGGAAACAGGTACAGGGCGCCGTGGGGTTTGAAGCACGAGACGCCCGGGATGTCATTAAGCAGGCGCCAGGCGGCAAGCCGTTGTTCGTAGAGGCGACCACCCGGAACCGTGTACTCGTTGATGCTCTGGTAACCACCGAGAGCGGTCTGGATCGCATGTTGGGTGGGGACGTTGCTGCACAGGCGCAGGCTCGCCAGCATGTTGAGCCCTTCGATGTAGT
>VGVE01000114.1 GCA_016874135.1 Gammaproteobacteria bacterium | reverse complement strand
CCAACATCAAACACCGCAAGGCGAAACAGGATGCCTCACGTGGCAAGCTCTGGACCAAACTCATTCGTGAGGTAACGGTTGCTGCCAGGCTCGGTGGCCCGGTGCCGGCGGATAACCCCCGGCTGCGTACTGCTGTCGACAAGGCACTCGATGGCAACATGCCACGCGACACCATCGACCGTGCCATCCAGCGCGGTGCCGGCGGTGCTGACGGCGCAAACATGGAGGAGCTCACCTATGAAGGTTATGGACCTGGAGGTGTTGCCATCTTCGTTGAGGCGATGACCGACAATCGCAACCGAACGGTCGGTGAGGTGCGTCATGCGTTTACGAAGTGTGGCGGCAATCTCGGCACGGACGGCTCCGTGGCTTTCCTGTTCCAGAAGCGCGGTGTGATTGCGTTTGCACCCGGCATCTCCGAAGACGAGGTGATGGAAGTTGCGCTCGATGCCGGAGCCGAAGACATCGACACGGGTGACGACGGCGCGCTCACGGTGTTGACTCCACCTGAATTGCTGCAGACCGTCGCCGAGGCGCTGCGGGCGAAGAAGTTCACTCCCGGAAGTGCTGACATCGATATGGTGGCGCAGACGATGGCACCCTGCGAAGGCGAAATCGCCGAGAAGGTGATTCGCCTCATCGACATGCTCGAGGACCTCGATGATGTGCAAAAGGTCTACTCGAACGGCGAGTTCCCGGACGAACTGCTTGACGGTTGACGTGGGAAGCTCCTGTGGCTGCTCGTTACCGGTAACACAGCGGGCGTTGTGCCGGCGCTGTCGAAAATGGAACGCGTGGTGGTCCATGAGAGTCAGCCGGATTCTTGCTGAAAGGGCCGGAATACGTTGAACATCCGCATTCTGGGTATAGACCCTGGCTCACGGCTCACTGGCTACGGAATCATCGATGTGGCTGCCGGACGGCTCAGCTATGTGGCGAGTGGATGTATCCGCGCCGTGCGCGGTGAAATGCCTGAGCGTCTGAGGGAACTGTATCTGGGTCTCGAGGAGCTGCTGGCCGGGTATCAGCCGCACCAGGTGGCGATTGAGCAGATTTTCGTCGCTCGCAACCCGGCTTCTGCCTTGAAGCTCGGTCAGGCGCGTGGTGTCGCGCTCGCGGCGTGCCTGAGCCGCGGTGTATCCGTCAATGAATACGCAGCCCGGCAGGTCAAGCTCGCCATTACCGGCACGGGTAAAGCAGCCAAGGAGCAGGTGCAGCACATGGTTCGTGTGTTGCTCAATCTTCCCGGGACACCACAGGCGGACGCGGCCGACGCGCTTGCGATCGCCATCTGCCACGTCAATACTCGCCGCCCATGATCGGACGTGTCCGGGGCAGACTGGTTGAGATCATCGACAGTACCGCGCTGGTCGATTGCGCTGGTGTGAGTTACGAGATCGAGCTGACACGTGGCGCCATCGAGGCGGCCGGTCTTTCCGGTGTCGAAGTTCTCCTCTACACCCACCTGGTCGTCCGTGAAGATGCACATCTGCTGTTCGGCTTTCGCAACCGGCAGGAACGGGATGTGTTCCGTACGCTGATTCGCGTCAACGGTGTCGGCCCCAAACTGGGTATGGCTCTCCTTTCAAACCTGTCCGTCGGTGAGCTGGCTGCTGCGGTCGCGACCGGAGAAACCGGTCGGTTGGTCAAGGTACCCGGCATCGGAAAACGAACGGCCGAGCGGTTGCTGGTTGAACTCAAGGACAAACTCCAGGACGTGGCCCCGGCGCAAGCTGATCTCGCACCTACATATAGACGGAGTGGTGCCGGATCCGCTGAAGCGCTGTCCGCACTCCTGGTGCTGGGCTACAAACAGGCGGAAGCGGAACGTGCGCTCGCCAACGTTCCTGACGATATACGGGATACTGAGTCGATTCTCCGTATGGCTTTGCGTTCGTTTGTGCGAAATGGTGCGAGCTGATGTCCGTTCAACCTTCTGCAACGTACTTCAAGAAGAACATTTACCTGATGAACTCGTGCTGCATTCGCACGTAACCCTTTGACCACGACGATGAGTATTGAGCCCGACCGATTGATGGATCCGGCCCCTCGACGAGAGGAGGAGCAGCGATTTGACCGGGCGCTGCGCCCGCGGTCGCTGGCCGAGTATATTGGTCAGGAACCTGTCAAAGCGCAGATGGAGATCTTCCTTTCCGCAGCCCGCAACAGGGGAGAGGCGCTCGATCACACACTGATTTTTGGTCCGCCTGGGTTAGGCAAGACGACCCTTGCGAACATCATCGCCATTGAGATGGGCGCAGATATCACCACGACTTCGGGTCCGGTACTTGAGAAGGCCGGCGATCTGGCGGCACTTCTGTCGAAGCTGAAGGCGGGAGATGTTCTTTTTATTGACGAAATTCACCGACTCAGCCCGGTTATCGAAGAGATCCTTTACCCCGCAATGGAGGATTTTCAGCTCGACATCATTCTCGGCGAGGGGCCAGCTGCCCATTCACTGAAGCTGGGGCTTGAGCGGTTTACCCTTGTGGGGGCTACGACCCGTGCCGGACTGCTGACCTCACCGTTGCGAGATCGCTTCGGAATCGTTCAGCGTCTTGACTTCTATACGGTTGATGAACTGGCTCTGATTGTCACCCGCTCAGCGGACAAACTCGGCGTTTCGATCGATGCCGGCGGTGCGCGAGAAGTCGCAGCCCGCTCACGCGGCACCCCCCGGATTGCCAACAGACTGCTCCGTCGGGTGCGCGACTACGCGGAAGTGAAGAGCAATGGCGTTGTGGACCGCAAGGTTGCGGATTCAGCGCTGAACATGCTTGAAGTCGACCACGCTGGCTTCGATGCGCAGGACCGTCGTATGCTGCGCGCCATTATTGAGAAGTTCGGTGGAGGTCCGGTGGGGATTGACTCCCTGGCGGCCGCCCTCAGCGAAGAGCGGGATACGCTCGAAGACGTACTCGAACCGTATCTGATCCAGCAGGGTTACCTCAAACGCACGCCTCGCGGGCGAATCGCGCTGCCAAGTGCGTATGTTCATCTGGGGCTTCCCGTTCAGGAAGGTTCGCTACAATCGCAACTTGATCTGTAAGCAAGACAGCATCCGCAAACCTCATCGGTTCATGAACATCAATCCGGGTGTGAAGCCAGGCAAGGAGTCCTGATGCCGGAACAGCTTTCCATATTTGAACTTGTCGCCAATGCCAGTCTGCTGGTGCAGCTGGTGATGGCGACCCTGCTGGCCGCATCGGTGGCTAGCTGGATGATGATCTTTCAGAGATGGATTTTCCTGCGCAAGGTTTCTGCGGAAGTGGAGCGTTTTGAAGAACACTTCTGGTCGGGTATTGATCTGCGCAAGCTCTACGGGCAACTCGAAGGAGCGGATGACCTGACCGGAATCGAAAAAATCTTCGTGGCCGGATTCAAGGAATTTTCCCGTCTCTCTGAACAGGCCGGCGCGGATACGGATGCGGTGATGCAGGGTGTACAACGGGCAATGCGGGTCGCAGTGAGCCGGGAAGAGGAGCAGCTCGAACGCAATCTGCCGTTCCTCGCAACGGTAGGATCAACGAGCCCTTACGTCGGCCTCTTCGGTACGGTCTGGGGGATCATGAACTCATTCCGCAGTCTTGCGAACATGACTCAGGCGACCCTTGCGTCCGTCGCGCCAGGCATTTCCGAAGCCTTGATCGCCACAGCCATGGGCCTGTTTGCGGCCATTCCGGCGGTAATCGCTTACAACCGGTTTTCCGCTCGCGTGGACGTGCTGATGGGCCGCTACGAAACCTTCTCTGACGAATTGACTTCGTTGCTGCAGCGCGCTGCGCATGCACGCCAGGTCAAACGCGACTGAAGCGTTTGACACAGACGCAAGCACGCTCCGTCAACTGCCGGGTTTGACAGATGGCCAGAAAACGCAAGCCGATGTCCGAGATCAACGTCGTGCCCTACATCGACGTCATGCTCGTGCTGCTGGTCATCTTCATGGCCACGGCGCCGCTGCTCACCCAGGGTGTGAAGGTGGATTTGCCGAACGCGCCTTCTGAACCGGTGACCGAAACGGAAGATGATCCACTGGTGGTGTCGATGCGTCCCGATGGCGCGATCTTCGTCAACCTAGGTCTGCAAAATGCTGACGACGAAGGTACGCGGGTCACGGTGTACTCGCTCGAAGATCAAGCCGGGAAGATCCTGCGGGAACGCCCTGAAGTTCCGGTGTTCGTCAAAGCTGATGAAAAGCTCGACTACGGCGATGTTGTCCGCGTGATGACCGTTCTGCAGAAAGCGGGAGCCGAGAGTGTCGGGCTCATTACCGATCCGCCGGAGATGCCGGGTGTCTGACACCTGGCACTGGCGTGACCAGTGGCTGCCGTTTCTGCTGGCGCTTGCCGTTCATGCTGCAGCCATATTGGCGCTCTATGATGGCTGGAATCCTGACTTCGAAGTGGAAACCGTTGTTGCTCCGAAATTCGTGAACTCCACGCTGATCGTCATGGAACCCAAGTCCAAACCTAAGCCCGCGCCCAAACCTCAAAAGGAGCCAGAGCCCCTCAAGCCGATTGTTCAGCAGCAGGTTGCTCCAGCACCGCCAAAACCGGTGCCCAAAACTACACCGACACCTGTGAAGACGGAGACCAAACCGGACCCGGAAGAGATCCGCCGCAAAGCCGAACAGGAAGCAAAGCGCAAGGCTGAAGCCTTGCGGCAGCAGCGTCTGCAGGAGCTTGCCGATCAATCCTTTGAGGATGCGCTCGCCACTGAAGAAGAGAGCCTTGATGACGTTACCGAAGAAGGTGAAGCCGCCAAGAGTTACTTTCAGGCCATCTACGACCAGGTTGTGAACAACTGGTCGCGGCCGCCAAGCGCACGTAACGGCATGAAGGCACTGCTGCGCGTGGATTTGGTGCCAACGGGTGACCTCGTCAATGTTACGGTGGTCGAATCCAGTGGCAACTCGGCCTTTGACCGCAGCGCCGAGCAGGCTGTGCGAAAGGCCGGCAAATTCGAAGTACCCAAGGAGAGTGCGCTGTTCGAATCGAAGTTCCGGCGCTTCAACCTGTTATTCCAACCCGAGGACCTGTTTCGCTAAATGGACAGACAGTTTTTCATTCGCGTCATCGCCTGCGTCGCTCTGTTTATCACCGCTTCGTTGCAGGCAGCGTCGCTTGAAACCATCGTCATCGACCGCGGAGGTGTGAATCAGATCAAGATCGGTGTCGTGCCGATGAAGATGGACCCAAGCCTTGCAACCATGGTCGATCCATCCGACATCGTCTCGAACGATCTTCGCTTCAGCGGCCAATTTGCACCGATATCTCGCGACAACATGTTGTCGATGCCGAGTTCACCGGCGGAGATCATCGCGCGGGACTGGCGGATTCTTGGTGCCGAGTATGTGGTCATTGGCTCTGCCATGCGGGAGCCGACTGGCCAGGTGAGTGTGACCTTTCACCTCTACGATGTGCCTGGCCAGAAACAGGTGATGATGCAGAAGGTATCCGGGCGAGCGGACCAGTGGCGCGACATCGCGCATCGTGTGTCTGACCTCGTCTACGAAAAGATCACCGGTGTCCGTGGCGCATTCTCCACCCGAATCGCCTACGTGCTGGTGCAGAACGCCGGAACATCGCGGGCACGTTACGCGATCGAACTGTCAGATATGGACGGTGAGCGACCTCGCACGGTGTATTCGTCGACGGAACCACTGATGTCGGTCAGCTGGTCTCCCGATGGACGGCGGCTGGCTTACGTTTCATTTGAGACCCAGCGCCCAAGCATCGTGATCCAGGATGTGCGCACGCTCGCCCGGGAACGGATCGCCTCGTTCTCAGGAATAAACAGCGCACCGCAGTTTTCTCCCGACGGTCGCCAACTGGCGATGGTGTTATCCCGGGATGGCAATCCGGAGATCTATCTCATGAATCTTGCGGACCGGACCCTGCGCCGACTGACAAGAAACCCGGCGATCGATACCGAGCCGGCGTGGGCACCGGATGGCCGTCGGTTGATCTTCACATCGGATCGTGGGGGCAAACCGCAGATCTATGGACTCGAGCTTGCCACCAACCTTGAGGAGCGCCTCACGTTCCATGGTGACTACAACGCACGTGCGCGCATGCTCGATGATGGAAATCTGGTTTTTGTGCATCGAAGTGCTGGTATTTTTCATATTGCGTGGCAGGATATGCGCCGTGATCGGGTAGTCGTCCTCACCAGAACCAATCTTGATGAATCACCATCGGTAGCCCCTAACGGAGCTATGTTGATGTACGCCACACAGGCTCGCGGAAAGGGCGTCCTGGGTGTCGTGTCGATCGACGGAAGTGTGAAGTATGAATTACCTTCGTCGTCGGGTGACGTGCGTGAGCCGGCGTGGTCTCCATTTTTGGATCCACTGTCGGGACGGTAGGCTCCCTCACAGGGTACCCGATTCCAGGTTCCATTGACGGTTCCCAATAACTGTTCCCAACTAACAAAGGTGTTTGACAGGAGATGATGATGTTCAAGGAACGTCTCACCAGCTTGATCGCAATTACTTTGGTCGGCCTCGTGCTGACGGGCTGTGCAGGCAAAAAAACGCCGCCGCCCGCACCCAGTGAGGACAATACCTCAACACAAACCACCGCTCCGGCAGAAGCCGCGGCACTAGCTGACTTCGGTGCTGATGGCCAGCCCATCGACCCACGCACCGGCGGGCCGCTGAATCGCACGTTCTATTTCGACTACGACCGGTCGGACGTCAACCCGTCTGATATCGCCGTTCTCGAGATTCACGCGCAGTTGCTTAATCGCAACACCGGCAAGTCCGTGGTCATCGAAGGCCATTGCGACGAGCGCGGTACCCGCGAGTACAACCTTGCGTTGGGTGAGCGTCGTGCCAATGCCATCAAGAGCTTCCTGACAGCTGCCGGCGTCGCTGCTTCGCAAATTGAATCAGTGAGCTACGGTGAAGAGCGTCCGGAAAATCCGGGCCATGACGAAAGTGCATGGTCACGGAATCGTCGCGCGATCGTTACCTACCGGTAAGACGTTCGACTGCCCGAGGAACTGTGCGGCGCGGATTATCCGCGCCGTGTTCTTTTGATCTTCAAAGGCACTGCATGATGGTGTGCTTGGATTACGCAGCCGGTGATCCTCGGGACACCGACTTCTGCTTCTTTCTCCTTCGTCGTGCAGTATTCAGTCCAGCTTCAGTAGTTCGTGTCTAGGTTGTGTCCTTCCAGGTTGTGCCTATTCAGAATCTGCGGATTCTCCCGTTTAGTTGGTTACTATCATAATGGTCATCAGGGGGCCCGTATGACCCGTACAAGAAGCTTCTTGGGTCGTGTGGTTGTAGGCGGCATGACATTGTTTGTTGTCTCTGCAACCGCCCCGATGTTTATTGCTAACGCGGCTGCTGCCGTCCCCGTTGAAGATCGCAGTTCGACCGGTGTTGCACCGAGACCACGTCTGGAGCCGGTACCACCATCGGAACCGGAATCGCCAACGCGTGACTGGTCCTCCGTGCCGGACTCAGCACCACCATCGGGCGACATGGTCGGCTCAGGTTCGGGCCTCGGTCAGTTATTCACTGAACTGCAGACGCTTCGCAACGAAGTACAGGAGCTGCGCAGCGTGGTCGAAGAGCAGCAGCACAAGCTGCGTCAGCTCGAAGCTGCCCAGCAGGAGCAATACCAGAATCTCGATCAAAGGATATTGGCATTGTCGGGCCAGGGTGTGGCGCCAACCACCGGCGGTGGAGCGCAACTTGATCGTCCAGTGAACGCCAATTCTCGCCCGATACTGCCCACCAATGGTTCCAACGGTGGTGGTGCAACCCGCAATGCGGCTGGAGAAAAGGCCGCGTATCAAACGGCATTCGATTCGATGAAGGCGCGGGCGTTCGATCAATCGATCGAAAAATTCACGCGGCTGATCCAGGACTATCCGGATGGTGAGATGACACCGGGATCCTGGTATTGGCTCGGTGAGCTTTATCTCGCGAAAGCCGATCTCAACCAGTCCAGAGAGTCGTTCTCTCAGGTGGTGAATCTGTATCCGTCGCACAACAAGGCACCGGATGCGCTCTACAAGATGGGTGTTGTCTTCCATCGACTCGGTGACAATTCCAAGGCGCTGGAGTATTTGGACCGGGTTCAAAGGGACTTTCCGGTCAGCGCGGCGGCAGGTCTCGCCAGGATCTACGCCAGCGAACTCCGCTGATCACTTCCGGAGGCTGGAAGTGACTGGTGCGGACAGCCTTCGCATCACCGAGATCTTTTTTTCCCTGCAGGGTGAAAGCAGCTTTGTCGGCTGGCCTACAGTGTTCGTGCGCCTGACGGGTTGCCCCCTGCGGTGTACGTGGTGCGATACAACGTACTCTTTTCACGGTGGAGACCGTAAACCCCTAACAGACATCGTCGCCGAAGTATTGGGCTTTGGTGCGAAACACGTCTGTATCACCGGTGGGGAGCCGCTTTCGCAGCCCGGTGTTCATTCCCTCATGAACCAGCTGTGTGACCTCGGGCTCACACTTTCACTCGAAACGAGCGGAGCGCTGCCGATCGATGCGGTGGATGCCCGTGTACACCGCATCGTTGATATCAAGACGCCGGGCTCCGGCGAAGTCGGCGGAAATCTATGGTCTAACGTCGAGTATCTGCGGCGCAGCGATGAAGTGAAGTTCGTGATTGCGGATCGCCAGGATTACGACTGGTCAGTGTTCAAGCTCCACGAACTGGATCTGGCGAAGCGGGTCGGTCATGTGCTGTTTTCGCCCGTGCACGGTGCGCTCGACCCGGCTCGGCTGGCTGAGTGGGTTCTTGCCGATCGACTGCCGGTGCGCCTGCAATTGCAACTTCACAAGGTCATCTGGGGCGAGGAGCGGGGACGCTGACGATGCCACGAAAGGCCGTGGTTCTGGTCTCTGGTGGTCTCGATTCAGCCACCGTTCTCGCGATTGCGACAGAGGCCGGGTTCGACTGTCATCCCGTGTGTTTCGAGTATGGGCAGCGGCATCGTGCGGAAGTGGACTCGGCACGTCGGGTTTGCCTGCGTCGAACAGGTCGTGAGCCTCGTATCGTCGCGGTGGATCTCTCGGCTTTTGGTGGTTCCGCCCTTACCGATACAGGGATTGAGGTGCCAGAGACATCAACCGAAGGTATTCCGGTCACGTATGTACCCGCGCGAAACACTGTGTTTCTCTCACTCGCGCTTGCCTATGCAGAAGTACTGGACAGCCGCGACATCTTTATCGGCGTCAATGCAGTGGATTATTCGGGCTATCCGGATTGCAGGCCGGAATTCATCAATGCGTTCCAGGCTCTGGCAAACGTTGCCACACGCGCGGGTGTTGAAGGTCGATCGATGATCATTCACGCGCCGCTGCTCGATTGGAGCAAGGGCAGGATCATCGAAGAGGGTATGCGCCTGGGTGTCGACTACGCGGAGACCGTTTCCTGTTACCAGGCAACGGACGCGGGCCTTGCCTGCGGTCGATGTGACAGCTGCCGACTGCGTGCACAGGGATTCCGCGAAGCCGGTGTACCTGATCCGACCCGTTATGTTGTGGGTCGCGGTTGATATCGCCACGACCCGGCAGCATCGTCTGCAGCGGATATCTGGTCAAACCCCGATAAAATCAGGGTTGTTTTGCCGCCAACGGCGCGACTACAATTCGCGCTCTTTTGTCGGGTCGTTAGCTCAGTTGGTAGAGCACCGGGCTTTTAACCTGTAGGTCCTGGGTTCGAATCCCAGACGACCCACCACTCTCTGCGCGTTTCTTCCACACGACTTCCTGCTTTGCGTCGATCCCTCGGCAGAATCCTCAGCCGCCCAATCCATCGAGTATGGTGCGGATACGTTTCGCGTTTACGCCGATGTCGCTTTGGCCGACTCGTGAAACGCTGCGGACGTCCACTACGCTGCCCGCTTCATGCGGCCTGATTCGAACCACAACGTCATCCTTGAAACCCATCCAAAAGGTGGTTGCCGTCGCTTCGATCAAACCAGCATCCGAATTGGCATTGACGATCTGGAGGCCCATGCCTTCGAGAACCCCTTTGGCGCGGTTGAACACTTCACCAGGTGCGGTGTTGGTCGTCAGTGGCTTCAGATCCGGATAAGCGCCTTTCTGTTGTTCAGCAAGCGCCGCTGTGTAGTCAAGGGGATTCGAGTTGTCGCCGCGCAGTGCGACGATCTGGTCGAAAGCAGGCGGATCATTCGTATCTGTGGAGATGTTGTGGATGGGCGGAACGCTGCGTGCTGTGAGGAACTGTGAACCAAACACGCCGGCGATCAGCGCGCAGAGAATGAGACCAGTGGCAACACTGGCACGGGCAGCAGGCAGATTCTTCGAAAACGTCATGATGAGTGCGATCAGACCGAGCACTACACCGAGGAAGCCAAGTGCACCGCCCAGCGCGAAGAGCCC
>VGVE01000113.1 GCA_016874135.1 Gammaproteobacteria bacterium | reverse complement strand
CGAGGTCGGTACCGGCATGTGCTTCAGTCAGGCACATCGTGCCCGTCCACTCACCGCTATAGAGGCGAGGCAGGTACATCGCCTTCTGCGCTGCAGTGCCATGGGAATCGATGCAGAGCGCTGCGCCCACACTCAATGTACCGTAAAGATAGAGGCTGGGATTGGCTGCCCAGAACATTTCTTCGACCAGACAACCAAGCGTCTTCGGCATGCCCTGGCCGTCGTATTGCGGATTACCGGAGAGACCGAGCCAGCCGCCTTGCACGAATGAGGCAAATCCCTCGCGAAATCCTGATGGTGTGGTTACGACTCCGTTGTTCCAGGTACAGCCTTCCGAATCCGCCACCTGGTTCAGAGGCGACAGCACTTCGCTCGCAACGCGCCCACCTTCCTGAATCACCGCATCCACCACATCGGCGGTGAAGTCGGCGAGTGCCGGGATCGTCTGCCACTCATCCGGCAACCGGAAAACATCATGCAACAGAAAGTGGATGTCACGCTCGGGTGGCGTAAAGGCCATTTCCCCAGTCCTCTGCTAAATGGCCCTCTGGAAAAAGGCCTTCTGGATCAGGGGTGGACGACACGATTTGACGCATCGATTCACCCCTGATTTCGCGATCAGAGATCGGTGATCCGACCTCGGCGACTATTGGTCTGCGAGAAACACTCCGTTCTCCACATGCATCAGCGTCTCTCCTCCGGCCAGCATGGCCTAACGATGGCTGATCATACGCGGTAGAATTCGCGCGTAGTAGAACTTGGCGAGAGCGATTTTTCCAGAGGCATATGCAGGATCTGTTCCGGTTCTGAGCTCTGACGAAGCCGCTCCGCGGTGAGCGCCATACGCGCCCAGAGCCAGGCCACCACGGCATATCCGCTGTAGAACAGGTAATCGACTGCGACACACGCAGCCTCAGGCCACGTTGTCCCTTTCAGCGCGTGAAACCAACATGGGGCGCGCCTTTACCGCCAGCCAGGAGGTTGCGGGTTTGCACCTCGCACTGGTTGATGATGTCTGCACCACCGGTGCCACCCTCCGCGCCGCAACCTCAGCATTGTTGAGCGCAGGCGCCTCTACGGTGGAATGGTGGGTTGCCGCGCGCACCCGCTGATACACTGCGGCGGTGACCTCACAGACGCCTTACAGCACACTGACCCCCGACCTGATTCTCGATGCGCTCGAGAGTGTGGGCTATAAACCTACGGGAGGGCTCACCGCACTCAACAGCTACGAAAACCGTGTTTATCAGGCGGAAATGGAGGACGGCTCCTTCCGCATCACCAAGTTCTACCGACCGGGTCGCTGGACGGAGTTCCAGATCCGTGAAGAACATGAATTCGTGCGCGAGCTTGTTGAAGGTGAAATTCCGATCATTGCTGCGGATGAACCTGATGGCAACTGCCTGCACGTGTTTGCTGATTTCTGTTTTGCGGTCTACCCGCGGCAAGGTGGACACACACCAGACATCGAGCGGGAAGAGGATCTCGAAGTGCTGGCCCGAACACTTGCACGCATGCATGTGATCGGCGGGCAGGGTCGCTTCGAACATCGACGCACGCTCAGCGTCCGCGAGTTTGCGGGTCTGAACTGCGAGTGGCTGCTGGCGAGTGGTCACATTCCACTGGAACTGGAGAAGGCCTATTCGACGCTGACAGAGCAGATCACCCGCCGGCTGCAGGACCCGCAGTCCACCGACAACATCCGTCTACACGGTGATTGCCATCTCGGTAACATCCTCTGGCGGAACGACACACCCCACTTCGTTGATTTTGACGACTGCATGACCGGGCCTGCCATCCAGGACATCTGGATGTTGTTATCCGGTGAGCGCCAGGATCGGCTGCGACAGCTCGGCACCATCGCTGATGCCTACGAAATGTTTGCTGTTTTTCCGGCAGATCAGCTGCACTTGATCGAGACGCTGCGAACGCTGCGGATCATCAACCACTCGGCGTGGATCGCGAAACGTTGGGACGATCCTGCCTTTCCTCTCGCCTTTCCGGATTTCGGCAGTGTTCGTTACTGGTCGAATCACATCCTCGAGCTGCGCGAACAGCTTGCCGCACTGGACGAACCACCGCTCATCGTCTGAGCATCCCGGGCGTTGCGCCAGATGTTGGCGTACTGCTGCCAGATCAGGTCTTTTTCAGTATCAGGGCAACGGTTAAACCGCACCAGGAGCGCTGCATCTACTTCCGCGATCCGGGCGGGTATTACCGGAACGGGTTCAACTTCATAGCCACAGCGGGACGCTGCGTCGAGATTGACCGGATACAGCCGCATGCCGGCATGAACAGCGTGGTCGAGTGCCTTACCGAGCGCCTCAACATCCGCGAACTCCCCTTGCAGGCGCTCACCCACATTCAGGTGAACACGGCCCTTGTAACCGGTGATGCCGCGACCAATGCTGATGAGATCCTCGTTTTTCGCTTTCTGGTAGCTGCCAGTCTCGGCAATGACCGCGAGCTCATGGGCTTTCATGCCGTCACAGGGATCGAGCTCATAGGAAATCGAAACCGGAACGAGCGAAACCTTCTGCAGCCATTCGCCGAGGCTGCCGATTTCGCTGCGAAAAGCGATGGTCAACATTTTCAGCACTGCAGGGTCAGTCCGGTCATCAGCATCCTTGGCCCGACCCTGCCGCTGCGCAATCCAAACGGAATGGCCATCCAGCAGGGATTGCCGGATGAAGCCAGACGTAATCGAGAAAGACTTGAATGCTGCCTTGGGTGACATCACCGAGCGCGACACCACAAAACTCTTGTTGAGACGCATCAGATCACCCACCCAAGGCGTCGAAACAAGGTTGTCTCCAACAGCGGTGCGACTCGTAGCATGCCCGGCCCGATGCAGCGCCCAGTTGAGCAGCGCCGAGTCGAGAACGATGTCGCGATGGTTGCTGATAAAGAGATGCGAGACACCAGGTTGCAGATTCTCCATACCGGATACCGTGAACCCGGCCATCGTTTCCCGTTCAAGGTGGTTCAGAAGATCGGCAACTCTTTTCTGCACATCGGCAACGGTCCTGATCTGAACAAGCTCTGACTTGACGCGGGAACGCACCAGAAACGCGGCAAGCCGTGGCCACAGGCGGTGTAAACGCGGTAACTGAACTGCGGCCAGAGCGCCGTGTACGTCCGGATTGGATGCCAGGCGTTCGATCACCGCCGGCACTTCTTCATCGGTGTAGTTGCGAATGGCATCGTAGTCGTTCATGCCGGCAGCGTACCAAGCGGCGCATCCGGCAGGAAGCCGCAGGACCATCGAGTCGGCCGACGCTAAACTAGTCGACGTCGCCTGATTCTCCGGGGGTGTCATGATCATTCGACCTGCCACGCTGACAGATCTGCCTCGCCTGACAGGCATCTACAACCACTACATCAAGACAACCGCTTTCACCTTCGACATCGAACCTTATTCCGTTGAGACCCGTACACCCTGGTTTCGAGCCTTTGACGGCCAGAGACGGCAGTGCCTCGTTGCAGAAACGGATCAAGGCGTGGCGGGCTATGGCTGCTCTGGTGAGTTCAAGTCAAAGGCAGCCTATTCGACGTCGGTTGAGGTGAGCATCTACGTCGCGCCAGAAGAACATCGTCTGGGAATCGCATCTGCTCTGTATCGTCATCTGTTCCAGGCCATCGTTCCACACGGTGTGCACTGCGCCTATGCAGGTATCACCCTGCCGAACGAGCCTTCCATTGCATTGCATTCATCGTTCGGATTCGAACAGGTGGCGCACTTCAACGAAGTGGGTTTCAAGTTCGGGCGCTACTGGGACGTCATCTGGATGGAGCGCCGCTTCTGATATTTCCGGTCGATTTCTCCGATTCATAGCATCAACATCATCTGCTGGTGATTGCCTCAAACAACCCTATCCTGTCGAGCTATTGCAGGGGGAGGCAGGGTTCACCATGACAACAAAAACACGGTTTGAAAAAGATCCCGTACTGGGATCAGGGTCGGGGGACATCATGGCTCGCCGAGAGTTCCTGCTGAAACCCCTGCTCAAGTATCTGAATTACGGCATAGTTGAATTGTCAGTGGACCCCTCAAGAGATGGTGCCACAGATGAGCACATCCGTTATCGCTGCTCATTCACCGGTGAGGATATCGACGGGCAGAGTCAACAGTTCAGTTCATCGAGTACGGATGGCGTCATCGCCATCGACGACACGGTTGCTCGATTGCGCCGAACGCTGTCGCGCCGCCATGAGCAGCACACCTCCATTCCGGGTGTGTCGGCGTGAGGCTTTTTTCCACTATGCCCGAGCTGATCGTCCTCGAGAACGAGGGACACGGCCCGCGGAACGCCAAGAACCTCGAAACGATGCACCGGTCCACAATCGCGTTCATCGAGAAACACATCGGCAAGCCCTGATGACTACCCGCCGGTGAGATTCCTGGCCAGCGTCCAGACGCCGGTCAGGAGGAGCAGAGTGAACGCCGCTTTCTTGATGCCCGCCTCCGGCCAAGGCGGAGGCACATTGCGCCCAAGCCATGTGCCAAGTAGTACCGCCGGCAACGCTAAACCGGCCAACAACCAAACGTCTGCCGTGAGCCCGCCGGAGAATCCGACCAGCACCGTGCGCAGGCTTGTTGAAACCCCGAAACAAGAGAGCAGCGTGGCACGAATCACGTCGAGTGGCAGCGGTTGCCGATACCCGAACCAACCCAGAACCGGTCCACTCGCCGCGAACATTCCGGCAAGCAACCCGCCCGCAACACCCGCTGCAAACGAAGCCACTGGTTTGGACACACTGCTTTGGGGCTGTGGTTTGAGCAACATGCCAAGCGCGCCAAAGGTGACGAAAAGACCCAGCAGGACACCCAGCGCCCGCTCCGCCGAGGCATCCAGCACCATCACCAGCCAGAGACCGGGGGCAATGGAGAGGACCTGACCGGCGACGATCCATCCCAATAGCGATCTGTGGAGATGGATCATTCGTCCGCGCAGCGAGAGGACAACGTTTAGCAGTGAGATGAGGCTAACAGCCGCTGCGACCAAGGGCAGGCTGATGATCCCGGAGGCACCCATGATTGCGATGATGAGCAGCCCCATCGCAAAGCCGGCAACACTTTGCACGTAGCTGCCCACAAAGGCGGCGAACACGAAGAGAAGAACTGCAGACAAGGTCATGGGTCCAGTATGCAGGGTCGCATCGGATCAGACACCACTGGTGGCCGACACTGTGCAGGCCATTGCCGGTGTACCATGCAGCGTATGGATTTACAGCTCAAAGGCCACACGGCACTTATCACCGGAGCTCATCGGGGCACCGGCCTTGTCATCGCCCGTCACCTGCTTCGCGAAGGTACCCGGGTGCTGGTCCATGGCTTTGAGCAAGCCGCAGTAAGAGATGCAGTACTGGAACTCGGAGCGGGTATCGCGGTCACCGGCGACATCCGTACCGATGATGGCGCGAGTGGTGTGATCGATGCGTGCCTCGCCGAAGGCGTCGACATACTCATCAACAACTACGGCACAGCGGAATCCGGCTCCTGGGACCGTAGCGGTACGGATGACTGGATCGATGCATACCAGAAGAACGTGCTGTCGGCGCAGCGCCTGATTCGTGGCCTCTTGCCATCACTCAGGGAAAAAACCTGGGCACGCATCATCAACCTCGGCACTGTTGGATCCACCCGACCCAATGCCATCATGCCGCACTACTACGCAGCCAAAGGGGCCCTGGCGACGCTGACGGTTTCACTCGCGCGCGAACTCGCCGGCACCGGCATCCGCATCAACCTGGTATCCCCCGGTCTGATCCTCACGCCAGAAGTCATGTCCGCGAATCTCGAACGTGGCCGACGCAAAGGCTGGGGCGATACCTGGGAAGCAGTCGAGCCCCACGTGGCGGCTGACATTCCCATCGGGCGTATCGTACGGCGGGAAGAAGTGGCGGATCTGGTTGCCTTTCTGGCGAGCCCGCTCGCCGACGGCATTCATGGACAGAACTTCCGCATCGATGGTGGTGCGTTGTCCATCGTCTCCTGAGCGGCGATGAAGCATCTCAATTCAAGCCAAACCGCGATCTGGCTCCGTGGCGCCGGGTTGATTCTGATCTTCACCGGTTTCCTCACCTTTGACGAACACTCGCAGGCACCGCTGCACACATTGTTTCTGCCCCTCATGATGGCCGCTGGCGCTGCTCTGGCGTTGCAGAACGTCCTCGCCGTAACGCTTGCAGTCAGCGCCCTGACTGGCATTAATACAGACACCAGTGCCGCGGATTGGATCACCTCGCGCGTCTATCCAGCGCTGGCCATCACTGGCGGGATTGTCATCGTCGTTATCCTGACAGCGCGCTTCCGCCGCAACATGGCGGCTACCCGAGACGCCCGTCAGGCTGATCGTGAGGCACGGCGAAACTCTTGAGCTCTGCATGAATCAACCCGACTCAGCCAAGGCGTACGAGGTGGCGGGGATCATCCTCGACGGGTTCAGCCGCTATCGGGATGCATTCCAGGCGATAACCCGCGATGCCAAGATCCGGTTCGAACGGGCGGACTGGCAAGGCGCACTGTCTGCCAACCGCCAGCGGCTCGAGCTCTATCGCGCGCACGTGCGACCGATCGCTGATCGTCTGCGCGGGTTCAACCCCGACGCGGTCACATGGCATGGAGTGAAACGCGGCTATCACGCGCTGTCGATGAGTCGCTGGGATGCTGAACTCGCGGAAACGTTTTTCAACTCCGTTCACCGCCAGCTGACGGAAGACCAGGCGGTGGACGACACTCAGATGTTCATCCGCACCCTGCTGAGCGAAGACCGACCGCTCGGCCGTGAAGACATCACCGTTTTCCACTCACCGGAAAACGGCAGCTTCGAGATGATGCGCAACATCCTGCAATCATTCGATTTTTCGCTGCCGTGGCGCAATCTCGACCAGGACATCACCAACATCCTGCACTCGCTGCCGGAGGAGCGGCCGGAGATTGCAGCCCGGGGTGACATCACCGTTGAAGTGCTGAAAGCGCCGTTTTTCCGCAACAAGGGCGCCTACCTCATTGGTAAACTCATCTCCGGCGAGCCCCGCAAACCCGGCTCACGAAGTTGGCCCGTAGCCTTGCCCGTCCTCAACGACAACGGGCAACTCTACGTCGACACGCTGATCTGCGATGAAGACGAGTTCTCTATCATGTTCTCGTTCACACGCGCCTATTTCATGGTCGATACGTCGCGACCCCGCGCACTGATCAACTTCCTGCACGAAGTGCTGCCAAACAAAAAAATATCGGAGCTGTATGCCGCCGTAGGGCTCTACAAACATGGCAAGACCGAGTTCTACCGCGGCTTCATCGATCACCTTGACAACTCGACCGATCACTTCGTCATTGCGCCTGGCATCAAGGGCATGGTGATGAGCGTGTTCCTGCTGCCTTCGTACCAGACCGTGTTCAAGGTCATCAAGGACTACTTTCCACCGCAGAAAAATACTACAGCTGCCGAAGTACGCGGCAAGTACACCATGGTGAAAACCCATGACCGCGTCGGCCGAATGGCGGATACACAGGAGTTCCAGAACATCTCCTTTCCGCGGGAGCGATTCGCGCCGGAGCTCATCGAGGAACTGCAGCAGGTTGCCGCCAACTCGCTCATTCTTACGGATGACCGCGTCATCATCCGTCACCTCTACACCGAACGACAGATGACGCCGCTGAACCTCTACATCGAAACGGCCAACGATGAAGAACTGGTCAGCGCCCTGGATGAATATGGCAACGCCATTAAACAGCTGGCCGCCGCCAACATCTTTCCGGGCGACATGTTGCTCAAGAACTTTGGCGTCACCCGTCACGGGCGTGTGGTGTTCTATGACTATGACGAGATCTGTTATTTGACGGAGGTGAACTTCCGCGCCATCCCCGAACCCCGCAATGAAGATGAGGCGATGTCTGGAGAAGCCTGGTACTCGGTATCTCCGAACGATGTTTTCCCGGAGGAATTCCGGCGGTTTCTGTTCGGCAAGCGCAACGTCAAGGCGCTCTTCACACGCATGCATGGCGGGCTCTTCACGCCGGAGTACTGGCGCGATCTGCAGGACGCGATCCACAAGGGATTCGTGGTAGACGTATTCCCCTATCGCCGCAAGAAAAGATTTGCCAGCTCAAGCGCATGATCAAGGCGCCGCGCACCATCCTTTTCGATTTCGACGGCACGCTGGCACCCAATCTCGACCTGCCGGACATGCGTCGACAGGTGATCGAACTGACACGCGCCAACCAGGTGCCGGAAGACATCTGGCGGGATCACTACATCGTCGAGATCATCACCGCTTCCCGGGACTGGATGCTGACGCAACAGATGGCCGCGGCAGAGCGTTATTTTGCCGCTGCACATCAACTCATCACGGACATCGAACTGCAGGCGGCGCAAAGGACCCGCGTGTTTGACTGGGTGCCTTCTGTTCTCACGCAACTGAGATCACTCAGCGTTCGCTCCACTGTGATCACCCGCAACTGTGAGGAGGCGGTCCGCCTGACGTTTCCGGACATCGAGGTCTTCGCAGACGGACTGTTCGCCCGGGACAACAGCCAACATCTCAAACCTGATCCGCGCCATTTCATCGAGGCGATGTCGTCTACCAGCGCAGATGCGGATTCAACCTGGATCGTCAGCGATGGCGCGATGGACATGCGCACGGGCCGTACCGTGGGACTTGGCTGTATCGGTGTGCTCTCAGGCAGCAACAACCGCGATCAGCTGATTGAAGCCGGAGCTCACGTCGTGCTCAGTGACGCCAGTGAGCTGCTACAATTACCCGCGCTTTCTTCCTTGATCTAAACAGCCGTTCAGCAGGGCCTGATCTGCTTCTTGCTAATGCCCGTTCGGATCCATGTAGTCGCGATAGTAGGTCAGCTCGCCGTTACGAACCCGATACAGCCCACAGCCATTGATTCCGTCACGGGGTGTTTCCGCAACCCACTGTGCCCAGGCGACTTCGCCGTCACCGGCGATATCGAGTACGCGAAACTGCGTCTTGCGCTCGTCCATCTCCTGCACCATTTTCGCCATGAAGCCACGAATGGCCTTCCTGCCGGTAAAGGTTCCGAAGAACGGATCGATCAGAACCGCATCCTCAGAGAAGAGGGCCGGTAACTTCGTATAGTAGCCACCATCCTGGACCTCTCAGAAGTTCTCAATTACCTGTTTGGCGTTCACTTAAGGCACCTCGCTGGTGGTTCTCAGGTCGTTTCGCCAACGAACCAGTTGAGGGGATCATTCGGGCTCTGGGTGGTGATCACGGCATGCGGAACGGCAACGTGAGCCCAGTGCACGGCATTGATCAGGACTCGACCGATATCCGCGCGGTGATAGATCGGGTAGGTTTCATGACCCGGACTGAAGTAGAACACTCTGCCCTTGCCCCGCCGGAAGCAGCACCCGCTGCGAAACACTTCTCCACCGGTGAAATTGCTGACGAAGACCAGTTCATCTGGCGCCGGTATATCGAAGTACTCGCCGTACATTTCGTGCCGCGGCAGAACCAGAGGCTGTGGAACACCGGCAACGATCGGATGATCCGGAGCCACCGTCCAGATCACCTCCCGGTCATCCGCCTCACGCCAGCGCAGGTTACAGGTGGTCCCCATCAGCGCCTGGAAGATCTTCGACAGGTGACCGCTGTGCAGGACGATCAAACCCATGCCTTGCAGCACCCTGGCCTGCACGCGCGCAACGGCCTCGTCTGCGACCTGTTGATGCGCGAGGTGCCCCCACCAGATGAGCACGTCGGTCTGTGCCAGCGCAGCTTCCGTCAGCCCATGCTCCACATCTGCGAGCGTCGCAGTGCGAACTACGATGGTCTTGTCGACCTTGAGCAGCTGGTTGATTGCACCGTGGATGCCATCGGGATAAACCGCCCGCACCTCTTCGTTGCGCTTCTCGTGAATTCCCTCGTTCCAGACCAGCACTCGCGTCATGACTTGCTCCTCGTATTGCCGGAGAGTCTATATACGAACAGTGCATCGCAGAAGAAACACTGAGAATCCGCGCAGCACGACAAAACGCGCGAAGGTGCTAATTCGCAGAAGCCAATTGCTTCGAATTGAACTAGAATCACGGCGTCGAGGTACAGGGGATGTTCCAGTGATCAGACCTGCTGTTGCGAGAAACCGTATCGGACCGCTGCTCGACCAGCTGATCATCCAGCTCAACGGCGAAGGTAGCGCCACCCAGGCCGCGTGGTTCAGACGCATCCGTCGCTCCCTCGATTCTGCACACGACGATTTCGAAGTGCTGATTCCCATTCAGGCACTCTCAACGACGCAGGCAGTCGGTTTCTGTTTTTCCGAAGACGCCGACGTGCTCATCAACCGCATTCTGGAGAAGGCCGCAGAACTCGCCGCCGAATTCGAATTCGATCAGAGCAGCGAGAGACTGAAGCACTGATCATGCGGATCTCCGGTTTATGGCGTTACCCCGTGAAGAGCATGGGTGGCGAGGCGCTGCAGTCCATCGCCGTCGATCAGAGGGGCGTTGCTCGGTGATCGCGTGTGGGCGGTCAAGGAAGAGGGTCTGAACTCAATCCAGGCAGCCAAAAAGTCGCCCGTGCTCATGCAGTGCAGCGTGCGGTTTGTAGAAGCGCCTTCCAGCACATCCCTCTCATCAAAGGTCGCGATCAAACTGCCGGAGGGCAAC
>VGVE01000112.1 GCA_016874135.1 Gammaproteobacteria bacterium | reverse complement strand
ACACCAAGGTTACCTCTTTGTTTTGTTGGTTCGGTTCGCACCTCCATCAAAACGGGTAACCTTCTCTTTTTCAATCGAAGTGTCAGATCAAGTCACGACTACTACAATTCACGATCAGCGCACCCGGAACGCGCACGCAATGCGCCCGTGCTTGTGCGAACAAGGCATCGAGCCTTGGTTTGTTGCGAGCAAAGATCTCGGATGCATGCGTCTGACAGTGACGCCATATCTGAATCTGGCCACCGGCTTCTGCGGGTGTCTTTGATAGAACCTTAGTTCTGTCTCGTTGTGACGATTCAGCACCCTGCACGGCCAGAAATCCTCGTTTACTTGACGTTCGCGACCCCCGCATCAATTCAGTCTGATGCTAGGCACCAACTGAGTGCATTTCACGCCAGGCCTGCACACCCATGGGGCAGATGCGCTGCTGAATTGTGCTACACCTGTAGGGAACCTTGGGAAAAAGTGCTCTCGCGCAGTGCTGGCACGGATTCTGCACTGCCCAGGTCGCGAGCACGCGGCAGCACAACTGCGGCGACGAATACACAGTCAGGAACCTAAGGGGATCACCAATGAAAACTCTGAACACCATAACAGCGACAGGTGTGCTCATTGCGGGCGCTCTGGCATCAGCCACGGCTAGCGCCGACACGCTAGTTGCGAATGCAGGCGTTACCAACAACTACATCTGGCGCGGTCTGACGCAGACGGAAAACGAAGCGGCAGTATCGGGCGGTCTCGACTACACCCACGACAGCGGCTTCTATGCAGGCACCTGGATTTCCAACGTCAACTTTGGCGCCGGTGATGCTTACTCCTATGAAAACGATATTTACCTCGGCTTCAGTAAGGCAGCAGGTGATGCCACCTTCAACGTCGGCTACATGTACTACAACTACGACGCCGCGGCAGAATTCGACTTCGGTGAAGTGTATGGATCCGTCGCCTTCAACGGCTTCACCCTGAAAGTCGCCTCCCTGATCCACACCGAAGCCGATGAACCCGCCGGCGCCGACTTCGGCTTCGGCGAACAGCTGTATGTCTCCGCGGACTACGTCTTCAAGGCGCCGAAGGAAGTGGACGTCGGTCTGCATGTCGGCTGGCACGACGGCGAGTTCATGGAGGCCTTCAACACGGTCACGAAGGACTACCTCGACTACTCGATCTGGATCGCCAAGTCAGGTTTCAAACTGATGGTGACAGATACGAACGTCGAAGGTCCGGTGGCCGGCGCCAACTTCGACAACCGCAAGCCCAAGTTTGTGGTGAGTTATACGATTCCGATCGAGCTGTTCTGATCCGGAGTCTCCCGAATCCTGCGGGGTGTCCATGAGGACATCCTTCGGGAACCAGGGCGCCCACTTTCTCCGCTATTTCCCGACTTTTTCCTGCCTTCTCGTCAATTTCCCATCGCATCCACCCGTCTGCGCACGGTCTCCAGCTCCGCACTGGAAAGTACGCGCGGAACGACTACGGGTTGCTTCTTGCCATTACTGGGCTCACCAAAAAAAGGGTTATTTCGAATCGCGCCACTCAGATGAGCTGTCAGGATCATCCGCGCGATCTTCAGTCCAGCCGACATCGGCAGATATTGACGCGGCTTGGGCTCTCCCCTCGCTCCGTGTGTAAACACCCGCATCCGTGAGGGTGCAATCGCGTCTAGGTTGCGAACATCAAAGCCCGTATGTCCCAGGCCAACCATCGGCATGGATGCAGATACGGGCGTGTTTCCGATCGGTGAATTGCAGCAGGTCGCATACCAGCGGAGAAGGCCCGTTGGCGTCAGGCGAAGACAGCCGAGATTCGTGACACCGGAAAGAGAACGCAGCCGCGACGGTGCAGTTTGCAGAATATCCGCACCACCCTGATCGTCGAGCACAGTTGCGTCTTGCCCGAGCGCAACGGCAAACGACTGACAATCCTTGCAGTAGCAGATCCCCCGATTGATTGGAGCCGCTGCCTCCAGTTCGGCCCGAAAACCGCCGCACTTGCAACTGATCCGGTAGGTCATGGTGATTTCTCCTCTATTCAGGGCGCACCTGTAGAAATTCGTCAAACGAGACGTGAGCTCCGCCCGATCCCCCGCGTTCGTGCGCGCATATCTTGGCAGGTCACGCGAATCAACTTCGTCAGCGCTTGCGCATTCAGCGGCGCCCCGGGCCTGATCTTCACATGACGCATCAACTGGCCTGAGCCTTCGAGAAGGCCCTGAGGATCTTCCAGTTCGGCGCCCCGGAAAAAGCCGACATTCACATGCGCCTTGAACGTATTCACGTAGGCGAACGCCGCACCCCTGACACATACCGTTGGATGGCCATCGTGCAGGAGTTCCCGTACATCGGCGCCACAGATTTTCATGACGCCGTGCCATTCACGGGTGATCTCGCCGAGGTCTCCGGAGAGCTCGAGCATCCATCCCTCCACATCCGGGTGAACGCGGGAGGCCTCAGGGAAGAGGAAAAGTCCGTTCATCAGTTCCTGCCTGTGTTTTCAACTGAGTTCGACCTCAAATCACCGGACTGCGTGGTAGCTTTTCATCCGGAGGTCCAGGTTGCATAGGCACACTCCCGCAATTTCATCGTAGTTAGGCACAAATGGGCTGGGATCGGGTTTTCTCCGTTACTATCCCGACCAGACCGTCGAACGTACTTCAATCAGGTTGCTTCAAATGCGTCACTCCCGAACGCGCCGCAGGGCGCTCGCCCTGGTACTGGTTTTTCTTTCACCTCTCGTGCAATCGTCCCTGGAGCAACTGGCAGCGGGCGCACAGCTCTATGCCAAACACTGCGCCTCCTGTCACGGCGCCAACCTCAACGGCTCTGCCCACGGAACCGAACTGACTGGAAAGACATTCCTGTCGAAGTGGGGTGAAAAAGGCACGTTGGATCTGCTCCGCTACAACGTTGAAAACATGCCACCCGGTAGGCGGTCAGCGCTGGGGGAAGCGGACCATCTCGCGCTGGTCGCTCTGATTCTCGATCACAACGCTGTGAAAAAGCCCGTGAACGCAGTGACCACGGCCACCAACGTAAAGATTGCCTCCGGTGAAGTCGTGCAAGGCGATGGCGAAGCGCTCGATTCCTGGTCCGACGCAGGGACGATCAGTGACATAGCCAAGAGCCGCTCCGGTTTTCAGAACCGCGAAGTCCACAACTTTCGCGCAGTCACGCAGCAGGAGCTGAACCAGCCCGCCGATAGCGACTGGTTATCCTGGCGACGAACGGCCGATGGCAGCGGCTTCAGCCCGCTCAAACAAGTGAACACACAAAACGTCGGCAAACTCACTCTTGCCTGGGTCATCGCGATGGAAGACGGCAGCAACCAGGGGACGCCGCTGGTACGTGACGGCATCCTATTCCTCACGCATCCAGGTAACGTCGTCCAGGCACTGGATGCCGCCGACGGCGAGGTGATCTGGGAATACCGTTACGACTATCCGCCGGAAGCCAAAACGCTCGGCGGACCCACAAAGAACATCGCAATCTTTGGGGACAAGCTATTCCTCGCAACATATGACGCAGCGCTGGTGGCCATCGACGCGCGCACGGGGCGCGAACTCTGGCGTACGGTCAAGGCGGACTACAAACAAGGGTATACACACACTGCTGGACCCATCATTGGTGATGGTGTGGTCATCAGCGGCATCAACGGCTGTGAACGCTACAAGCGCGACGGCTGCTTTCTCACCGGACATGATGCAGACACCGGCCGGGAGCTGTGGCGTACGTCCACCATCGCCTTGCCGGGCGATCCGGGCGATTCTACATGGGGTGGGCAGCCTCCGGAGTTTCGCGCCGGAGGTGATATGTGGATTGCTGGGAGCTATGACCCCCAACTGAACCTGTTCTACATCGGTACTTCCCAAGCGAAACCCTGGGTGGCTGCAAGCCGCGGCATGCGACCAACAGATGCGGCGCTGTATACGAACTCGACACTCGCCATCGAACCGAAGACCGGGCGGATCGTCTGGCACTTCCAGCACACACCGGGCGAGACCATCGACATGGAAACCGGCTTCGAGCGTGTTCTGGTGGATGGCGACGGGCAGTCCTGGCTCTTCACCGTCGGCAAAGACGGCATACTCTGGCGGCTCGATCGGCGCGATGGTCGCTACCGGGGACACGCGGAAACGATGCCCCAAAATCTCTATTCACGCATCGACACAAAGAACGGCCGAGTGAGCTATCGGCAGGACATCATCGACGCGAAGATCGGTGACCCCATCAAGACGTGCCCGGGCATCTACGGTGGACACAACTGGCAGGCCATGGCGTTCAGTCCGGATGATCGTTCATTGATCATTCCCCTGCACCAACTCTGTTCCGATCTGGTCGGGCGCGAAGTGGAGCGGACCGTCGGTGCAGGCGGATATGGCGGCGACTCCCGGGTCTATGAAATGCCGCAAGCACAGGGTCAGCTCGGCAAACTCGTCGCCTGGGATGTGGACACACTCAAGGTCCGCTGGACCCATACCCAACGCGCCTTATTCCTGACTGGCGCTCTGACCACGGCGGGAGGATTGACGTTTATTGGCGATCTCGATCGTTACATCAAAGCTTTGGACTCGGCAACGGGCAAGGTGTTGTGGCAGATGAAACTTGGTGCGCCACCACACGGATTTCCGGTCAGCTATGCGACGAAAGGTGAACAGTACATCGCCATCCCCACTGGTATGGGCGTGTTCCGGGCGATGACCTCAGTCATGAGCCCGGACATCCATCAACCCGCCAACGGGCAAGCCCTTTATGTGTTCAAACTTCAGCCTTAGAGGAATCAGCGGAACACCCAACTGAAAGGTTCTGGCGCATCGAGCAGCACCGGGCGCCACGCCCTGCCGGACTTTGTGATTACCTCCTGCAGGGGCGCCTTCATCTCCTGGAGGTTGAAACTCCACGCGTGCTGCAGGGCTCCGGTGGGCTTGCCCGAGGGATCGAGGTACCCCACATCAGTTCTGGCGGAGCTGGTTTAAACACACCTCGTACCCCACGCAATCGAGCACCATCGACGCCTGCAGAAGCATCGACTGTAGACTGGTATTCACTCACATAAACGCGATTTGATGTTTCGTCGAGCCGCAGCACCAGCCGATGGACCCTGCGCATGGAGTGAGCACGCATGAAGTCGATCCAGCGTGCATCCACATAGCGCCACTCGACTTCAATCTGATCGCGATCGGTCCGTGTCTGCACCGAGAACGGCACATCCTGGTTACCAATCGCGAGCAGCCGCGACCGGAGTTCCTCGATTGAGACCGCCTGATCGGATTGGGCCGGCAAGGCGGAAGCCCATGCAGCGCCTTTCGTGAACAGAACCGAGATCACTCCCGCGTCGGCAAACAGCAACAGAAACGCCATCGGCCACGACAGGCAAAACGGCGGCGGTTCGATCACCGCATCACCCTGCTCCGGAATCATGCCGTCATGCACCTGCGAAGGAAACGCACTCGCTGCAACCGGCGACTTGAGGCTTGAAAAGTCACCTGCGGACCACACCACCATGTGCCGCCCAATCGCATGCGCAAAGATGCGATCACCCGCAGGACGTGCGCCGCTGAAGCCTTGGCTCGAGTTCCCATGGACCCAGTCGGTGAGACCACTCATAGCAAGCCATGCAGACAAGCCCTTGGATGCTGCATTGGCCTCACCTTAAGAGGCCAAAACCACCGAGCGACCGTCGCTGAAGATCACGAATCGTGCCCATCGCGGCGGGGTGCCTGCCGTCGCCAGCATGGGTGAGAAGTCGGACACCATTGAGCCCGCCGTATCCTCTTCGCACAATCGATCCTGATGCAGCGGATCAATCTGTCGCCGGGGGCGTGGCTCGGGCTTGGTCTGCCGCTGATCGCGCCTGCGCTCTGCGGCATGGCCCTGTTTGAATCACTCACCGCGTTCATCGTCGCGAATGTGATCATGGGATTCGGAATGGGTTTTGCCGGTGCGGGATTCAGCGCCGGCGCATCGCTCGCTGTCAGGCCGGAAGAACAAGGCGCGGCCTCAGGCATCATCGCCGCCTGTTCCTCTGCCGGCTGGATCGTGGGCCCGTTGCTCGGTCCCGGGGCTCTATCGACTGTAGCCAGAATTGCCGTTCCTGCTTACGGCGGTGTGTGTGGTGGGCGCGGCTGTCCCCATCATTCGCCGATTGTGGAAACTCAGGAACCTCAAGCGTCGCTGAGTGCACTCAGCAGCAGTGCGAGCCCCTCTTCGGTGAAGCGCCACATATTGGTCTCACGATCATCGCTGCCGGTCTGTATCGTCATTAATCGCGTCACCGGCCCGACGACGCCAATCACGCTCGTCCCGGCAGGATGACTATAACGTGCGCCTGTAGGACCTGCAGCTCCAAGTTCCGCGATGCCCCACGTGGCACCCAATTGCGTACGGGCCTTTTCAGCAAACTTCAGCACCATCGGCTCAGACAAAGGCTCGAGTCCCTCAACATCGGCACCGGTGATGCGCAGAAGTTCGCGTCGCGATATCAGTGTGTAAACCGTACTGCCACCAAGAAAGTAGGCCGAAGCGCCTGGTACGGCGAGCAGGGATGCACTGATCAGCCCACCGGTTGAGGATTCGGCCACGGCAATCGTCTCGCCGCGCGTCTTGAGAAGCTCCGCGATGCGACGGATGTTATCTGTCAGCAGTACTGACACGGGTTCTCCTCAATTGAGCAATACAGGCAGTTCGAGCAACGAACGATCAACGATCGTCGGGCTCCACCGCGGCTCATGATCCGTGAGCCTGAGTTTCGGGAACCGTTCAAACAGGCTGGTGAACGCAGCTCTCGCTTCGGCACGGGCCAGCGCCGAACCCAGGCAGAAATGGATCCCGGCACCAAAGGCGATGTGCGGGTTGGGTGAACGGTGGATATCGAGCCGTTCCGGATCAGCGAACACCGCCGGGTCATGATCGGCTGCAAGGATGCCGAGCCACAGATGCTGCCCTGCCGCGATGTCATGCCCTCCGACTTGCATCGGCGTAACCGGCACCCGGATAAACGTCTTCGACGGACTGTCGAAACGAAGCAGTTCCTCCACCGCGCCAGGCATGAGTGAAGGATCAACTTTCAGCTCCGTGACTGACGCGGGATTCAGCAGAAGATTGCGCACGCCCGAACCGAGCAGCGCCGACGTGGTGTCATGGCCCGCAAAGAGCAGCATCGAGCAGGCGCCGATGAGTTCTGACTCCGTCCACTGTTCATCCGTGGACGCTGTAAGCAAACGACTGAGCAGGTCCTCTCCCGGGCTCGCGCGTTTCTCGGCAATGGTGCGTTGAAACCGTTCATGGAACTGATCACCGGCACGCGCAACCGAACTGAGGTAGTTCGGATCACGCGACGATGCGCCGTAGATGAGCTTGCCAAAGTCCCGCGCCCAGCTGCGCAGAAATTCCCTTTCGCTGAGGTCAAGACCGAGCAGATCGCAGATCACCATCGCGGTCAGCGGTTGGGCAAACCGGGAGACGAGATCAATCGCCTGCGAATCCTGGAGTGAATCCAGCAGTGTGGTGACGTGCCGTTCGATACGCGGTACCAGTCGATCCACCATGGCGGGCGAGAAAGACCGTCTGACGGGATCACGCAGTCGAGTGTGAACGGGTGGATCGTTGAACAGCATCCAGCCGTCGAGCAGGCTCATGGCGTGTTTCAGAAGCTGCGCATGTTCGGCCATCATCCGGCTGCGAAAGGTACCGATGCCTTGAGCCGTCGACAGTGAACGGTTCTGAAAGAGGCGCTCAACGTCTTCATACCCGGTGAGAATCCAGACCTTGTGCCGCTTGCTCCAGAATACTGGGTCAGTTTCACGCAATTGCCTGAAAAAGCCTTGCGGATCACGAATCGCATCAGGACTGAGCAGATCATCGGGCGGCGACATGAGTAGTTATTCAGCAATCAGAGAGCGCCGCAGCATACGGCACTGGGGCGATGGCTGAAAACCCGCGATGGGGCTGTTACGCTGCCGGTACATTCCCTTCCGGCCACCCCATGCTTGAACACCAGCCGCGCATCGCTTTGCTGATCGATGCGGACAACTCACCTGCCACCAAGATCGATGTGATTCTGGCAGAGCTCGCCAAGGTCGGCGTGACCAACGTACGTCGCGCTTATGGCAACTGGAAAAAAGATACGCTCAAGGGTTGGGAAAAGGTACTGCACGAGTACGCGATTCGCCCGATCCAGCAGTTCGACTACAGCAAGGGCAAGAACGCGACCGACATGCAGATGGTAATCGAGGCCCTGGAACTCCTTTACACCGATGCTCCCGATGCCTATGGCATCGTTTCTTCAGACAGCGATTTCACTCCGATGGTGATGCACCTCAAAGCTAAAGGCGCACAGGTATTCGGCTTTGGCAGCAAGCAGACACCGGCGCCTTTCGTGAACGCCTGTTCCAAATTCCTGTATCTCGAAAACCTCGGCGACCCCGACACTTCGGCACCGGCGCCAAAGAGCCGGCGACGACGCAAGAGCGCCGGGCCGAACACCACTCCTGAACCTGCAGACGAACCATCCGCTCCGGCAACACCTCAGCGCATGGACACCGCAGCGCTGCGTCAGGATGCCCGCCTCGTGACCCTGCTGCGCAACGCCGTGGAATCCGCCGCCGGCGATGATGGCTGGTCGCATCTGGGTTCTGTAGCGACCCGGATCGGTAACCAGGCATCGTTCGATTCGCGCAACTTCGGCTACCGCAAATTCATCGACCTGATCGAAGCCACGCAGCTCTTCGAAATGGAGCGACGTGGCACCAACTATGTGCTGCGTGACAAACGTGCGGCAAAGATGGAGAGCCCGACATGAAAAAGCGATTGTGGGTACTGATGTTCGGCGTCTGCCTTGGCCTCTTCTCTGCAATGGCGTGGTCGACTCCGAAGGTCGGAGATCCCGCGCCGGATTTCAGCCTGCAGGGTTCGGATGGCAAGATATATTCGCTCGCGGATTTCAGGGGCAAACAGGCGGTTGTGATCGCCTGGTTTCCGATGGCATTCACCTCGGGTTGTACCATCGAGTGCAAGTCCATCGCAGAGAAAGGTCACCTCATCCGCGAGTTCGACGTCACCTACTTCATGGCGAGTGTGGATGCCCATGAGGGTGATCGCGGTAACGCCGCCTTCGCCGCCGAACACAAGGCCGACTTTCCGATTCTGAGCGACCCCACCAAGGCGACAGCGGGTGCGTATGGGGTGTTGAGCGAGCGTGGCTTCGCCAACCGCTGGACGTTCTACATCGACAAGGAGGGGATCATCCGTTTAATCGACCGGGATGTGAACCAGCGCCTCGCCACGTCGGCCGAGTTCATGGCGGAAAAACTCGGGGAACTCGGAATACCGAAACAACCTGCGCCTTGATGCTGCGACGGTTCGGCTTCGCACTCGGCCTGCTGTTGGCAGCGGGCACCGCAACCGCTGACTACAACATATGTGCGGACGCAGGAGATAGCCGCCAGCAAGTGATCTGGGGCGACTTGCACGTGCACACCGCCTACTCACTCGATACTTACGGCTACGGCACTGTACACACGCCAGCCGACGCGTTCCGTTTTGCACAGTGCGAGCCGTTGATTCTGCCCAGCGATGCCACAGGGCAACTGGAACGTCCATTCGACTTCGTGGCGATTACCGATCACGCCGAATGGCTGGATTTCCTGCACATCTGCACGGACCCCGGCCAATCTGTACACCCCACCTGCCAATCCCTGCGCAAACACAGCAACCCTGAGGGTGGCAGCAAGGTGTTTGGCGATTTCGTCGTTCCTTCGATTACTAAAGATGCACCTGCAGCACTGCCGCCTTGTGCAGAGAACCCGGAGCTCTGCAACACAGCGAGCCTCGCCCAATGGCAGCGTATCCAAGCGCAAGCCAATGCGGCCACAAGCCCTGTACGTTTACCGCCCTGCTTGGTTACGAGTGGTCAGCTACGCGGTCCTTCAGCCATACACACCGCAACGTTATTTTTCGCAGTGATGCGGTGACAGCAACCGCCATCGACTACATCCGCTACCCGACCCTCACTGAACTCTTCACGGAACTGGATCTTCAGTGCCTGAAAGCAGATGGCTGCGAAGCACTCACGATTCCACACAACACCAACATGAGTGATGGCGCGAGTTTCGATGTGCTGCGTGAAGACTCGGATCTGCGCCGCATGCGCGCACGCTACGAGCGGCTTATTGAAGTACACCAGGAGAAAGGCAACAGTGAGTGCCTGGCGCCTCTCGGCGCCACCGATGAATCCGACTGCAACCTGGAGATTCAGCTGACCCGGCACTCGCGTCCCGCCAAGCCCGCGGATTACACACCTGAAGAATGGGAACGCATGCGGGCAGGATATGTACGCGAGCTCCTGCTGCGTGGTCTCGAAGCCGCTGCCATCGAGCGCGACACACCCGATCCGTCAGTAGAATCAGCACTCAAACTCGGCATGGTCGGCGCCACCGACACTCATGCGGCCACTCCCGGGTTCGTTGAGGAAGTACTATGGCAGGGCTCCGTGTTCGGCATCGGCAGCGTCGAACGCAGCATGACCCGGCAGCGGCGTTTGCGTTCTCGTTGATACTCGGCAACGCCTCTCTACGCGTTATCGAGTGTTGGCGAAATTCCTATCGCCGATTTCAGAACTCTTCAGGTGGACTTGGAGACAAGATTGGGGAAATCGACATAGAAAGTGGGTTTGCCAAGCCCAGATCGACTAATCTTTTTGCACGCCTTCGCTCGTTTTTCTACGGAGCGCTTCGGCCCAAGGACCAATGATCAGC
>VGVE01000111.1 GCA_016874135.1 Gammaproteobacteria bacterium | reverse complement strand
TTCGTAGAAGCCGCAGCGGGGTCCTGAACCCAGCCACCTCAGGTTGTTACTGATGTTGAACAGCGTCGTTGCAACCGCACGCAGCTGACCGTGACATTCCACGAGCCCGTCCCGCTGTGCGTTGGCCTCGAAGTGGTCGACGACCTCCACAAAATCGATACCGGTCTGCGAAGCCAGCACGGCTGCAACTCGACCACCGAATTCCGGATGAGTATTGATCCCCGATACCACCGCTGTGCCACCCACCGGGAGTTCCAGAACCGCGTTTCGGGCGCGCTCCGCGCGTTCGACCGAGAGCTCTAGCTGTCGTGCAAAACCTCCAAACTCCTGACCGAGCCGCAAGGGAGTCGCATCCGCCAGATGGGTTCGACCAATCTTGATGATGTGGTCCCACGCCTGCGCCTTGCTGCGCAGTTCGTCAGCGAAACGCTTGAGCGCAGGGATCAGTGAATCGTGAATCGAAACAGCGACGGCAACGTGGATGGCTGTCGGGAACGTGTCATTCGTGCTCTGCCCCATGTTGACATGGTCGTTTGGATGAACCGGCTTTGTCGTCGCAAAACGATCGCCACCCAGCAGCTCGATCGCGCGGTTGGAAATGACCTCATTGATATTCATGTTGCTGGACGTGCCGGAGCCGGTCTGGAACACGTCGATGGGAAACTGATCGTCGAACTTTCCGTCATGGACTGCCATGCAGGCGTTCAGCATGGCATCCACCTGTTGATCGTTCAGCAGGTTTTTGCCGGTACCGGTCAGCTTGCCGAGATCGTGGTTGGCGACACCGCAGGCGTACTTCACCAGACCCATCGCGTGGATGAGTTCCGGAGGAATTTCACGTCCTGAGATCGGAAAGTTCTCAACGGCTCGCTGCGTCTGCGCTCCGAAGTAGCCATCCGCAGGAACCTGAACATCACCCATCGAATCACGTTCAGTACGAAACTTGGACATCGGCTTCTTCCTTCTTCATAACAATCCTTATCAGAGACTCAGATACCAGAAACATTGCGGTGCGATGATGGTCCTGAGGTCAGTCCCAACACAGGCATCCGCGCCAACTGTGCACGGGACGGCCTAACGGTTAGAGTAATTCTAAACCGTCTTTGAGCAGCAACATGCCCTACGCCCATCGCGCCGATATTCACGATGCGGACACCCACATGATGGAGCGTCCGGACTGGATTGCGCAGTTCGCTGATGCAGACGTGCGCCCCTACCTCGCCCCCTTCGTCGATGGACGCGCCGAACCGCTGGCCGTGATCGAAGATGCCATACAGCGATTCTCACGTCGGACGAAGGATGCAGCGCTGCGCGCAGAAGATGACGCCGCGTTCATGTCGATGCGATTCAAAGGCTGGCATGGCCTCGGCGCGTTTGATGCCGACGAGCGAGTGCGAGCCAACGATCTGCTCGGGTTCAAGGCGCACATCGTCTTTCCCACCAGTGCGTTTGATCAGGTGGTTGCCGCGAAATCCGGGCCGGTTTTTGTCGGTGGGGTGCGTGCTCTGAACCGTGGGCTCGCCACGTTCTGTTCGGCTGACAAGCGTATGTACGGGGCGGGATATCTGCCTCTTGGGGTCGGCCCGGAGCAGGCGGAGGTGCTGCTTGAAGAGTTGATTGGCGCAGGATTCCGGATTGTTCTGATCGACACTGTTCCACCCCGCGAAGGACTGTCATTCACGCACCGCGATTACGACCGCATCTGGGCGCGCATCCAGGACGCCAATCTTGCGGTGACGCTGCATGTGGGAGTGAACGGACGCTGGTTCAATCCGGTACCGTCGTCCCTCTACAACAACGGCCGTGAACGGCCGGCGCATGTCGAAGGTGATGCGCCACGCGATGCGCTGGCCTACATGAGTATCCACCAGGAAGCGCAGCTGTTTCTGGCGGCTATGATTTTCGATGGTGTGCTCGAACGGTTCCCGCGCCTGCGCATCGGGATCGTTGAGCTTGGCGCGTCGTGGATCATCTCGTGGATGAAACACCTGGATCAGGCTTACCGCGCCTTTCGCAGATTGCAGGATCTGTCTGAGCTCAAGCTGCAACCCTCTGAATACGTGAGACGCCAGATGAAAGTCACGCCCTTTGCAGGTGAGGACATCGGCTGGCTGTTGAAGTCCGGTGCTGAGGATCTCCTGATGTTTGCCTCGGACTATCCTCACCACGAGGGCACCGATGATCCGATCGGCCGTTATGAGCGAACGATGACCGATATCGACGAAGTTCAGCGAGCGAAGTTCTATGCCGGAAACTTCAGGAGTTTTGTTGCTCTTTGAGCGACCCGCTATGATCCTTTTTACGAGCCGTTTTGATTCGCCGCGCCATAACTCGAAAGAAGCATGCCACCCGCGAGCAGCACACCCACCAGCGACAACAGCAGGGGTGCGCTGAAATCCATTCCCATCCAGAGCATCGCGGCAGCCACCAGACAGCCCGACGAGCTGCCGAGATCCCACCCACCTTCCGTGACGATTGAATAACGCAACGGGCATCCCGACGCCTTGGCCATCGCATACACCCGGGTCATCAGCGTGGGTGCGGTGAGCGCGACAGCCAACGCACCGACAGCCGTGGTGATTAATGCTCCACTCGGAGAGCTCCAGGTGATGGCTTGAAGGCACACCACGATTGCGGCAGCGCCAAACGCGAACATGACGGAGCGTCTGCCATGGCCGATGTCGATCATCCTTCCAATGCCCAGGCTCATTGCAGCACTCGCCAGCCCGGCCAATGCCATCGCGCCGCCGAAATTCTGGAACTTCTCCCCGAGGGTGATGAAGAGCGAGAGCTGCCATACGTGAAAGAAGCTCGCCGCAAACCAGCCGTCTGCGGCGTATAGCGCGCCGCCAAAGAGCACATCGCGACGATTGCCACGGAACGTGCTTTCGATGCGCACATCCACAGCGCCAATCAACGGCAGTGCGGCGCAGATCTGCACCAAGGCGATGCAGTAGAACGCGATGACCGGTCCCGCGGTTGCGATGGCGATACCACCCAGTGCCGGCGCGACGATTCCAACAAGCGCGATGATGGCTTCGCGGCCTCCCACCTGCGCGCCACGAACGTCTTCCTCCCCGAGCGCGGCGCAGTAGGCGTGGTAACACGTCCAGTAGAACACGCTGCCGATGGAGGTGAGGCCGATGAACCAGAACAGCATGTCATCCGGACCACTGATGTGCGGCAGCATCAGATAGGTAATGGCTTCCATCACCGTGCCAAGGATCAGGATGTTGCGCACGCCGATGCGTTTGGCGAGGGGCAGCACAAGGGGGCGGATCAGGAATCTCGCGGCGTTGATTCCAGCGAGGGTGCACAGGACAAGGGGCACTGAGACGCCGGCTTTCAGCAGGAATACGAATACGAAGACACCACCGGCGAATTGAGCCATCGCAGCGATGGCCACGTGCAGGTTGGCGCGGTTCACTGCGCTGTTGGAAAACAGTGACATCACAGGTGGTGGAGACCAGAAATCGCGATTTTCAAGACGAGGCTTGTTCAGTCCGCCAACGCGTAAGCAATCACCCGCCCGCCCGATGTGGTTTGGGGCGCTTCAGTCTGCTCATGGGCGATGTCGGGCCTGACCTGTTCTGCCGGCACAGTCACAATCACCATCTGCCGCCCGGACTTGGGGCTGACATAGGTCATGGGCGTGGCGTCGGAGGCGGAGGGCAGCTCATCTTCCCAGAGCACCTCCCCGGTGAACTCATCAAACGCGCGAATGAAGCCATCCGCCACACCGCCCATGAAGATGAGGCCACCACCGGTCACGATGGAACCGGCCGCATAGGGAAAGCCGAGCTCCCAGAAACCGAGGCCGCGCCGCCAGACAATCTGTTGTGTGGAGAGATCCACTACGGCGATCTCACCAAAGGGTGGTTTGATGCACGGCATGCCGATGGGCGATGCGAACAGGCGCACACGCGCTGCATAGGCAGTGCCACGTTGCGGCCCACCGATTCCATAACCCCGATTGAACCCGGCTTCCGATGACGCCTCGTCCTTCTCCCTCGGAATGATCTCCACGATGAAAGGGATGTGCATGGTGTTCACCACCATGAGCCGACGGGCTTCATCCACCGCGACGCTACCCCAGTTCATGCCGCCCGCAGGTCCCGGATACAACAAAGTGCCGCGCACGGAAGGTGGTGTGAGCGGGCCTTCGTAGCGAAGTCCGAGGAATGTTTTGCGACATGCCATCTGGTCAAACGGGCTGACGCCGAAGAGATCCTGTTCGGTGATGCGAGGATGCGCGAACGACGGCATGCCGGTGGAGAACGGCTGCGTGGGAGAGGCGCGTTCTTCAGGAAGATCGGAAGCGGGCACCGGTTTTTCGGTGACCTCTGTCAGCACTTCACCCGTAGCGCGATCCAGTACAAAGAGCTCACCGCGTTTGGTGGGCACGATCACCGCCTTGCGAAGGGCGCCGCCCAACATCATGTCCACGAGTGTGGGCTGTGACGGTACGTCGTAATCCCAGATGTCGTGGTGTGTGGTCTGGAAGTGCCAGCGCGCGAGACCAGTTTTCGCATCGATGGCGACGATGGAACTCGAGTACTTCTCCATCACCTCGGTGCGATGGGCGCCGAAGTAATCCGGTGTGGCGTTGCCCGTGGGTACGTAGACCAGGCCAAGCTCATCATCCGCGGACATCAGGCTCCACACGTTGGGCGTACCTCGCGTGTAGTACCCGCCTTCAGGTGGCATCGGCGATTGCCCTTCGCGGCCCATGTCCCAGGCCCAGAGCAGATCGCCCGTGCGCGGGTCGTAACCGCGCACCACGCCGGAGGGTTCTTCAATTTCCTGGTTGTCCATCACCCAGCCACCTACGGCGAGTGAACCGCTGGCCAGTACCGGAGGGGAAGTAACGAAATAGTAGAGGGGCTTCACTTCCCCCATGCCGGCGAGCAATGAGATCTCACCACCGGTACCGAAATCCGGACAGGGTTCACCGGTGATGCGGTCCAGCGCGATCATGCGGGCATCTGTGGTCGCTGTGAAAATCCGTTCGGCACAGATACCGTCGGGCGGCGCATCGGGCAGCTTGTAGTACGTTACACCACGACAGTTGCCGACGATGCCGTACGGCGGCGTTTCATTCTTCGGATCAAAACGCCAACGTTCGGTACCGGTCTCCGCATCGAGAGCGATCACCACGTTCTGTGAGGTGCAGAGATAGAGGCCATCATCAATCTGGATGGGCGTCGCGCTGAAACGGCCGATACGGTTGGTATCGAATTCCCAGATGCGCTCAAGCCCCTGCACGTTGTCACGATTCACATCGGAGTGCGTGGCGTAGCGAGTACCCCGGTGAGTGGCACCATAGGCGACCCAGTTGCCGTCGCCGTGTGGCGTGATCGATGCTGTTTCAGCGACCTCACCGACAGGTTGATTCAGAAGATTGATAGTCATCGCCGACAGTACGGCGAAACTCGCGATTCCCCCGACGATAACTGTTGGAGTACTCCACAACGCAGGCAGTGGTGCGGGCCAGATCTTCCGGCGAATGATCGGTGTGCAGAGCCAAAGGGCGAGCAGGCCGATGATCCAGATTCGCGAACCCACCAGCCAGAAACTGGTGCCGGCTTCATACACCGCCCAGGCGAGCGTCAGCAGCAGCACGCCACCGTATGCACGAAAGCCCCAGGGCTTCGCGAGCCACAGGCCGATGGCGCTTGCCGCCATGAGAATGCCTGCAGTGGCGTAGTAGAGCGTGCCACCGAGTACGGCAAGCTGCACGCCGTACCAGGCCATGGCGAGGCCCAGAACGCCGATGACAACTGCCGTAATTCTCAACATGGTGCAGAGCGGTCAGCGCGCCAACGCAGCTTCTGTTGCCGCTTTCACGAATGCCAGCCGGGCCATGCTGTAGTCGGTGTTGGTGGCATAGGGCCAGGCGCTGTTGATCGCGATCACCAGTTTCTCTTTCGGGTCCACATGGATCATCTGCCCGAAGATGCCCAAGGCGTCGTACATGTCGCCTCTGATCCACCAGAAGTAGCCATAACCGCCAGCTTCTGGATCATCCGCAATCGGCAGCAATGCGCTCGTCGCTTCCTTCACCCAGCCTGCCGGCGTGACGCCCGCGCCATCTTCCACCATGAACTGGCCGATGCGTGCGTAGTCGCGCAGCGTCATGTTGAGGCAGCAACCGCCGCGTTCGTGACCGGAAGTATCCATGAACCACACGGCATCCTGCTCCATGCCATACGGCGCCCAGATTTTCTTCGAGAGATATTCCGCCATCGTCATGCCGGTCGCGCGAGATACCACATAACCCGCAAGATCCGTCTCACCCGTTGAATAGAGGAATTTCTCGCCCGCGGGAAGGGCGCGTTCGAGCCTTCGCATGTAGCCAAGAATCGGCGATGGTTCGCCCTCGAACTGCACTCGGCCGGCACGGGCGACATCGGAGTTTGGATCGGTGTAGTCCTCATTCCATTTCACGCCGGAGCTCATGGTCAGCAAGTGGCGGATGGTGACGCCGGCGTACACCGAACCCTTCATCTCGCTGACGTATTGATCCAGCGTGTCGTCTAGGCTCTTGATGTAACCATCCTCGATGGCGGCGCCGATGAGTGTGCTGGTGAGTGACTTCGTTACGGAGAACGAAATCCAGCGATCGTCCGGCTGCCTTCCGAGGCCGTATTGTTCGAGCAGGATCTCGCCGTCTTTCACTATCACGATGCCGGACACGCGGTAATCCTTCATATAGCTCGTGGTATCATGGGGCTTGTCACCGATGTTGAAGCGCACATCCAGCGTCTGACCTTGCGCTCGGCGGAACTCGCGCACTTTTTCGCCACGCTTCACCACGCGCACCGCTTGCGGTGCCACTTTGTCGATTGTCCGGAAGCCGACTTCGGTTTCAGCGGGCGTCCAGAACAGGACGTTGTCGTTGTCGGGCAGCTTCTCGCTGCGGGCGCCAATCAGCACTGGTTCCACAACGGCTGAGCTGGTGGTAGCAGTCGCCTTTGATTGATTCTGCTCAGGCCCGGGTGTGGTACAGGCGGCTATGAGTACCAAGGTCGTCAAAAGCAGATGCCGAATCGTCATGATCTCTCCCCGTCCTGTTATTCGTATGCAGCACAGTGACCATACGGGAACACGCGGCGGGGGTGCAACCCGCGCAGCTACACCTCCTCTGGCGCTCGAACGGAGTACGGTTTTTTTGACCAGGCGGGCAGGCGGCGCTTTGCAATACACTCAAGCCAAGGCACAAGAAGCAGAGCAGAGACCTATTGCCAGAAAAAAGACCCGCGTCGTGGTGCTGGGGACAGGCGGCGCCGGACTGACCGCTGCCATCACCGCGCATGATCATGGCGCCAAGGTGAAGGTGTTCGAGAAGGCGGACAAGGTCGGCGGTACCACGGCGTGGTCCGGCGGCATGATCTGGATTCCGAACAACCATCTCGAAGCAGAATTCGGCAGTCGCGACAGCCGCGAGGAATCCGTGCGCTACATCATGTCGCTGTCGCATGGGTTGATCGATGAGTCGTTGGCAGAAGCATTCGTGGATGCAGGCCCGCGAATGGTGAAATTCCTCAACGACCATACGCCCACGAACTTTCGCACCATCCCCCAGTTTCCGGACTATCACGCGGAGTTTCCCGGTGGGAGAACCGGTGGTGGGCGTTCACTCGATACCCCGCCTTATTCGTTCAAGGAGTTGGGCAAGTGGGCGGATCGGGTAACTCCATCACCGTATTACCCTGGTCCGCGTCTTTCCATTTACGACACCCCGCTTGGCCAGGCAGTGCCTGAGTCGGTGCCAGAGGAAGAACTCGAACGTCGTTCACGCAACAACGAACGGGCAAGTGGCCAGGTACTCATCGGGCGGTTGCTCAAGGGTTGTCTTGATCGTGGCATCGAACCGCGCACCTCCTGTCGCGCAGTCGATCTCATTCTGAAGAAACGGAAAGTCAAAGGGGTGGTGGTCGAAACTGCGGACGGCGATGAAGAAGAGGTGGAAGCCAGTGCGGTGATTCTGTGTACCGGCGGCTTCGAGTGGAGTGATGAATTCAAGCGCGCCTTCCTGCGTGGCCCGATGACCCACTCGGTGTCGATCCAGACCAATACCGGTGATGGCCTGCGCATGGCCATGCGTGCCGGCGCGATGCTCGGCAACATGCGGGAAGCATGGTGGATGCCGGTTGCAGTGGTTCCGGATGACTACAACTCCATGGGCCGAGTGCTGATTGCAGGAATCCGCTCGTTGCCCCGTTGCATCATGGTCAACCGCAAGGCCAAACGCTTCACCAACGAATCCTCGAACTACAACGCCTTCGGTATCGCGTTCCATGAACAGGATGTGTCTGCGTTCGACTACGCCAACCTGCCGTGTTGGTTGGTGTTCGATCAGGGCTACATCGATCAGTACGGCTTCTCCATCACCGATGGCAAACCCGGGGAGCCTCCGCCGCAATGGGTCGCCGGTGCAGCAACGCTCAAAGGGCTAGCGGATCGTTTAGGGATTCTTGGTGAGCAGCTCGAACAAACCGTTTCGCGCTGGAACAGCCAATGCGCGGCGAGCCATGACGATGACCGCCAGCGGGGCGATGCGGCTCACGATCAATGGTGGGGTGATGCTGCGCAACGAGGCAGCACACAAGCACCGATGGGGCCACTCGACAAAGGGCCGTTCTATGCCGTTGAAATCAAGAGCGGTGCACTCGGCACCAAGGGCGGACCGCAAACTGACTGGAACGCCAACGTGCTCGACGTGGACTGCAGCTCATCGATGATCCAGAGTCTCCCTTCCCTGCGGGGCGACAGCGCGAAGTTGCAGCCAATCTCGACTATGAGATTGAAACTCAAGACGACGATGGCGCCTGGATGCCCACTTGGTCTTGGGGTGACTTCTTCCCGAACGTTTGGCCTCGTGTGCAACTTGAGTGGGCGGGTGTGGTGACGTTGGAAAAACTGTTGTTGCTCGAGAAATTCGGTCGAATCGAAACGTGATTCGAAACCCTCACTGTAGAGGTTTAATAGTAAAAATAGGTTCATACGTATGAGTCTGTGCTGCCGTATCGGAGATCCCTATGCATGCCCATGATCTGAGTCCTTGGTCCCACAGCCACGTTTTCGACACGGGCAACCCGGCTGCTGAATGGGGCACGCGAGCGGTGTTGTGGATCACCGCCACCATGATGGTTGTGGAAATCTGGGCCGGTTGGTGGTTCAACTCAATGGCACTGCTGGCAGATGGCTGGCACATGAGCTCACATGCGCTCGCGATCGGCTTGAGCGCGTTCGCCTATGTTGCCGCCCGGCGTTATGCGCGGGACTCACGCTTTGCGTTTGGCACCTGGAAGATAGAGGTTCTCGCAGGCTACACCAGCGCAGTGTTCCTGCTTGGCATCGCCGCACTGATGGCCTTTGCTTCCATCGAACGCCTTCTGGTGCCGCAGACTATTCAGTTTCCGGAAGCCATCGCAATTGCCATGGTCGGTCTGGTCGTCAACGTGGTTTGTGCGCTCATTCTTGGGCGAGCCGAGCATGATCATGGTCATGCGAGTAAACACGGCCATAAGCACTATCATCACCGCGAATATCACCACGACCTGAACCTGCGATCGGCCTATCTGCACGTGATCGCCGATGCGGTGACTTCTGTGCTGGCCATCGTGGCGTTGGTCGGGGGTATGGCTTTCGGCTGGAACTGGCTCGACCCCGTCATGGGCATCGTCGGCGCGGTGCTTGTAGCCCGTTGGGCGTGGGGACTATTGCAGGATACGGGTCGTGTGCTTCTCGACCGGGAAATGGACCATCCGGTGGCGGAAGAGATCAGGCACAACGTGACGAACGTCGATCCAACCCAGTCCACTCAGATCGCCGATCTTCACCTCTGGCGAGTCGGCAATTCTAAGTACGCCTGTATCCTGAGCCTCGTCACTCACGACGCGAGGTTGACGCCCGCTCGCGTGAAGGCCTGTTTGTGCGAGCATGACGAATTGACGCACGTGACGGTTGAGATTCATCAGTGCGAGTAAGTTCTCGTGCGAGGATGATCGATGTGGGGTCGAGGCGGGTCACGCTGCCAAATCGGTCACGATTCTGCGGAGCCTGGAGGGGTCGATATTGTGCGGAGCAGAACCGTCAGGCAGTTCGCACGCGAATGCACAGGTTGTCGCGAGGTAAGAGGAGTTAACACCGTGCACGCCATCATGTTGTGCTCGTCAAGAAACGCCGTTCATTCAGCCGCGGGTTCGCCGCGTGCGTGGATATGGGTCTCTACTTCAACGAGCAGTTCCGGCCGGCAAATTTCGGCCTGGATAACGTTAAGCGTCTGCTCCTCCCCTGGGTCAGTGCCGGGATGGTGACGCAGCAATTTCCAGTCCTGCGGATGGCGGAGGTAGATGCGTCGTGCGTGATGACGAGAGTGCTCGATCAAGTTGTCCGATTCCGGTAGCCCCGCTGCGCGTATAACCAGATCCACGTTCTCCAAAGCAAGCGCGAATTGCGCCGCCACGTCGCCCTCGTGCAGAGATTCACTCTGGCGGATACTCGCAGTCCCGGAGACATAGAGCTCCGAACCGTGAATGCGTGTTGCACGCGCGAAACTCGGTGCGCGCGGGCCATACCGTTCAGGGTAGCGGTACGCAGGGATTTGCAAAGGATTTTCTACGGGAGACGCCTTCGCACTGCCGGCAATCGCCGCGATCACCAGGTATTCACCGGGCGTGCCGACGGCAGACGCGGCGGGGAGCGGCGTGTCTTGCAACGCCTCAAGCGCTTCAGCGCGCCCGAGGCAAAACAACTTGTAGGTATCAAGATCGCCATACTCGCGGTTGATTTCGGGAATGAAATTCCAGATGCGGTGAAAGTGGAAATCGCCAAGGTGCTGGATCAGCGCGGCGTAGAGGGTGCGGGAGATATGGCGAATGGATGGCTGAGTGACCGGCGCGGCCACGCCGAGGCACAGAAGATTCTCGCGCTCGAAGCGGTGGATTCCGAAGGCGTCCGCGCCACGGCGCTGCATGGGGCCGAAACGCCAACTCTC
>VGVE01000110.1 GCA_016874135.1 Gammaproteobacteria bacterium | reverse complement strand
GGTCGAGCGAGCCCGGAGGCGCATATGTCCGCGGGTCGACTTCCACCTGGTTTTCTTCCAGAAGTTTCGGAAACTCGAACTTCACCTGGGGTTTGACTTCCTCAGGCGGCTTTACCTCTGGGGGTTGTACCTTGTCCCGGGCCAGCCACTCCGGTCCATAGGCACCGATGAAGACCAGTGCCATGCCAAACAGGATGCCGAACGCAAAACTGGGCGCGTGGAACAGTGTGTAGGTTCGTTTGTCAGGTTGCCGACGGGGCTTCGCGTAGTCTCTGGCCATGGACGGGATCATAGGGCCTGGGCGTGGCCCAGGCGAAACTTTTGGAAGGTAAGACGCATTGCTCGCTGATGCTAGAAGAAGCGCACCCGCATCCGTCGCTTCGCGTTTCACATGCTGTCGTAAGGATCAATGTCGATGGACCAGCGCAGATTGCGAGGTGCATTGGTCAACCGCATCGTGGTGCAACAGCGCTGGAGTAGCGTCCGGTTGCTGGCGAGAAGCAGTAACTGCTGCCGATGCCGGCCAGCGATGCGCTGGATGGGAGCGGGTGCAGGTCCTGAGATCTGAACACCCGGTGTTACAAATCCTTTTAATGACTCAAGGAACTGCACTGCATCGAGACGGGTGAGGGCATCAGCGCGAATGATTGCCATCGCGGATGCGGGCGGCAGGCCGGCAGCGATTCGGAGGTCGAGCTGATTGTTGGCGAAGCCTTCATATCCGGTTTCGAGCAAACTGATAAGCGCTGGATTGTCGGATTGAAGGCTCTGGATCCAGACCTCTCCGGGTCGTTCTGCGCGGCCCGCCCGCCCTGCGACCTGAATGATGGTCTGGGCTGTACGCTCCGGCGCCCGAAAGTCCGGTGACAGGAAGCCTCCATCGGCGTTGAGCACCACCACGAGGGTAACCGCAGGAAAGTGGTGGCCCTTGGCGAGCATCTGCGTACCCACAAGGATCAGCGGATCGCCTCGGCCGATCCGGATGAGGTGTTGGTTCATCTGCTCTGCCGAGCGCGTGGAGTCACGATCAATCCGGACCACCGGATACTCGGGAAAGAGACGCTCCAGCGCTTCTTCTGTGCGCTGCGTACCTGCGCCCACTGGCAAGAGGGTGCTGTGACCTTCCGGGCAGTGGGTTGGCAGGGAGGTACGACTGCCACAGTGGTGGCAAACCAGAGCAGGTGGTGAACGATGCACGGTCATGCGACTGTCGCAGTGAGCACAGTCGGCGATCCAGTTGCAGGTGGTGCACAGGAGTACAGGAGAGAAACCGCGGCGATTAATGTAAGTGAGCACTTGCCCGCCAGCGGACAGATGCTGCCGCATCCTGAGAATCATCTCTTGCGACAAACCGGCGTCGAGTTCCGTTCCACGAATATCCTGGATATGCATGGGTGCTGTCGCCGCGCTACCTGGGCGCGAGCGAAGGTAAAGCGCCTGATAACGGCCTCTGCGAACGTTGTGCAAACTCTCCAGGGACGGCGTCGCGCTGCCCAGAACGACAGGAGCGCTCAAACTCATTGCGCGTTTGACCGCAACATCGCGCGCGGAATAGCGCAGCCCGTCCTGTTGTTTGTAGGAACTGTCGTGCTCCTCGTCGACGATGATCAGCCGAAGCGCTTTGAATTGTGCGAAAACGGCAGAGCGGGTACCCACTAACACGCGCGTCGAACCAGACTGGCATGCGGCCAGTGCGGCGCTGCGATCCCGATCTGTCATTCCGGAGTGCTGAGTGACGGCATCCGGAAAACGTTCTCGCACTCGGGCGATGGTTTGTGGCGTCAGTCCGATTTCCGGTACGAGCAGCAAGGCTTGACCGCCATCGTCAACGGCTGCGGCGATCGCGCGCAGGTAGACCTCAGTCTTGCCGCTGCCAGTGATGCCTTGCAGGAGAAAGGGTGCGAAGTGTCCCGAAGATTCCTTGATCGCCCGAAGTGCCATCGTCTGCTCTTCGGTCAGGACCGGAAGCACTTGATTGTTGGGTTCATAAACTGATGGTGAGCGATTGCTCACTCCAGCCGGAGCGAGGGTTGCGAGATTTTTTTGCTGAAGAGCTCGAATGAGGTCGGCGCCAAATCCGATGGCCGCCAGCTGCGCTCGGGAAGATCCGGGATGAGTACAAAGGTGTTCGTACAAGGCGCGTTGTCTCGGCGAACGAACGAGCAGGGTATCTGCTTGGGCTTCGTTGGCTGCCGAGAGCAGGATCTCTCGCGCCGAGTCCACGTTTCGGCTTGTGGTTGCGGGCAGACAGGTGGCAAGGACTTCGCCGAGGGGATGGTGGTAGTACTCCGACAACCAGCGGGCGAGTTCCAGCAGTTCGGGACTGACCGCAGGTGCCATCGAGGGTGCAGACTCGAGCAGCCGGATGAAGAGTTTGGCGTCGGGCCAGGGATCGGGAGGCGAGCTGTCGATGCAGACGCCCACCATCCTCCTGCCGGCGAACTGCGCCTCGATGTGATCACCGGCTCGCGGATGCGTAGCGCCATCCGGAATCCGATAGTCGAAAGACCGGAAAAGCGGGACGGGCAGGGCCAGACGGACGACCTGCGACTTTTGTGCCTGGTTGTGATCCGGCTCGAACCAGCCCTCGCGGGGACGGTCATCCTTCGATTCGATATGCATGCGGGACTGGCGGTTCTCTGATCGCGGCTTGCCGTACAGAAGGCCGCGCGGGTAATATCTACGGCCCGAATTTTGAGCCAAGAGCGGCAATGAAAGCCGACATTCATCCCAACTACAAGCCGATCCGAGCTGTGTGCAGCTGCGGCAACGTCATCGAAACCCGCTCCACCTTGGCCCGTGACATCCAGATCGACGTTTGTTCAGCCTGTCATCCGTTCTACACCGGCAAGCAGAAGATCGTCGACACCGCCGGACGGGTTGAGCGCTTTAACCGCCGCTTCGGCATGCGTGGCGCGAAAAAGTAACGTCCCCTTTTGCTGGAGCCTGGCGCAGGATACCTGCGCCGGCACCGGTGATTCGCATTCAGGAACGCTTCATCCAGCGGAACGCCAACTGTGCGAGGCGGCCGTATGGTCCTGTTTGATGAGAGGGTGATGCGCAAAAAAATCTCCGCATCCTTGGCGTCGATCCTGTCGTTGATAGTGCTGACAGGTGTTATGCCGGGCGTGCGAGCGAGCGAAGCAACCGAGGCGTACAACGCCTACGTCGAAGCCGGCCTTATCTACGAGAATGAAGACTGGCAAAGGTACATCGCCCAGGTCGGCGAGCGTGTGCTGGCGGCTTCACCGCATTCTAACAACGTGTACACGTTCGTCCTGCTCGATGATCCGATCATCAATGCGTTCACGCCGGGAGAGGGATACATCTATCTCACTCGCGGCATCATTTCCTACATGCGATCCGAGGATGAACTGGCCGGCGTCATTGGTCATGAAATCGGCCACAACGTTGCTAGGCATATCGGTCAGCGCAAGAGCCGGCATCGGTCAGCACAGATTCTCGGGTGGCTGGGTGTAATCGCAACGATGTCACCAGCCATGCTTGATCTCGCCAATACGCTGTCCGCAACCGCCAGTGCCAGTTACGGACGCAAGGACGAACTCGAGGCGGACAGCCTCAGCGCTGACTGGCTGCTTAAGTCTGGATACAACCCGATGGGCATGGTGGAAGGATTCCAGATGTTGGAGGACCACCAGCAGTTTGAGCAGCGTGTGAAGGGCCAGAAGCCCGTTTACCACGGCATCATGAGAAGCCACCCGGAACACCAGAAGCGCATCAATGATCTCGCCCTCCGGGAAGACCAATATCAGACCGGAGCGATGCGCGAACCCGAGCGCGACTTCTACGGCATGCTCGATGGCCTGGTGTTCGGCGACCAGGCGGCGACCGGTGTGGCCAAAGGCAACAAGTTTTATCACGGTGCGTTGCGTATCGTGATCGAGTTTCCGAAGGATTGGGACACGGTGATGGCGGGCGCTGCAGTGCTGGGCCGGGCGCCGGCGCCTGAAACAGCGACGATCACCGTGCAACGCCATCTTCCGGCGAGCGTAGGTCAAACGCCTGAAAGGTACGTGAAAGAAACCCTCAAACGCACCGATGTGATCAACGGGACCTCTTTCAAGATCGGCGAATTCGATGCCTATGCCGGTGAGATCAAACAGGCGGATCCGAACAGCACAAAGAAGCAGACGATCGGCGTGGTCTTCCGCCTGGGTGATGTGTTTCTCTTCCGCGGCGAACTTCCAACCGGTGGTGATCTCAAGGCGTTTGAGAGCACCTTCAGGACGACGATGGGCGGCCTCAGGGGTATGACCATCGAGGATCTGCGCATTGCCAACTCACAGCGACTCAAGGTCATCGAAGTCAAACCCGGAGACACTTTCGAAAAACTTGCCAAAGGAACGGCACTGGGACCCGGTGGCCCGGACCTCTTGCGAGTGATCAACGGTCTTTACCCGAATGGCGAGCCGAGAGCGGGAGATCTCATCAAAGTCGTGCAGTAGCTTCGGCAAACAGGGAAAAAGTGGGCCGCCTCTGCGTAGTGGCAGTATCGGCCCGAAGTCAGTTGCGCAGCAGCGCTTCGTACGGCAGGTGGTTCCATCCCGGCCATCGTTCGCGCGTACGGGCGATGGTTCTGGACGTCCAGAATCGATGGCCTGGTACCGGTATGCCGAGGCATGCGAGCTGATCCGGTGATGCGTTGTTGATGATGTGGTGCCAGGGTTTGCGAAACCAGTAGGGCCACGCAGACCAGCCGATCATGTCATTGCCGGCGGCGTGATAACTCGCCGTAAGCGTGAACCGATGACCTCCTGTTGCGGTGAGGTTGGTGCCACGGTGGAACACGTCAATGCCGTAAGCGAACACGGAACCTGCGCCAGCTGCACCAGATTGCTCCACGCTTCGCAGCGCCAGTTGCTGGTCTGCTGTCGGGAACATTGTCCGGTCACGCCCAGTGATGGAATCACTCAAAGAATGCGGTACGAAATGGATGGCGCCGTGGGCGTCAGTCACTTCCGTAAAGTAGATCATGAAGTTCACGGTCTGCAGACCGGTGTCATCCGCAGGCACCGTCAGCGTGTGGTTCTTAAAGTCGCAGTGAAACGCCTGATCGTAGTCCGTTTCGCCGGTGAACTTTGCCCAGGAGTGTGACTGATAGAGGCGGACATCGTCTGTGTGGAGTGCATCCTTCGCGAATGCGATCAGCGCAGGATGCAGGGCGATCAGGTTGATGGCACTCGATGCCTCGAATGGCATGTCGTCGAAGTGCAGGAACTGGTCCCGGGTGAAAACACCAATTTCTCCATTCGCTTTGAGGTCAACAGCGCCTCGGTCCCGCGCGGCGGAAAGATCCTGGCCGTAGAGCTGATGGAAGTCGGGCAACACTGCGGCGACTTCTGCGGAGTCCAGAAATCCCTTCAGAAGGACGGCTCCTTCCTGTCGCCAGGATCGGATGTCCTCCGGTGTGTGTCTTCTTGTCAGCATCAGGTGGTGAATCTCAGAAGAGATCGGTGCTCTGGATCGAAGACGTATCTTCGACCGGGACGGGTGCCGCCGAACCGCCGTCAACCTCCGAATCATCCGAGCCTTCCGACTCGGTACTGACAGGTCGTTGTTGCGGCGTGCTTTCGGCAAGGAAGAACTCGAACTCTCCGCCGCCAACCCGCATGTTCACCAGGCCCTCGGGTTGATCGTTGAATCGCTCCGGTACGCCATCGAGTGCCACCTTCATATAGTCGATCCAGATCGGCAACGGAGTAGTGGCGCCGAACTCTCGCTTGCCGAGAGGTTCCAGTTCAGTGAATCCGACCCAAACGGTGGTGGCGATGTCTGGCGAATAACCATTGAACCAGGTGTCTGCGGCTTCATCGGTGGTGCCGGTCTTGCCAGCAAGGTCTTCGCGCTTCAGTGAAAGCGCGCGACGCGCGGTGCCTCTCTTGACCACATCCTTGAGCATGTCGTTCATGATGTAGGCGATGCGCCGGTCTACCGCAGGCTCAAGACATGCAGATCCGCCGATGGGTGCAGCGACGATGTGATCTGCCGCTCCATTGCCGCTGGTCGATGCAGTCAGTTGGCTCTCCTCGGCAGGCCCAAGAGCCGGAGTCGCATCCGCGATAAGTGGATCCACTGCAGCTTCTTCACCGAAGGTCTCATGGCAAACAGCGGGAGGATGCGAGTGGATAAGATTGGTTCCCTCAGCATTGAGAAGGCGATCGATACCCCACGGCTCCACCAGATAGCCGCCATTAGCGAAAACCGCGTAAGCCCTCGCCATCTCCATTGGCGTAATCGTCATCGTGCCACCACCAACGGCGAGCTGCGTGTTGCGTGGGAAACTTGTCACTGGAAAACCGAAGCCCTTTGCATACTCGATCATGTTGCCAGCGCCAATGTCGAGCAGCACCCGGATCGTCACCAGGTTGATCGACCGATACAAGGCCTGACGCAGTCGCGTCGGACCGTTGAACTTGTTGTCACTGTTCTTCGGACGGTAAGCCTCACGCATTCCAGGCAGCACCAGTGGCGCGTCGAGATAGGTGGTTGCGGGTGTCCGTCCGTTCGCGAGCGCTGCCGCATAGACGAATGGTTTGAACCCCGAACCCGGCTGACGAGCTGCTTGTGTGGCGTGATTGAACTGTTTCAGTGAAAAGTCATAACCACCACTCATCGCCAGGACACGACCGGTGTCCGGCTCGAGTGAGACCAGGGCACCTTCGATGCGGGGCTTCTGGGCTAGCATCCAGCGTTCGCCGACCTTGCGAATACGGACGATGTCACCGGGAGCGAGCACCTGATCCACGCGCAAAGGAGCGGCGCCAACGGCATCGACACTCAGATACGGGCGAGCCCACTTTACGTCCTCGAGTGTGAGTTGCACCTGTTCACCACCGGTGATGATGAGCTTCGCAGCTTCGTCATCGGCAGCAAGCACGGCTGCCGCTTCGAGTTCCGAATCCGCAGCGATGCTGCGCACGGACTCACGGGCCAGTTCCCTGGTTTCCTCCGGACGGATAGTAAGCATCGCGACGACAGACTCGTCCAACCGCGCTTCCGCACCGCGGTAACCATGTCGGCGATCGTAGGCTTCAAGGCCACCGCGCACCGCTGCGGTTGCGGCTTTCTGCAGCCTTGCATCGATGGTGGTGTGAACTTCGTACCCTGCAGTGTAAAGGTCGGGAAACGCCAGGATCAGCTGCTGACGAATCCACTCAGCGGCATACGGCGCCGCGTTCGGGAGCCTTGGTTCGAAGAGCCTCGCCGTCAGCGGCTGCTTTGTTGTGTCGTCATACTGCGCTTGTGTGATGGCGCCTTGTTCGAACATGCGAAGGAGAACGAGATCCCGCCGGGCCAGTGCTTTCGCCGGGCCGTTGATCGGATTGTTAGCCGTGGGTCGCTGCGGAATGCCTGCAAGCAGTGCGAGTTCGGCGAGATCGAGTTCGGTGAGTGATTTACCGTAGTAGGTGCGGGCTGCAGCCTCGGCTCCGTAAGCACGTTTGCCGAAAGGAACTACATTGATGTAGAGCTCGAGGATTTCCTGCTTCGACAGCTCCCGCTCGATTTTTAACGCGAGCAGCATTTCCTTGAATTTACGGATGAACGTGCGTTCGAGTCCGAAAGTTACGTTGCGTGCAAGCTGCATCGTGATGGTGCTGGCGCCCGCACCAAGACCTTCTCCGGTAAGCAGGTTGCCGAGCAGCGCCATGCTGTCGTTCAACATGGAAACAAGGTCGATACCGGAATGTTCGTAGAACCGTTTGTCTTCGATACTTACAACAGCGTTGATGAAGTCTGCAGGTATGGCGTCGATCTTGAGCGGGATGGTTCGACGTTCGCCGAACTCAGCCAAAAGCTCACCGCCTTTTGCGTAAATTCGGAGCGGCGTTTCGAGCTGTACGTTCCGAAACGATACAGCACTGGGGGTATGGGGATCGAGATATAGCCATGCTGCAGCCAGACTGAGGACTGCACCACAAAACAAGATACTCGAGACCCAGATAATTGAACGAATGAAAGGTCTGGCTCGTAACGTCATTGCGCGGTTACTGTATCCGCTTTCTGAGGGCCGGATGAGGACACGTTGAGATGAGCGCCTGTTGTGGCCCTGAAAAGATTAACCTGGAAATCAAAGCCGTTTACTTTACGGTGCGCTTGATTGCTCTCGTGTGGGGACTGTCATTTAATGTCCTCCCGCACGAAACGGACGTAAGTGCGCGCGCCATAAAGGAATTATAACGTGGCCTGGTTCAGTAAAAAGTCTCCGACACTTCTCGGGCTCGACATCAGCTCGACGTGTGTCAAATTGCTGGAGTTATCGAGGAACGGAGAGCGCTATCGGGTTGAGGCTTACGGTGTTGAACCGCTGCCGCCGAATGCCGTCGTTGAAAAGAATATCAACGACGTCGAGGGTGTCGGCCACGCCATCAAACGCCTCCTCGCACGTGCCAAGTCTTCGTCCAAGCAAACCGCAGTAGCGGTCGCAGGATCTGCCTTCATCACCAAGACCATCGAGATGGATGCGTCGCTCAGCGACGATGAAATGGAAACGCAGATCACCGTAGAGGCCGACCAGTAAATTCCTTACCCGCTTGATGAAGTCGCGATCGATTTTGAGGTGCAAGGGCTGTCTGAGCGGAATCCGGATCAGGTCGAGGTGCTTCTGGCGGCCTGTCGCAAGGAGAACGTCGAACTGCGCAAGGCCGTACTTGAGATCGGTGGTTTGAAGGCGAGTGTGGTCGATATCGAGGCCCACGCGATGAAACGTGCCTTCGATCTCGTCAACAATCCGGATTCTCTGGTTGTTGCCATCATCGATATCGGTGCGACGATGACTACCCTCTCGGTGCTTGCGGAAGACCGGGCCATCTACACCCGGGAACAGCTCTTCGGCGGCAAACAGCTGACCGAAGAGATTCAGCGTCGCTACAGTCTGTCCTATGAAGAGGCAGGCCTCGCCAAGAAGCAGGGCGGGCTGCCTGACGATTACTACGAAGAAGTGCTCGAGCCGTTCAAGGAAGCGGTGTTGCAATAGGTGACCTGCTCCTTGCAGTTCTTCTTTTCATCAAGCCAGTACGATGACGTGGACTACATTGTGCTCTCGGGGGGAATATCATCGATTGATGGCCTTGCCGAGATGATCGAAAACAAACTCGGCACGCCAACGATCATGGCCAATCCGTTTGTGGACATGTCACTTGCGTACAAGGTCGATGCGGAAGCCCTGGCCAATGATGCGCCGGCGATGATGATCGCCTGTGGCCTCGCGATGAGGAGTTTCAGCTGATGGCCAACACCAACCTGCTGCCGTGGCGGGAATGGAAGCGAGAGCGCAAGAAGCTGGAATTTCTCATCAATCTCGCCGGCGTCGCGCTGATCGGCGTCGCCATCGTTCTGGCCTGGGGTCAGCAGCTTGAAGGATCGATCGATTACCAGCAGGAGCGAAATCAATTCCTGCGTGACCGCATCACGGTGCTCGACAATCGCATCGCTGAAATCGCCAATCTTCGCCAAGAGCGGGCTGAGCTGCTCGACCGGATGCGTGTGATCCAGGAACTACAGGGCAACCGGCCGGTGATAGTCCGGATCCTCGATGAGATGGTGCAGACGCTGCCTTCCGGTGTGCACTTCTCGAAAATGGAGATGGCGGGGACAACACTGTCGATCAGCGGCATGTCCGAGTCGAACAACCGCATCTCGGTGTTGATGCGCAATCTTGATGGCAGTGACTGGTTCGCGAGCCCGGTTCTCAAAACGATCAAGGAAGAAACAGGGAGCCGGATCTATGGCAAGGATGCGTCCGTGTTTGATCTGACAGTGACCCAGGTGAACCCAATCGCCGTCGCGAATGACAGCGACGCGGCCCCGGCGCCTGTCGCCGCGGTACAGGAGTGATCATGGCACTCGCTGATTCATTCAAACAACTTCAGAGCGTTGACTTCAACAGCCTTGATTTCAACAACCTCGGCTCCTGGCCGATGGCGCTCAAGGCAATCATGATGATCCTGTTGGTGCTGCTGATCCTCGGCGGCGGTTACATGCTGTCGATCAAAGACAAGCGGGCCGCTCTCGACGTCGCGGCGCGGGAAGAGGTCGAGTCGCGCGTCCAGTACGAGGACAAGGCGACGCAGGCCGCAAACCTAGAGGCCTACCTCAAACAGAAAGAAGAGATGAAGGAAACACTCGGTGCGCTGCTTCGACAGCTGCCGAGTGATACCGAGGTACCTGGTCTCGTCGAAGACATCACGCGCACGGCAATTGACAGCGAACTCAAGATCGAGAGCATCGAACTTCAGCCTGAGCAGAAGACCGAGTTCTACGTGGAGTTGCCGATCAACATTGTGGTTGAGGGTGATCATCACAAGAAGGGCGCATTCGTCAGCGCAATCGCCAATCTGCCGCGCATCGTCACCTTGCATGATTTCAAGGTTGAGCCGCAGGGCGCGCCACAACGGTTGAAAATGTCGATGCGAGCCAAGACCGACCGCTACCTGCCGGAGGGTGATGCATGATTGCCCGAAGTACAGGCGGCATCCTCGTCCTCATTTGCATTGTGATTCTCGCGGGATGTGGCGGCAGTAATTTTGCGGATCTCGAAACCTACACCGCCGAAGTGGATGCGCGGCCAAGCACACCCATCGAGCCATTGCCTCCCTTCGAGCAGGTGCAGCCTTTTGCGTATCAGGCAGGAGGCAAACGACAACCCTTTGAATCACCCGTCCTGGTGCGCAAAGTCGGACGCCAGCAAGGTGTCTAAGTTCAGCCGAACCTGGATCGGGTCAAACAATATCTGGAGCAGTTTCCGATTCCGGAACTGGGAATGGTGGGCCCACTCTCCCAGAACAGGGCCCTCTATGCCCTCATCCGCGATCCTGTGGGTGGTGTGCACAAAGTGCAGATCGGTGATTTTCTGGGTACGGACGACGGGCGTATCACGTCCGAAGGTGATCACTGCGGACAAGTCGACCGCACTGATCGAATCCGGTGTGGAGATTCCCTATCAGGAAGCCACGTCGAGCGGTGCCACCAACGTGTCCTTCAAGGACGCAGTACTGGCACTGGAAGTGACACCCCAG
>VGVE01000109.1 GCA_016874135.1 Gammaproteobacteria bacterium | reverse complement strand
TCCGGTTGACGTGGTGTGCGATGGCGTTAACGGCTGTTTGCATGAAGATTTGGCTGCGGCGGTGTGTGGTGCGCTTGCTGTGCCTCGCGGTTCCTGTCGATCCAGTGCTGAGAACTTTGACTGGAATGTGATCACCCGCCGGTTCGTTGACGTGCTGGCGAATCCTGCTCCCCGGGCTGGGTCCATGCCTCAAAGGACGCGCGCTGCAGCCTGAGGATTCACGGCAACTGCCTCTGGTCTTTTCCAATTTGTACCACCGTGATATTCGTATCAGACGGACGCATCAGGAAACACCCTTGAGCATGATCCGTTCCGACGGGAGGAAAAAACGATGGCGGTGAGACTGGGATGTTTGGGAGCGGCCAAAATAACCCCTCCAGCGCTGGTCTGGCCTTCACGGGTGTGTGGCGGCGTGAAGTTGCAGGCCATCGCTGCGAGGGATGGCACCCGTGCGGCGGAATTCGCCCGTTATCACGGATTCGCGCGTACCGAAGCCGATTGCGCCGCGCTGATTGCCGCCAACGACATTGATCTGGTCTACAACGCCCTGCCTATCAACCTGCATTCGTTGTGGAGCATTCGAGCGCTGGAAGCGGGTAAAGATGTGTTGTGCGAGAAACCCTTCGCGATGAACCTCTCCGAAGCGGAAGCGGTACTGGATGCAGCGAAGAGAAGCGGGCGACGTGTCATCGAGGCGTTTCATACCCGTTATCACCCCGGATTCAGGCAGGTTGTGGAGTGGGTCTGGAGTGGCGTGATCGGTGAGGTGCGTTCCATCAAATCGCGGTTCGATATCGGTGTGCCGAATTCAGGTGGTACTGACATCCGGCATCTGCCAGAGACCGGTGGCGGTGCCATGATGGACCTCGGTTGTTATCCCCTCAGCTGGTCGCTCGCCCTGCTCGGCGGAACGCCGAAGGTCCGGGAAGCACAGGCCACCCTGACAGCAGCAGGTGTGGACGAATCAATGGTCGTTGCCCTGGAATTTGCGAGCGGTGCCGTTGCCGAGTTGGGCGCGTCGATGGCTGTGGGCAGACCGTTTGTGGCCGATCTCTCGGTAACTGGAACCGCAGGCGAGATCGTCTTCAAGAATGTGATCGCCCCACACCACGGGGCTCGTTTGTCACTCACCCGCGAAGGCAAGACGACGGTGATTCCCGTCAGTCGCCTCGCAACCTATGCGTATCAGCTGGACGCTGTGGTCAGCGCGCTTGGCAGTGGGGAACCGCTGCTGACGGAGGGCGACGCTATACTGCGCCAGCAACGCACGCTCGATGCGATCTACGGGGCAGCGGGGTTGATGCGCCTGCGTGAGTTCAGCGCGAAGTGAAGCTCTCGCGCAATCATCCCTTCTACCGGATCAGACCCTGAGTCGACTGGGCTGATTCTTCCGCGACGATCCTCGTCATGCCATCCCACTCGTGCCACATGTTGCACATCGCGAATTTGGAACGTTCCCACGGGTTGTTGCCAGGCTCGTACTCGAGCCAATCGCCTTTCCAGCCACGGTCCGGATGATCGGAAACACCGGTGGCCACATGTGCGGGTTGCCGCTTCTTGTTGCGGACACGGAAGATGATGTTCTTGCGGGATTCCGTGCCGTTTTCATTGCGGGATGCATCGTGCGGGATGTGCCACATGGCGATACAGGCATCGCCCGGTTCCATGAGCGCCTGAGTGGGTTTGGGCCAACGACGGCCATCCGGGGTGCGTTCACAGCTGTCATCGATGAAGGCATTCAGAATCGATTCCGGCAGATAGTTCATGCCACACCGGTTCGGCGCGTCGTGATTCAGCCTTGGCCAACCCGGTCCTTCAGGTCCGAGGTGACCATTCTGTTCCATCTGCCAACGGAAGAAGCGTTCACTGACATGGTGTCCGCCCTTCAGCAGTGACGTCTGGCCGCAACCGGGCTCTCGCTGGTCGTTGAGACAGACAAAGACAAAGGCGGTGAAGCTGCCGAGGGCGAGTGTCATCTCCGGATCCTGGAACATCGGCGTCATGTTGTGCCCCATCACCAGAGGGGATCGGCCGAGGTCACCGCTGGGCCCCGCAGCGAAGTGCCGGCGATAGATTTCGGCGGCTGTCCCTTCCTGCACGGATTGGGGCGAAGTGATGGTGATGTTGCCGTCCATGTGCAGCTGGCTGCCGTAATAGGGCATGTCGCAGTCGCGGTAGCCGAGGTTGTTGTAGTGGGTGCCCGGAGCGCGTTTTTTCAATACACCGACCTGGCTTGCCGAAGGCGGGTCAAAGTTGCCCATCACCTCATGCAGAATCGGCGTCACGCCAGAGGCGTTCACCAGATCGGTCATGGCCTTGTCAGAGCTGAGGTTTTCGCCCCGCTCGGCGCTCCGGATACGCGCCCGCGCGGCATCCACCAGCGACTCCGAAACCGCACCTTTCACGATCACGAACCCGTCGTGATAAAGGGTTCGCTTCTGCGCATCCGAGAGGGCAACCGGTCCTGCAGAATCCATGACGGTGAACTCCGACTGAAGTTGGTGAAATGGTCATCCAGGGTGGACCTGGGTGACAAATGATTTTCATGGCGATTCCGCCTCAGCGGGAGCAATGGCTTGTGAAATGGCTTGTCAGATCGTTTGTGAAAGGAAGGGGCACTTCGCCGCCATAACATCGGCGTGCACCGGATGTTGCTTGTCAGCATTGGTCATTCGGGGAAGGCTGCTTGATCATGGAGCGGAAGCAATTCATGTAGGAAGACCCGTGTCCCACGATCTGATAATTCGCGGTGGAAAAGTGATTGACGGTACTGGCGCTGCCCCGGTGCATGCGGATGTCGCCGTCAGCGATGGCGTGATTACGGGTGTCGGGCTGGTCAGCGGGACCGCCCGGCGTGAAATCGATGCTCGCGGTCTGATCGTGACCCCGGGTTTTGTGGATCTGCATGCCCACCTCGACGCCCAGATCGGCTGGGATCCGGATCTCACCCCGGTGAGCTGGCACGGCGTCACCTCGGTATTGATCGGCAACTGCGGCGTCACCTTTGCACCCTGCAAGCCGACCGACCGTGAGCTCCTGGCCGGCATGATGGAAACCGTTGAAGACATTCCGCGGCACGCCATTCTCACTGGCCTGCCGTGGACCTGGGAAAACTACGGCGGATATCTCGATGCCCTCGATGGAATCAAGCCCGGCATCAACGTCGCGGGTCTCGTCGGTCACTGTGCCGTGCGCTTTTTTGTCATGGGTGAACGGGCCGTCGAGGAACAAGCCACTCCGGCTGAACTCGAACAGATGGTGCGGGTGGTCGATCAGGCCCTCGCTGATGGCGCCCATGGGTTCTCTACAAATCGTTACGAACCCCACAAGCTGCCGGATGGCCGCTCCATTCCCGGGACATTTGCCGATCCAGCGGAGTTGATGGCGATCGGCAAGGTGGTTCAACAACGGGATGGCCTGATGCAGGCGGTAGGCGCCAACGCCGAAGTCCTGACAGCGCTCGCTGGCCAGAACCGGGTCCTCTTCAGTTATGGCGTCGGCCCGGGCAGTGGTATGGGCCGGGAAGCAGCCTCGCGGCTGGATACCCTCTGCGGCAAAGGTGATGTCACGGCAATCACCCAGGTTCGTGGCTCCGGCTTCATGTTTGGTCTGCAGGCCGCGATCCCGTTCCAGGGAGAAACCTGGGACCGGCTGCGCACACTCGATCTTGCCGGCCGCCTCGCTGCGATCCGCGAACCGGCCACGGCCGCACGTCTGCGTGAAGAAGGCAAAGCGAGCCGGCGATGGTTCAGCCTCAAGAATGTCTATTTCCTCGGCAAGGACCAACGGCCGGACTATGCGGCGGCCCTCGACAACAATGTGGTTGCACTGTGCCGGCAGCGGGGTGAAGAGTTCACCGAGCTCTTCCTGCGTCTCAGCGATGAAACCGCAGGCAAGGCGCTCTTCAACCTGCGCATGTTCAACCAGAACATCGATGAGCTCGGCGAGCTGTTCCGCAGCCCCCATATTTTCCCGAGCCTGGGTGACGCTGGTGCCCATGTTTCGCAGATCATGGACGCGGGCTGGAGCACCTTTGTTCTCGGCTACTGGATTCGTGAGCGCGGGATCTACTCGCTGGAGGAAGGCATCCGGCGTCTGACGTCAGGCCCAGCGAGGGTCTTGGGGTTGACTGATCGAGGCGTCATCGCGCCGGGAAAACGCGCTGATATCAACGTGATCGACTTCGACCAAGTGAGCGAGCTGCAACCCGAGATCGTCAACGACTTCCCGGGAGGGGCGCCACGTTTCGTGCAGCGTGCCCGAGGCTACAAAGCGACGCTGGTCAATGGACAAGTCAACCTTCTGGACGATCAACTCACCGGCACGCGTGCGGGCAACGTACTTCGGCACCGCCGCACGGGCTGATTGCATGGCCGCAGGCGAGGCCGGCGATCAGGGCAGGGATTAGTTGGGCAGGAAAGAATCGGAAGAGATCGATGCAGGGTGTATTCACCACCAGGACTTTTGTGTGCGGCGAATTCAAGAGGCCCCGGCAGATGCTGGCGCACCAGGAATACGAAGGTCACGTGTCGATCCACGATGATGCAATGGCGGAGAAGCTGGGTTTTTCCGGCGCACCTATCGAAGGGCCGACACACTTCAGCCAGTTTGTCCCCTTGCTGCATGCCCAGTTCGGCAATGCCTGGTTTGAGCGTGGCTGCATCAGTGCGCACTACCAGAACATGGTAGTTGAAGGTGAGGAAGTGCGCGCCTTCGTTGAACAGGTAAATGTTGAACAGGTGGCACCCGGTGCGAAACGGGCTGCGATTTACTCGGAGAAGCGCGATGGCACGCCGGTGTTGACAGGTACTGCCACCATCGGCCCGGATCATGGGCTGACGGAACTGGATCGACGCCGGGCCGCATTGCGGCCAGCTGAGCAGCTGGTGATTCTTTCGGACCTGAAGGTAGGCCAACTCGGCGCTGGCAACCCCGAATCGGTGCGCATGGGCTTTGATGAGTCGAAAGGGGCTCTCTATCCGTTCTCCCTCGAAGACAAGCTCAAGGTCATCACCGAACCGTGTAGCTGGCACACCCGCGAGGGCGGCCCGGGTTCTCCCTGGGGCCGCGCCGTGATCCCGCTGGAGATGATCAGTGTGCTGGCGCAGTACTCGAGTGGGCAGTCCGGATTTCGCAGCAAAGGTCCCTCAGTGGGTCTCTTTGCCGCACTCGAGATCAAACTCATCGATGGCCCGTTGTTCGTTGATCATCCGTATGAACTCGAACGGGAAATCGTTGCGTTGAGCGAAAGCAAACGCACGGAATCAAACTGGATCCGCACCCGCATCTTTGATGCGGTGGATCGACGGCTGGTGGCGGAAGTTTTGCTCAATTCCGCCACGGTCAAGGATTCCTATGCCTGTTATGCAGAGGAAGCCCGGAAGCTGGGCAAGAAGCTCGATTGATAACCGGCTGAGAGCGGCTCAGTGCAGGCGTGGATGCGCCAATACGCGGGCCATGAGTTCGACGCCCGCGCGCTCGATGACGGCGGATTCCAACGGCTGAACAGACCAAGGAGCATGCGCTTCACCGCTTTTTTCCCCAACGACGTTGCTCTGGGGTAACGGCACAGGCTGCAGCCGGCCTTCGAGTACGGTTCCCCAGATCCTGATCTCTCTCAGTCTTTCCGGTGGCACATCGTAGGGACTGCGTTCGAGGATGGTCAGATTGGCGTCCTAGCCCACTTCGATTGAGCCGAGACGTTTTGCAAGCCTGAGCGAGTAGGCTGCATTGATCGTTACCGCACGCAAGGCGATATCGAGAGGAACACGGTGGCGTGGCCCTGACACCGGTCCTTCTTCTGTCCTGCGATTCACTGCGGACCAGATCAGTTGCAGTGGCTTGGCCGGAGCCATCGGCATATCAGAGTGGAAGGACAACGATCCACCCGAGTCCAGCACGTCCCCATGCGGCACCATGTTCACGGCGCGCGCAGGACCGATGCCGAGTTGTGCATATCGACCAGAAAGCGCGGTGACGTAATAGGGATTGGAACTGACGATGCCGCCCAGTTCGATCCAGCGTTTGACCTGTGGTGATTGGGCGAAACCAAAATGCACGAGCACTGTGCGGTGATCCTTGCGGGGTTGACGCGACTGGGCTTTTTCGAGCGCGGCGAGCAGGACTTCCAGACCAGCATCACCATTGTTGTGAATGTGAATCTGGTAACCCGCGTCCCAGTAGGTCTGAAACATACTGTCGAACACCGGCGGATCGATCAGCCAGGCGCCGTGGTGGCCGTCCGTGTACCCGTCCTTCATCTGCATCAGCTGGCTGAAGATCGCGCCGTCGGTGAAGAGCTTGACCTGGTTCGGCAGAAACCAGGTGCGACCCCGACCCCAGGATTCGACCTTGCGGGTCTCGGTGATAAGTCCCGCGGGATCAGCGGGGCTGCGTGCGTGAAAGCTCTTGCCATCGCCGATGAAGCAGTGGTTGAACGGCGTCTCTTCCGGTGAATACACGGCGCTGATGGCTTCCTGCATGTTCTTGTCCGAAAAGCCGCCGGGTTCACAGAGCAGGGTGATGCCGCTTCGATGATAGTAGCGGCGCGTGTACTCAAGTCCTTCCCGGAAGCGCTCCGGGGAAGCGAGCAGCGGCATGAGTTTTGGCAACACCGCAAAGGCGCCGCGTTCGTAGAAGTGACCTCGGGCGAGATCGGTGTGCTCACGTACAGCCGGCGGAAGCTGGTCAATAAATGTGGAGTCGACGCCAATAAGCCGTAGTGCCGCATCGTTGAGAAAGAACTCGTGAGCGGAGCGGTGTCAGACGATCACCGGAAGGTCTTTGGCCATCTCATTCAGCAGCTCACGGGACATGCCGCCGTGAAAGTAGTGGTGGTAGCCCCAGGTGAGCAGTGGTTCGGTTCGGATACCGCGTTGATCGATCGCAGCCTGCAGTCTCTGCCGGTATCCATCCCGATCGCGGACCCCAGGTGAGAAACCACCTGATGCTTCCCAGTCTTCGATGGAGATCACTTCGGTGTATGTGGTCATCGACGCCAGCATCGGGTGCACGTGTTGATCGATGAAGCCGGCGATCGCGACCTTGTCGCTGAGCGGAGCGTCGATCGTCGCGGTGGCGCCGGCCGCAGCTTTGACTTCCTGAAGTGTACCCACGGCGATAAATTTGCCGTCCCGCACCGCTACTGCGCTGGCGCGTGGTTTCGTCGGATCCATGGTGATGAACTCGCGAGCGGTATAGATCACAGGCGAACCCGATTCGGCTGCAGAGGTGCTGGCATGAACCGGCATGCATAACGATGCAAGGATAAAAATCGCTGTGATCGTACGCATGCCGGTGATCCTGCTGTTCTCCCAACTGTCATCGCATGCTATGGGCGGGTGAAACAGGCTGCAATCTGGATTGAGCGACGCAGCTCGCGGCTATCGGGAATCATCGAACCAGTGGTGTTGAGGAGCGCTGGTGGGGAGGGTCAGACTCCGACCACTTCAAGCCTCGGCGCCAAGTCGCGGAGTATTGAGATTAACGACGAACCTTCAAAGGACAGTGCGCCCGTTGTTCGCCACATAATTGAAGGATTGGCCGCGGCGGGAACAGACAAAAAACGCGCTTCCGCGGAACGCGTTGGTATTCCCATGGGGAAAGCCTTTGGCGTTTCTGTCGCGGTCGTCCGCGAAATGGCGAAGCGGTACAAGGGTCGGTCAGAGCTCGCTGATCCCCTGTGGGCGACTGGATATCACGAAGCCAGGTTGTTGGCGATTCTGTTGGCTGATCCAAAGGCGATCAGTCGAGCGCAACTCGAGGTGTGGCTCGGCGACGTTGTGTCGTGGGACCTCTGTCATCACCTGTGCACAGATCTGGTCCGTCGCCGACCGGACGCGCTTGCCCTGGCGAAGCGTTGGATCAAATCGACAAAACTCTACGTTCGCCGGGCCGCCTTCTCGACGATTGCGGCGTGTGCGGTGCATGACAAGACACTCGGTGACGAGGCGCTTGAAGCCGTACTGAATCTCATCGTCGAACACGCCGAAGATCCGCGGCCCCATGTTCGCCAGGCAGCTTCATGGGCGATTCGGCCCGTTGGCAAGCGCAACACCAAGTGCATGCGACTGGCGAAATGCGCCGCGGAACGGTTGGTGAAATCCAATGAGGATGGCGGCGTTTGGGTCGGCAAGGATGCGTTGTGCGAGCTGAACACGCTGGTATCGGTCGCTGCTCGCGATCGTCTGTTAACTTCGAAGTCGGGTACCGCAAGGAAGGAAAGGAAGCACACGTATGGAAGAGCATACCAGGCAGGAAACGTAGGGAAGGAAACTTAGGGAAGGAAACGTAGGGAAGAAAACGCAGGGAATCAGAAGATGGTCACAAGGACACCGCGAGACATTGGCGGGTGATCGTCGGTTCGAATCCGCCACGGACCATGACCTCGACGCGACACGGCGAATGCCATCCGCTTAATCCAGCCGGACATTATCGAGACGAGGCGTGGCTTCTTCCGGGTGCTCTCTGTCCAAAGCTCAAGTAAACCGACACCAGTGATCAAAACCCTGCGTCGGATCTCATTTCAGCGCGAATAGGACAAATAATATCTAGATAAAATATTGACATTAAATGGACTAGTTACCAGAATTCCGGGGGTTTAGCTCTTCGAGACAAAAGTGTCTAACTTACCGAAAAGGAATGTCTGGCGATGAAATTTCTGGATTTGATGCAATTTGCCCGCTCTCGACCACTTCGAGCCACCATCATCAGCGACGGCTGTCGCGACTACATCGTCGAGGTTCAGGAGCCTGCCGGAGCAAGTCTGCTACGGGACCGTCGTGGGCGTGTTTTGCGGTTTAAATCCTTGCTCGCCGCACGAGAAGCGGTTCAGGACGCCGCCGCTGTGACCCTGTCGATGCGTGTCGCCGCCGATGAAGCCTGCTCAGGAGGAGCGATGTCCGACTCTGGATTTTCGCGGGTCACCATTTCCGGTCGCGAAGGCTGATGCGACCCTGATTCACAAGGGCTCGCAAGAACGCTTCGTCCGGCAGCACGCCTTGCCGATTCCGTCAAAATCCGCCGTTGTGGGTGGCAGAGAACGTAGGCACGCAATCACGACCAACGTCAAGGCACGGCAACGGGACTTGATCGAGGGCGATTGAGGTAAGCCTGGATTCTTGGACAATAATGAGACACTTCTCGGATCGAAACGATATGCAACATTTCTCAATCGGCGCGACCGCTCGCATGACCCAGATCCCTGCACACACTCTTCGCAAGTGGGAAAGCAGGCACGGCATCGCAGTGCCCGTTCGGACGAATACGGGTCGCAGGGTTTACACCGAAGAACAACTCGAATTGCTCAGACTCATCAAGCTGCTTACCGCCAATGGACACGCGTTAAGCCAGCTTGCGGACCAAGAGATCGACGCGTTACGCGCCCTCGCAGCGCTCCACCAAAGCGAACCGCAACGAACCAAAGTCCGATCGCTGACGCTGATTGGTCCCAGCGTTTCGCGGCTGTTGCACGGCAACCCGATGATTGAATCCCGTTACGGCGGTGAAGCGGCGGAGTGGCTGCGTGAGTCAGGCAAAGTCGGGACCGATGCCGTGGTCATCGAGAGCCCGACGTTAGGCGACGACATTGTCGAGTTTGCGCAAGAGATCAGGCAGCGCGTCCCGCTGGTGATCGTCGTCTACGCCTTTGCGGCGCGCGCGAAACTGTCGAGACTGGGCGACGCCGGAATCACGGCGATACAGGGTCCTGCCAACGACCAGGACGTTCTCGTTCGCCTCGAAGGCGTCGACGATGCACCGCGTGAGGCCAAGGAATCACCGCGGCGTTTTTCGACAATGGAACTGGCCCGCATCGCGCGACTCAACCCACGCCTCCAATGTGAGTGTCCCAACCACATCGCCAAGCTGCTGATGGACATCAGTGCATTCGAGCGTTACAGCCGTGAGTGTGCGGGCAGCAGTCCCGCAGATACTGCCTTGCACAGGCAACTGGGCGACATCTCTGCAGCAGCGCGTCGTTTGTTCGAAGACGCTCTGATCGCAGTTGCTGAAGCCGACGGCCTGCAGATTTCGCTGCGAGACTAGAGTCGACGATGGTCAATCAGTCATATGACGATGAGACCAGGATCGCGTCGGCGCAGGCTCTTCGTGCCTACCAGTACATCATCGATCACGGCGAGCGGCAGCAGTCTGGCCACGTGTTCGGCGGCATTACCGCGCAGACCGATTATGACGGCTACAGTGTGACGCTGAGCGACGACGAGACGACGTTGCGACTGCTTTTCCACAACAAGATCCATATCGACAGTTCCGGACGGCGAGCTCTGGCCGCCTTCAGGAAAAAACTGACCGCCGTGGCCGAGCTGTGCTGACGGTCAGGTTTCGCCGTCGCTGTTTTCAGCCTCGGAGTAACGGCTCCTGATTGCTTCTCATGCGCTGTGCGCCCGATCCCCGAACTGATGTGTTTGCAGGGCAAGCCAGAAGGAGTGTGGATAAGCGGCCAGTGGCATGGCACTCAAGCCTGCTTTTTTGAAAAACGCCACCGAGACCCGTTGCGCTTTGACCAGAAGACCAGGGGCGCTATTGCGCCTGGCCAGCATTGCCACGTGCTCCAACAGCGCGCAGCCGATGCCTCCGCGTTGGTGAGCAGCGGCGACATAGAGGCCGTGCAGCAACGCTCCGCGTTGCCCCGCCGGACCCAGGTGAAGACCACTCTCACCCCATGCAGCGACAGCCAGGAGTTCGTGATCTTTGCACGCCCCGACGAACTCGAACCCGTCGAAGTCTGAACTCATGTAGTGCAGTGCAGGCGTCGCCAGACGTTTGAAGCGTTCCGGTAAGGGCCATGCAGCGGTTGCCTCAGAAATGACGTGGTTGATCGCTGGCAGGGAGGTGATGTCGAGCTGTTCGAATCTCATCGTTCTGGTGTTCAATTCTGAGATGTCTAATATATGTCAACATTAAATCATCGTAATTCCCCGTATTGTCCAAATTTTGACGAAAATTTCACACACGGCTTCTTAACCTCGTCGTCCCAATCAGATAGAGACCACAGACATGAACAGAAAAGTATTTATCCACGGCCGCAGCCTGGCGTACGCATTCCTGCTGGTCACCGCTGTCATCACTGCCGCCAACGTTGCTCGTGATCCGGCCACCAACACGGCCTATGACGGTGCCTTGCTAGCGTCAAATCCATGAAGGGCTTGACGCGAAGGGTGCTTCTGGCCGT
>VGVE01000108.1 GCA_016874135.1 Gammaproteobacteria bacterium | reverse complement strand
CCAGAAAAAGCCGGAAACGATCCTGCCACGCGCGCAACTCCGTCTCCGCCTGTTCCCGGCGATGCTGCTCTGCCTCAAGCAGGCGCTGCCAGTGGTTCTTGCGCCTGGGCGATGGGCCGGGGGGTGATCGTTTCATAGGATTATCCTCGTCGCGGTTTTAGCTCGGCCAGCAATTGTTGCGTCGTGCGCAGCCGCGCGAACTTGCGTTGCCAGATATCGAAGCAGGCGGCCTGAATGGCATCATCGTATGTGGCGACGGCATCCGTCACAACGGTGACCCGGTAGTTGCGATTGGAGGCCGCCAGCACGGTGCAGTTCACGCAAATGTCCGTAGTGACGCCCGTGACGATCAGGTGCGTGAGGTTGCGACTGCGCAAGGCCAGGTCCAACGGTGTGTCGAGAAACTTGTCGCTAACGTGACTGGTCACCACCAATTCCTGCGGCTCCGGCGCGAGTTCGGGAATGATGGCGGGCGACTCTGCTTCCAGACCTGCCTCGGGTGCGGTGAGGCAATTGGCGGAAGGCCGGCCGTAACCGGGAGACTGGCCCGGGGGCAGGGGCAGATGCTCCACCCCAAACGGTTCGCCTCTCAGGCATGGCACTGTGGGCGAATAGACGAACCGCGTGAAGAGGACCGGCGCACCCGCTCGGCGACAGCAGGCCATCAGAGCCTGAATCCGGGGAATGAGGGCCCGGCCCTTGGGCACCTCCAGCGACGCGCCTGGCGCCAGGAAACCCTGCTGCATGTCCACCACCAGCAGCGCTGTGCTGGCCGGTTCGCAACGATGCAGCGTGTCAATCCCGGCGGACGGAGACGACGGAGATGCCGCTGATCTTGCTGTCACGAAGGAAGAATGCCGGGATCTCGAGGTCCTATCGAGTAAGGTTTTTCCCTACTTCTCCGAATCGCGAACTCTTCGTCATGGTGCGCGTGTGCTTGCAAAGCCACCGTTCCTTTTTTCGCTACCTGCCGGTCTGCCCGGCTGCGCGGGCGTGGGGCCATTATCGCCTCGTGCTCGACGTCGGTCGGCGCGAGTACGGGCGCGGGGCGCATTCGAGGGAGGCGATTGGTGATCGCGGCAATGCGGTTCGTGCAAATCGGCCTAACAAAGAACGCACAGAACAAACAAACAAACCTATCAAAATGAAACACATCAAAACATCCAGCTCCATCCTCCTGGCGCTCGGGCTGTTGCCGCTGTCCGCGGCGGCCGGCACCTTCAGCTTCACCCCACTCACGCTAAGCGTCGGGCGGGGTGACTCGGACACCGGCATCGATCCGTCCAAAATCTACACCCACCTGGTTGATTTCGGTGCCGACCCCACCGCGGCGACCATCAACGGGGTTCAGTTTACCCAAAAGGGAGCCACTGGTCCTAACTATACCCTCGTGTATGGTGGAGGGAACTTCAGGAACAACTCGAATGGCAATTTCAAGGACGGGCTGGGCGATCTGTTCAGCGACTTTTTCTTCGCTGGCATTACCGAGGGGGAACGGGGAGGCATCCAGAGGCTGACTCTCACGGGACTCCGGGAGGCCCACACCTATCGTCTCTCCCTGATTGTCGCCGCCTGGGGTTCTCCCGCCCAGGACTGGCATGTCAGCGACGCCCCCGCCGGCAGCCCGATTCCGCGGATTGCCCGCAACGGATCCCAGTGGACCGAGGACAACAACAACCCGCTTGAGCCTACCGGCGCGGGCGATGCCGCCTTGATCAACTATGAGTATGTGGCCCCGGCCGACGGAACACTGGTGATCACGATGGATTCCGTCAGCGACGGCGACACGTTCCATTTCTACGGCTTCTTCAACGAGCAAATCGCCCTCCCGAAGGACACCGACGGGGACGGCATGCCGGACGTTTACGAGGAGGCGAACGGACTCAACAAGAATGTCAACGACGCCAATGGCGATCTCGACAACGATGGACTGAAGAATATCGACGAGTACAAAGCCGGTACCAAGGCAAACAACCCGGACACCGACGGCGACGGTCTGAAGGACGGCGTCGAGACCAACACCAAGACGTGGGTCAGCGCCAGTAACACCGGAACGGACCCGCTCAACCCGGATACCGACGGCGACGGTTTGAAGGACGGTGTCGAAACCAACACCGGCACCTTCGTGGGCGCCAACAACACGGGCAGCAACCCCTTCAAAGCGGACACCGACGGCGATGGATTTGCCGACGGAGTCGAAGCTCAACAAGGGTTCAACCCGAACAGCGCGGCCAACACGCCCGAATCGGAAATGAGCATCCGGACGGCGGTCGAGTTCCGTTTCAACGCGGCGAGCGGACAACGGTATCGCATCGAGGGTTCCGCGGACCTCAAGACGTGGTCCACGATCGAGGAAAACATCGCTGGCACCGGCGCCCGCGTCACGCGGTTTTACTCCATCGAAAACACCCCCATCCGCTTTTATCGGTGGGTCAGGCAGTAGAGGGCACAGCCAACGCCCGCCGTCGGATCCTGACGACTGGCGGCGGGCGTTTTTGCTCTTCCCGGCAAGTCAACAACGTTTGCGCGAGGCAAACCTGTGAAGCCGCTTCCTGAACTCATTTCGCACCGAACACCAACCCGCGGGCTCAGTTCCGGCGGGTTCACCTTGATCGAACTCCTAGTGGTCATTGCTATCATCGCGATCCTGGCCGGCATGCTGCTCCCGGCGCTGGGGAACGCCAAGAAGAAGGCCCAGCAGATCAAGTGCGTCGCCAACAACAAACAGATCGTCCTCGCCTTCCAGCTCTATGCGGACGATTTCAAAGACAGCTATCCGCTGTGCAGGGACTGGGCCGCGTCAGGCGGCAAGGACGGAACCTTTGGGGTCTTCGTTGCGATGACCAACCGGCCACTGTACCAATATCAGGGCTCGCCGGAGATCTTTCGGTGTCCATCCGACAAAGGCGACCAGAAGGGCATGGAGTTTTTCGGCAAAGAGGTGAAGAACTGTTATGAAACCTACGGCAACAGCTATCAAATGCAGTGGAAGTGGGATCAATTCCGAATCCGCCGGATTACCGGGGATGCGTTGGCCAATCCGGCCACTGATGAAGGCAAATCGCTGAAGACCAGTGAAATCGCTGTGAGTCCGAGCAATAAATTGGTCCAAGGCGACTGGATTTGGTATGTCACGCGCGGTGTGACCGACCCCAAGAGCGTCTGGCACAACTACAAGGGAAAGAGCCTGGTCATCATGGCCTGGGCGGATGGACATGCAGGGCAGTTCAAGCTGCCGTTCGAACGACACCCATACCCGAAGGATAGTGCATTCTGGGATGCCAAACCGGATCCGAGTTTCGATTGGTGGTGAGATAGTATGTCTCCACGCAAATCCAAAAGGAGTGAGACCGTCATCAACACTGCGACTTGCCTGCGCGGCAATCGCGCGAACCGCGCCGGAAGCCGGACGCCGACGCGCCACGCCTTCACTCTGATCGAACTCCTGGTGGTCATTGCCATCATCGCGATCCTGGCCGGCATGCTGCTCCCGGCGCTGGGGAACGCCAAGAAGAAGGCCCAGCAGATCAAGTGCGTTTCCAACAACAAACAGATCATCCTGGCCTTTCAGATGTATGCTGACGACAACAACGACAGCTATCCGCTGTGCAAGGACCAGTCCTCGTCTGGCGGGAAGGACGGGCATTACCGTCTCTTTGTCGCAAGGAAGGATCGTCCGCTCACCGTTTATGCTGGCAACAATCCCGAGGTCTTCCGTTGCCCTGCGGACAAGGGCGACAAGAAGTACCAGGAGTGGTTCGGTATAGAAGTGAAAAACTGCTACGAGTCTTACGGCAATAGCTACCAAGTGCAGTGGCGATGGGACCAGTTCCGCATCCGTAGGGTGACCGGCGATCCCGCGGAACATCCGAACACCGATCAGGGGCGCGCCATCAAGGTCAGCGAAATCGTCGCTGGCCCCAGCAGGAAATTGATCCAGGGGGACTGGATATGGCATCCCGACCGAGGCCTGGAGGACCCGAAGAGCGTCTGGCACAACTACAAGGGCAAGAGCCTGATCGTCTGGGCCTGGGCGGATGGACATGCCGGGCCGTTCAAGTTCCCGCCCGTCAACATGCATGATGATACATTTTGGGCCATCCCGCCAGACCCGAATTACGCGTGGTGGTAAGCTGGCGAATCGAAGGACATTTCCGATGACAATCGGTGGTCGGGAGAGAAGATAACGCGACTTCCTCCGATCCGGCGTCAGACGGAGGTCGTCCGCGAATCCCTGGATTGGAGGCACGAAACCGTGCCGGGCATTGCCATGATCATTGACGACACGGCGGTTCTGGAAACCAGCGGCGCGGGCAATTTCCTCAACGAAGTGGTGATGGTGGAGACCAAGATGGGCCTCGCCTCGGCGAAAGGGCGCAACAACCACATTGGGATGGGTCTGAAGGACCTCGTCACCGGGAAGCCCTTCTCGCCAGGCACGAATGAAATCGTCTTCGACCTCACCGGGCCGGAGAGGCGGGTGTCTCTGCTGGAGAACAAGTCAATGCCCTATGCGCCTTGATCCAGCCACAGAAACGCTCAACTCCCGGAGTGCAGCACATCGTGGCCCAAGGCCAAACATGCCCGGTCGTTGGCGCGCTTCGGCCGCATGGAGACGATGGCTTGCGCTGACCGGAGCGATCCTGCTGCGACTGGCAGTGCCTTGCCTGCACGGTGCTGACTCCGGTACGGCACCCACCTCACAAGCCGCTGCTTCAAACTCAGGTAGTACCTCTGTCCAGTCTGACGGCGTGCTCCCAAGAAGCTCGACGCGCATTCGTTTTGTCCGAGCCAAAGACATTTCCGATCAGCCTACAAAGACCACCCTCTCATCCGGTGGGTTCAACCCCGACAACGTTGCCCCTCCATACCGGCTCAATTTCAACAACATTGTCCGGATTGTTTATGCCAAAACCCCTACGGTCCGCGCATCACGTGAGGAGATGATGGCTGGAAAACATGCCCTTGCTGAGTTTCGCGCAAACCTCAGCCGCCTCGAACCCTATGTTGAGTTCCGTTCCGATCTGTCTGACTTTCCCAATCGCCGCGGGGCGTTTGGCAATCGGGTGGAGTCGGTTGTCGGCGTGAAAAAGGAGACGTTCGAAGGGGCTGTTCTCAGCACTGAGGTGGGTGCGTCGCATTCCCGGTTCGATTTCCTCGACTCAGTTGAATCCGGCGCCGGCGCCCTGATGCGCACCCGGGTGGAAATGCCGTTCTTTGGATCCCGGCGCCGTCAGGATCGCATCATTGCCCAAGCGTTCCAGGACTCCACCGCGCGCAAGGCCCAACTCGACTACTTGAAAAACTTCCGCGCCCAGGTGGAGCTCGCCATGAGTTACTACAACCAGCTCGTCTTCTGGCAGCAGGTCCTGGAAAGCAACGAGCAATGGTTGGCTGCCCTTGACCTGCTGCTTCGTGACCCCCGACTGGGCGAACTCGATCGTCCTCGCATTGAGACCGCGCGAGCTTCTGTTGAATCCAACTGGAATCATGTGTCGTCCCGGCAGGATGACAACTTCGGCACCCTTCTTGCACACTTGGGTGGCGTCTCTGCCCAGGATGTTCAAGTCGAAATGCCCGACTACCGAGTCAGCCCGCTGGTCGAAGAAGCGCGTCAAATGGAAGGGTTGCGCGTTCTCATCGAGCGAGCTCGAATCAACAACCCTACTTTTCGCATTCTCAAAGACGCCATCGAGAATGCGCGACTTCAACGCCAACAAGCAGTCCGCGGCCGTTATGACGTCACTACTTTCCTCGAAGGCACTGTGTTTCCAGTGGGTTCTCAAAGTTTCGATGACCGCTACCGAGGCTGGACAGTTGCCGGGGGACTCAACGTTCGTATGAATGACAGGAGTGTCCTCGACTCAACACGAATGAAGTCGGAAGCACGGATTCGACAGTTTGAGGCGGAGATCGAGACCGAAGAGATCAGCATCCAGGAGAGAATCAACAGCAACACAACAACCATTCGGAACAACGACCACAATCGAAGGCAAATGCTGGACGCGGCAGGGAGACTGAAGTCCGTCTTCGAGGCGCGCCGCGAAGAATATTTCGCAGGAGCCGTTAATATCGATCAGTTGTTGAGCGCTCGCGCGGACATCGCATCCAACGAGGGCAGCCTCGCCAGCAATTTTCAGCTCACTGCTGAACGCGGTGTGCTCCTGGCTTTGGCCGTAGGAGAGGTCTACGAACTGGTGGGTCTCAGGATCGACGCCGACACCCCGGAAGGCACGGCATCCCCGGAGGGTGCCTCGAAGCCAAACCCGCCCATTCCAAAAACCAGATGATGAGACAAGGACAGATCTGCCTTGATGACCAACGCGTCACCATGCCGAACTCATTACACCCTTTATGAAACTGATCATTCCACTCCTCCTGATCACATCTCTCTTGTCGGTCAAAACGGCGGTCGCCGATCAGGCGGGCCGCAAACACGCCGAGAATGAACTCCATGCCCGCCCGGCAGTGCGCATCACCGTTGGCGTGCGCGACGCTGACATTGTCGGCAGCGACAACTTCGTCCGCAGGAACACCATCGTTGGCAACAAGCGGGGCGGCGTGTATTGGAGGAATGAAACCGAACCCATGGCGGTGCATCGCGTCACCTTCGAGAACAACATCGTCCGCGACAATGAAGGCTGGGGCCTGTTCGTGGATGGCGCTACTCGGGGAACCATCATCCGGAGCAACGTCATCGAAGACACCGGCGCCGGCCGTCAGAAGACCGCCATCCGCCTCGGCAAACAGGTCGGAGACGTGACCCTCGAAGACAACCAGGTCAAAGCAGACAAACCCCTCTTCGATGAACGGGCAAAGAAGTAGGCCCCGTATCTACACCCCAACCACTGCCACTTCCCTCATGACACTCACGACAACCCGATCGCGATTCTCCCATCTCATCCTGCTCCTGCCTTGTTTCCTACAAGTCACGCTGCACGCCAAGGGTGCATCCGCCACGGAGTGGCAGACCGTTTACGAGAGCGATTTGACGAGCGGAGAGGTCTTCAATGATTGGATCCCCGTTCAGGGCGATTGGGCGCTGACACCGGAAGGCCTGAAGAAGTCCGGGATGGCGGTGGAGGGCCTGCTGATGCTGCGGGTGCCTGTGGTGAAAGGCGCGGTGCGCGTCGAATTTGAGGCGAAAGCCGATGCGCAACCGGATGATCTGAGCCTCTACCTGGGCATGAAAGAGTTGGACTCCTCTGGAGCGGCCTTTTTCGGTTTTGCTTCCAAGAGCAACACTACCCACATCCTGCGAATTCCCGGGAGACCGCCCAATTCTCCCAGCACGAACTCACTGGCGGTGGCGGGCCAGTGGCACAAGATCACGGTGCTGCGCGAGGGCGGACGACTCTCCCTCCAAGTGGACAGAAAGACCGTCGCCGCCGGGGACGACGTCCGCAGTGGCTACCCTGGCCCGTTCATGGCCTTTTCCAGCAAGAACGAAGGCGTGTTTCGCAAGGTGAAGGTCCATCGACGCGCCGATTCGGAGTTGCGGCAGCATCTCAGCCCGGAGGCGGTTCAGCGCGAGGCAGGGTTTCCGGAAGCCCGCTTTTCCATCCAGGACTTCGCCAGAAACGCCAGCCGCAATGACGCCCAACGAGACGAACTGCGTTACGCCCGCATGGACGTGCAGGTCCGCACCACGACGGAACGGCAGCCGGTTTACCGGCAACACGAAAAAACCACCGGCTGGGGAACAGTCGCCAAGACATCCAACGGCGACGTCGTTGCCGCGATCACCGGAAGTCGCGAGGCGGAGGATGATCCCTTCGGCGACATCCGTTTCATCCGCAGCAGCAGGGACGGAAGACGATGGAGCGAACCTGTGAAGGTCGCCGACAGTCCGCTGAGCGACCGCGATGCGGGCATCGTGGCGTTGAAGTCCGGCGCTCTTCTGGTCACGTGGCGGACCTCAGCCGGACTCGAAGCCCTGGGCACATTCGAGCGCAGCGGCTCACTCGACCTGGCCCGCGGAGTCCTCATACCGGCCGATGCCCCGGTTCGAGTTGCGACAACGGGCAGTGTGGCAGCCAGCCCCGCGGATCTGGCACGTTGGAAGGCGCGCCAGGCTGAGTTCACCCCGGTAGACTTGAAGCAGCATGTTGGATTCTGGTGCGCGTTGTCCAAGGACGGCGGCACGACCTGGGGTGCCCGCATGCCGACCCCGGTGCACTCCCCGCACGGGCCGGCCGTGTTGCGCGACGGCCGGCTGCTCTATCTCGGACGCACCCTGATCGACAGCAAACCGTTCCTGGCGGCCGCCGAATCCAAGGACGATGGCCAGTCCTGGCAAATCGTGTGGAAACAGTCCCTGCATGACGACGAACTTTTCGGCCTCCGCGATCCTCACGCGGTCCAGTGTCCGGACGGACGGATCGTCGCCGTTTTCCGCATCGCGCCGAAGGATTGGAAACGCCGCGGCGGAGAGCACGCGCTCCATTGCTACGTCCCCGATAAGATCTGGCAAATCGAAAGCCGCGACGACGGTCGCACCTGGACGCGGCCCCGGATCACTCCCATGTGGGGCTATCCCCCGCACCTGACCGTTCTGCAAGACGGCCGCCTGCTCTGCACCTACGGCTATCGGCACACCTACTATCCGTTCAGCCAAAAGGCGTGCGTAAGCCACGACGGCGGCGCCACGTGGGACTTCGAGCACGAGATCACGCTGCGCGGGGACACATGGGATGCGCATTTCGGCTTCCCCAGCTCCGTGGAGACGGACGACGGGGCGATCCTCTCGCTTTATTCGAAGAGCGAAGCCGCCGGGCAGCGCGCCAGCATCGAACGCACGACGTGGCAGGTTCCTCCGCCTCCCGCGCCCGCGAAGGAGCGCGCCCAATTCCGCGTGGAAATGGCAGATCCCGTCCTGGTTGCCGCCGGCCCACTTGAGGAGCGGCGATGGGGCTTCTATCAGTTCCCAGGCTATCGGCTTTCCCCGAAAGGTACCATCGTGGGCGGTTACCAGACCGCAGACGATTCCCACGGCGGAGGCGCGCGATACGAGAACAAAAAGTATTGCTCGCACGACGGCGGCAAGACATGGGTGCCGGAGACTGAAGAGCTTCGGAATGAACGCGAGTTAACTCCCGGATTTGTGATGAAAGATGGAACCGGACTCAGTTACGCCGGCTTCAAAACCATGCGTCCAGGCGAACTGGGGCTGAAGCCGCTGCGGCGGCCTCCATCTTGGGTGTTTCCGACGGCGGAGGTCTATCGCTACGCCGATCTCCCGGCCGAGATGCGCCTGATACGCATGAAGCGCCGTGACCCGGACGGCGCCGAAGTGGAATACGAAGCGCCGCTGGAGTTCCCGGATCTTGGTATGGTTCGCTTCACGGTCGGGCAGAACTCCGAGACGGGTCTGGTCGCGCTGGATGCTCCCCTGACTCCTGCTTGGGTGCGATGGGGCCCCGGCGAAACCTGCGAACTGCCGGATGGGACGCTGCTCATGCTCATGGGCGCGTTGAAAATCCCCGAACCCAGTGATACCGCCCCGCATTTTGCTACGTGCCTGGTGGCCTCGACGGACGGCGGCCGGAGTTGGACCTACCGGTCCACGATCATGGGCTCGAAGCCCGAGCAGAGATGGGAAGGTACGGAGGAAGCCAGTATTGTCCGGCGTCCAAACGGCACGCTCGTTTGCGTGGTTCGGGTCGAAGCCCAGGCCGCGGGTTCAACAGCGAACCTTTGGATCACTCGATCAACCGATGCAGGTCGCACTTGGGAGCAGCCCGAGCGATTGAGCGTCCACACGGCCCTGCCGGCACTGATCGCGCTGGACAACGGCGTCGTCGCCAGCGTCCAGGGCCGTCCCGGCATCACATTGCGTTTCTCGAACGATCCCGACTGCCGCGACTGGTCCAATCCCCACGTCCTTCACCACCCCATCGGCCTGCACTACACGAACACAGGATGGCAGGACTCGACCTGCGGATACACCTCGCTGGTGCCTCTGGGACCGGATCGTTTCCTGGTCGTTTACTCGGACTTCTACTACCGCGACGATCATTGGACACTGCACAAAGCCATCAAGGCGCGCGAGGTGAAGGTGACTCCCGCACCCTGAAGCACGTGATCGCTGAGGGGTCGGTTCTTGGTATTATCCACTCCACCTCTCGTTTCTCCCACAGTCCTTTGCGCCACCGATACAGCCGGTTGTTCAGGTAACTTGCCGTTCCCAGCTTGAGCCGTTCCGCAATCCACACCACTGACACCATCGTCTCCTCCCGCAACCGCCCCGCGATCGCGACTTTTCTCAAATCACCCTTGGCGCGTTTTGCCAACTCCGCTTCATCCCATTTGCACCGCTTCAATTCCGCCGCGATGATCCGTTCCGCTTTCGCCTCCGCTGTTTCCAGCCGCTCCGCCCCGTAATGCTCTGCACCCATCCGCTCCGTCATCTGCTCCAGCAATTCCTTCCGAAATTCTGTGGCACCAAAACACCAGCCCCGCCGAATCGCTTTGTAATCCGCCCCGGTTTCCGCCGCACGCCGTTCCTCCACCGCCCGTTCCAATTCCCGCCTCCCTGCCGCGCTATCTTTCGGAATCCGATACTCGCCCAACAACCGATCCATACGCAACCACGACCACCGCTTTCCCGGCAGTTTGAGATATTCCGGCCAACTGCTCCACTGATACGTCCGCAGCGCCTGCCCGGGTTTCAGCAACTTCGCCCGCGCCGGATTCAGATGCACATAATCACACACCGCCTTGAGATACCCATTCCCGCTGCCATCCACCACCAACGCCTTGTAACGCCCGCTGAACAAGTGCCCGAACAACTTGTGCCGCCGATTGAACCGCGCCGTGTACGTACCCAGAAACCATTTCATCCCCGCCACCAGATTCCCCTGCGGCGTCTCGACCACCAGATGAAAATGATTCCCCATCAAGCACAGGGCATGAGCCTGCCAGCCCGTCTTGGCGCAAGTCTCGCCCAAGGTTTCCAGAAACCGCTCGCGATCCGCGTCATCCTTGAAGATTGCCTCCCGGCGATCCCCGCGATTCATCACATGATAAACCGCCCCGGGATATTCCACGCGTAACTTGCGCGCCATGCCGCAGAACGTGAGCAACCCCCCAACAGTTGTCAATACCAAGAACCGACCCCTTTACTTTACTCGGTCCTCTCCCCGCTCATTCTTCGCAGGGAGAGGAAGAAGTTCTTTGGGGACAGAGATCTCGAATCATATCCCGAGATCACGCTGGTTTCCATTGCACCGTGTTACGGGTTGGGTGCGAGGATCTTGCTTTTCCTCGCGCAGAGG